>JAACDM010000150.1 GCA_009936795.1 Verrucomicrobiaceae bacterium | reverse complement strand
GAGGTATTTGGTCATTCCTGTGCAGGAACGCAGCGTGGGCTTCCCAAGCGGCCTGGCTCTCAGGATATGATGTAGTTAGGACGTTGTAGGTGGCCTCAGCTTCCTATGGCATGAGGTAGCGTTCAAGTAAACGGGCGACACGGAGATAGGCGTACTCACTCTTTTCAGATTGTTCAAGGTAAGCATCGAGGGCGTTCTGGGCCTTTGGAAGGTTGCCTGACGAGTGATGGAGTTCAGCGAGACGCATGAGGAGTTCGGCATCTTCCGGATTGGATTCAATGAGGACGTTCTGTTGTTTGATCGCCTGAGCAACGTTTTTAACTCTTCTAGCATATCGACATAGGCCTCACGAAAGCGTAGTTCACCGGGCGTGCGTCGCAGGATCTCTTCGAAGGCTGCGGTGGCTTCTTCCTTGGTGCCGGTCTCAACTAGCAAATCCGCGTGGCGTAGGTGTAGTGCGAGTCTTCGAGGGTGAGCTGCGATGAGTTTCTGGAGATGGGTGGCAAGACCTGTGATGTCTTCGGCTCGGCGCAACACGCGCTCGATCTGGGCGAGGATTTCTTTCTCTAACCAACTGTCTGCGCCGGTCTGCTCGAGAGTCTTGTTAAAGGTCTCCAAGGCCTGCTCTCGCTGCTCTGCGCGTTGATATAGACCGCCTAATTGAAGCCTGCGAATGGCTTGTTGGTAGGGATCCTGTGTGCGGGCAATTAGCGTATTCGTCGTTTGAATCGCTTCTTGGTAGAGGCCTTCGTTTGCTTGGACATCAATGAGATCTTCCCACAGATCGTCATCTTCTGGATGGTCTTTGAGAAGCTGTTGCCACGCCTTTAACGCTTCTTGAGTTTGATCGAGTCTAAGATTGAGTTGGCCTTGCAGTTTCGCAATCTTGATGCGGAGATCCTCTTTCGGATTGGCTTTGGAAGCCTCGGCGAGGTCGTTTTGAGCTTGGGAGAACTCGAGGCTGGGGGATTCCAACTTGGTTTTCTCCAACCAGGCTTCGGCATTTCCAGGGTCTAGGGCCAATGCGAGTTGAAACTGCTCCAGAGCATCGAGGTTCTCCCGTTGTTTGCTATAGAAGTATGATAGAAGAAGTCGGTCTGCAGAGGTCCCTGGATCGGAAGAACGCGCCTGAAGAAAGGATTCGAAATACTCGTAGGAATCGGTGTCCAGCCAGGCATCAGTGAACCGATCGAAGAGGTAGCCAGGGGAGGGGCGTTTGACGAGAACCCGGTGAACTTTGGCTGCTTTGGCGTTTGGTTCTGGACCATCCGGAGCCTGATTACACGCTAGGAGAAGGGTGAGAATGAAGGCAGCTTGCCGGACCATACCGAAGTATAACGAGTGCCCCTAGGCACGGCTACCATTCATTGGTGGCAGCGCTGGCTGATGAGGCCCCCCTCAGGGGAGCTCTACTGCGATGCGGTAGTATCGGGCTTCACCCGTTACCGCCGGATTTTTAGAACGAACGCGGTAGATGAGGATAGAGTCATCGGTGACGTCGAACTCGTCTGTAGCAGGTCGCCAGGTAATGAGATCTGAGGAGACTTCAGGAACAAGCGCAGCACCGTTCGGTAGGCCTAGCTTGAACAAGCCGAGCTCCGTAAAAAGCTCGCTGCTATCCGAAACGAATTCGATGATTGGAGCGCGCGTTTCGATTGGCGTGCTTGTTTCATTAGGTTTGAGCGGGTGCGTCGCTTGTTCGAACTCCTCGAAGTTCGATAGGCCGTCGCCATCGAAGTCTGCTGCAAGCGAGGCATCGTCAGTGCCGATTGCATAGCGCTTTGCCCATAACTCTAGATTGAGAAACTCAAGTAGCGTGTTTACCTTGGCTGTTTGCATATGGGTAGAGGAGTTGGGGGCATTGACAGTGCCTAGGACCACTGTTTCTGCGTTTGACATGGACCACTGCACGGGTGGTGCAATGCCGCCAACAGCCGCTGGCCAGCGCCAGTTGGGGGCGGTTGCCAGGATCCACTCTGCGCTTGAGTTAGCTGCGCTTGTCGCCCAGCGATTGAATCCAAAGATGTAAGCTCGGTTTGCTGAGGTGAATGGAGCTGCCGTCGTCTGAAGGGAGTACGAGCCTGTGAAGAAACGTGTGTTTGCGTTATAGTCGACACTCTGGGCGGGAGTCCAGTGAGCGAGCCATGAACTGATATTGTCCGCCGTCGGTGTAAAATCTGGATCAAAAGATCCTAGCTGAAACGTGAAATCTGATCCCAGGGCATTGGGTTCCCCAGTGCTGACATAGTTAAAGGCGAGGCGAGCACTACCCCAAAGCACCTGAGCGCTGTGGGCCAATTGGGCGGAGAGTCCAAGGGCAAGAAGGGGGATGATGAGCGAGAGGCGAGTTGTCATGGTGCGCACATGAGGCCGAATGGAGGTTTCATAGTCGGCTTCATCTCCTGAATATCAACCATATCAAGAGTAATATCTGTAGAAAATAGAATTTTTAATATTACCTACTTTTGCTTCCCTCCGCCCATCATTTGCTGGCTGATCCTCATCGAATTGACCATGAGATCGCGGAAGCTGACCGATTGGCTTGGAAGACGTCAAGAGTCTCGCCCTCAAGGAGTTCACCGGCTCGTGTTTCGAAGCGCTCGTGTAGCTGGACGTATTCGGGTTCTATCGTGGCCGAGGTATCGTCGTTCAGATTTCCGAGAACGGTTGGATCGGTGGTGTTGTTGAAGTTGTGGGCAAAACTGAAGGCCTTGCGCTCTTCATACATTATCGCCATGAGTTGTTCCTCGGTCTCGAACGGAATTTCTAAGCCCATACTGGTTAGGTTGGTTTTAAACGCGGTGCGTTCTTGGCGTTCGCTTGTCGACTCCTCGCAGAGCTTCACTTTGGCCGCAATGTCGTCGCCATAGGTATCCCGAGTCACTGTGTCGAAGCCTTTCATTTCCTCCTTATACATTATGTTAGCGTTAATTTTATGTTAGTATCAGCGACTTGTCCATGATCTTAATAACTTTAGTGGTAGCGAGCATGAGCTTATCAGTGGGTATGGTTTCAAGATCCTTGATTTCTGGGCGCGTGAGGTCGAAGGAGTCTAGCAGATCGCTAAATATGGACATGACTTGACCTCGAATCTGTTGGCGAATGTCACCCTGTATGGCGGGAATGCTAAACATGTCTGCTATGTTCGTCATGGGCGAGGCCGTCTCACCGGAGGATGCGGACGCTTTTGCAAGGAGATTTGTAGTCTCTTTCCTGAGTTTCGTTAGCGCTGAATCAGCAATCTCCAGCTTGGTAGAGAATTGTTCCACCTGAGCTGATTGAGCTGCATATGCTGCTGGCCGAGGTGCGGACTGGATTTGCTCTTTGAGCGATTGAATCTTGTTCCACTGAAGTCCCATGGGGACAGCAGCCATTGCCGTAACGAGGAGAGCGGTCTTTGTTTTGGCGTAACTCATGGTGATAAGTGTGTTGGAGATGAGCGTCGTTGTGGTGAGGTGTGGAACTACTGCCAGGTTAGTTTGGGCTACCCAATGTTGTAGAGCTATAGGTGCGGCTTTGGTTGCCTCCGAGGACGACAAGGTTCCCAAAGGGACTGTTGAGGCCGCAAAACCTTGACGGCTCAGAACGAGGCCAAGCTTATCGAGAGCGCGGGAAACCTGTTTCTGGCTGGTGTCCTCGCTCTTGCCAAGCGCCTCGCCGATTGCTCGGAAACTCTGCTCTTCGAAGAAGCGAAGAATGATTGTTTTACGGTCGTTGTTAGGAAGGCTTTCGACGGCTTCATCTAGAACGGGCTGGGCCTCATTCCAAGTCCTTGTCTCATTGTGTGCCGATGACTGAGAAGCGAGTTCTTTCATCTTGGCGGCTCGTCGGCTTTTGATGCTTCGAATAGGGTAGTCTGATGTAGCTAACCGCCTAGTCCAGAACGCAAATGCAAGCGCGGTGCTTTCTTCGCCAGGATAGTAAAGACTTCTTGACTAACATCCTCTTAAGGTGAGGCGCTTTCCAGTGCGGCGAAGCGCCGTGTGGTAAACCATGCTGAGATGGTTTTCGACTACTTGTCGAAAGGCTTCCTCGCTCTGATCTTCCACATAATCGGCGAGAAGCAGTTGGTCAGGAAAGTCCATCGCGGTAGTGGTCATTCGACACGCCCCCCGGGTCGATCCGACAACCCGACAACTTTCTTCAATAAAGTTGTCTTAGCTGCT
>JAACDM010000149.1 GCA_009936795.1 Verrucomicrobiaceae bacterium | reverse complement strand
GCGACCGGAAACGAGGTTTGGCCAGCAGTCATGCCGGTAAGGCGTTGCCCGTTGAACACGGAGTCCGGAACATCGTCGCCTTGATGCGCTCGCAGTTGCGGTTTGTAGTCGAGGAGATCGAGCTGAGGCGGTCCACCAGACTGGAAGAGGTAGATGATACGCTTGGCTTTCGGCGCCACAGTCGCCGGTGCCATTCCGTGGGCTAATTGTCCCAACGCAAGAGCGCCGAGTCCGCCCGCCGCCCGCTGGAGAAACTGGCGACGAGAATGTTCATGAAGAGCTTGAGCGATCATTCTCGAGTCGTGACTTCGTCTAAGTTAAGTAGCATGTTTGCGAGCGCTGTCGCTGCGGCCAGCTCGATCGGATCGATCTCTTTAGGGACAGGCGACTGTCCAACGTGGAGAGACGCGCGCGCTGCGCCGACGTCGTTGGCAAATGCGTTTGTGTAAGTAACCAGAGCATTCTCCAGCACCACAGATTCTTCTTTCGTCGGAAGACGGGAAGTCAGCGCCTGAAAGACAAAGGCGATTTGATCAGACAAGCTTCCCTTCCTTGAGATGAAACGTTCTCCCAGATGTCTGGCAGCTTCATAGAACGCCGTCTCATTGAGCAATGTAAGAGCCTGCAAGGGCGTGTTCGTCCTCTTCGGCCTTACCGAACACCATTCGCGATCAGCGGTATCGAGCATCGCCAAGGCAGGCGGTGCTAATGTCCGCTTCCAGTAAGTGTAGAGGCTTCGGCGATAGAGATCGTCACCCTTGCCCACCTTGTAACTAAAGTTACTCGCCTCTTGCCACAACTTAGCTGGTTGATAGGGTTTGACCGAAGGACCACCCTGGGCCTCGACCAGCAGCCCACTGACAGAGAGCGCCTGATCCCGAAGAACATTCCCAGACAATCGCCGCCTCATCGCACGACTGAGAAGGCGATTATCAGGATCCTGCAAACGATGGGATTCCGTGATCACCGAAGACTGCCGGTAGGTAGCACTGGAAACGATCTGGCGAATAAGGTGCTGTACATCCCACCCATTCTCCATGAAATCCACGGCTAACCAGTCGAGCAATTCAGGGTGCGAAGGAGGGCTACCTTGGGCACCGAAGTCCTCTGCCGTCTTGACCCCCCCGCGCCCAAAGAGCCTTTGCCAATAACGGTTTACGGTCACCCGAGCCACCAGTGGATGATCCCCACTGACAAGCCATTGAGCAAAGCCCAACCGATTGTTAGGAAAGCGCCTCGGCATGGCTGGAAAGACTGCTGGAGTACCGCGATTCACGCGTTCACCCATGGCATCGTAGACACCACGATCGCGAACAAAAGTTGGCTTGGCCTCTGTAGGCTCCTCCATGATCATGCTTGTCGGCAATCCGTCTTCAAAGTCTAACAATGCCTTATCGGCCGCCCTCAATTCCATTGCCAACTCTTTGAGAAGACCTGTCGCCCCGTGCTCAAGAAAGCGGTGTCGTACCGCTTCCTCACCCTGGCTTGCAGCGAGCAAGCTTACTTCACGTTCGGTTAGAGTTCGCTTTACATAGAAGCGAAGGTCCTCAATTTGCCCTTGGTAGGGAGCCACATGGGGGCTCGTTCCAAACTTCATGGCCGCACCATGATTGTCACCAGATTTGTTGCTATTCGTATTGTGAAGCACCCGCGTCTCGACGCGCTTCCCATTCACATAAATGCACATGCCCTTGGAACGTTGGGTACCATCATTGGTCATCGCCACATGTATCGTCTCGTTCGTTTCCAAAGCTTGCAGGGTCTCTAACGTTGCCACACCAGCGATCCACCGGGTGATGATTTGGAAACGGAGATGCCCGTCTTTCAATCGGATCAGGATTCCCTGACGCTCGCCTCCTGGCGACTCACTTGAGAGGATGGCCCCATCAGACACGTCTTTCGGTGATAGACGGAAGGCAATAGAGAAGCGGTTGTTGCAGATCAATCCAGGGATCTTTCCAAGAGCAGTAGGCTCAGACAACGTCTTCGTCTTGTGAAGCGCAAGAGCATCCGCTAAAAGCGGTGCTCCGGAGTGGCTCGACTGCATCCACTCTTT
>JAACDM010000021.1 GCA_009936795.1 Verrucomicrobiaceae bacterium | reverse complement strand
CGTAAAGCTTCTCACTTCGAATCGTTTCTAAACCTCTGGGCTATAAGCACTTGGGTGAAAATCTGAATTAATGGATTAGCCCTAGGCTACGTTCGATGATCCGAGCACTTTTCGAGAATTCTTTGGAACCCTGCGTCTATTCCCAAAAATCTCATGACAATCGTTGAATAGTATAGCCTTCCTCGGATGGCCGATTGAAGCTGGGGGCTTATGCCAACGATGGCCAGCTCTAGACCTTACAATTCTTTCTCCGTCTGAGGAAAGCGTTTGCGCTTGTCGCTGGCGACAGGTTTCCCCGTGCGCATGCTCCACCACTCGTGAGCGCGATCGAGATCAAAGCTGGGATTGGGGATAGGCATTCTGGCGATGACTTCGGTGCGCCAAGCGTTGAGGTTCTTCTTCAGATCGGCGGCCTTGCCTTTCCGTCTGGCGGCGAGGTTTGTTTGTTCGCCAAGGTCTTTGGCGAGATGATAGAGTTCCAGATCACCCGAGCCATCCAGATACTCGATCAGTTTCCAATCGCGTTCACGAATCGCGCTGGCGGGGCGATCGTGATGGTAGTGTGGGTAGTGCCAATGAATGGTATCGCGCTCTAGTTGTGCTCTGGGGTTGCCGAGAAGTGGAAGGAGACTGACGCCATCGATGGTTTGGGTCTCCGGTAGGGATCCGCTAGCGGCAGCGACGAAAGTGGGATAAAAATCATAGCTGAGGGTAGGTTCGGCACAGGTAGTGCCGGGTAATGCTTTGTTAGGATATTTGACGATTAGGGGGACGCGGATACCGCCTTCGTGGAGGGAGCCCTTCTCGCCCTTTAGCGGGGCGAGGCTGGAGACGTTGTTGTCGGCGGCCTCGCGATAGTCGTAGCGGCGGTAGAGGCCGCCGTTGTCGGAGGTGAAGACGATCATGGTGTTGTCCGTGAGCCCTTGGGCGTCGATCTCGTCAACAACGCGGCCAACCAGTGCATCGACTTCCTCGACCATGGCTGCGTAGACCGGGTGTGGGAGACCTCGTCCGCGTGCTTTGGCTCTAGCCTTGTACTTCTCCACCAGTTTTGACTTGCCGGCGAGTGGAATATGGACGGCATATGGGGAGAGCATGAGAAAGAAGGGTTTGTCAGACTCTTCGCTAATGAATTTGGCGCAGAGATCAGCTTCGAAGTCGGTGCGGAATTGATCTGGCTCAGGCTTTAAGTCAGACCGACCAGTCACTCGGTACTTGCCAGGAAGATGGGCGCCATTGATCTCCGCCGCAAAGTCGTAGCCCTGCTTAGCCGGCCCAAATGCGTCTCCACGACCAAGGTGCCATTTGCCGACATAGCCGGTCCGGTAGCCAGCCTCTTTGAGCGATTCGGCAACCGTGATCGTGTCCTGCGGCAGCGCCATCGTTGTCTGTGGTGTGATGACGCGCTCAAAGGGGCGCCAATGCCCGGGGATGTGCGCCGTGATTCCGATGCGCGCTTGATTCTGACCAGATTGCACAGCACATCGCGATGGCGAACAAACAGCACCGGCTGCATAAGCATCGGTGAAACGAATGCCTTCCTTGGCCAACTGGTCGATACGCGGGGTGTCGATGAAATCGTTGCCATAGCAACCAACATCGCCCCATCCCAGGTCGTCGATGAAGATAAAGACGATGTTAGTCTTATCCTGAGCCGCGACTGAGCCATGAGGCAAAGACGCGATGGCCGTGATGATTGCGATAATGTGGGCAAGATGTTTCATGGTAAGTGTTCTGGTCGATAGCGGTTATTCAGTGAATTCGTCGTTGTTGCTGTCGTTAGAATAGCTGCGGCCAATGAGCGGAAGGACTTCTGGTGGTGGCGGTGGGACCGGATTCTGAATAGCGGTTTGCGCTATTGCTGCAGTCGTGACACTGAGATAAAAGACAATGAGTAAGCGTGGCAGGAATAACATGGGTCTGTGACTAAGAGTGGGGCAATATTGTAATTCGAGTGTCAGAACCCGTTGTGTTACTAATGGATTTGATAGTAGTATTTACGGTTACTATTAGAGAATAGTAACTTGGTGATCTGGTCAACACTGTCGAGAACGCATCGCTAAGGTTGGAGGGGAGCAATAGTTAAACGATAAGCAATTTTGCCTATAAAACCCATTTGTTAATGAGGTAAGTGTAGTATTGATGTTAGTAAGTGGAAGGGTTATTTCTCCGGCCGCACGCGCTTGCTTGATGTCACCCTTGAGCACTGAAGCAAAGGGTTCTTCGTTTTTCCGCTCGGGGTGTTGGGGTGCGAGTTCCTTGCTCGTATCAACAATGAAGATCGGCTGGAAATACATGGGTTGCTCCGCCCACAGGCAGCCGTCGTTGTCGAAAGTCGCAATCCGTTCGGAAATCGGAACAAAGTCATCGGAGCTTGCTTGGGTGACTTTTTCGACAAACTCGATGATAGCCTTCTTGAGAGCGGTGTCGTTCCAAGACGGAAACGTGTCGTCGGCGAAAAGCGGAACGGTCAGGACCGCAGCGGCTACCGGGGGGGGGGAGTTGCTTCGTGGTTCTGATGGCTGGTGAAAGGGACGAGACCATGATCGATATTCCTGCTGACGGCGTCGACAAGCGAGAGTGACTGGCGTCTGGATCACTCTACTGAGTCGAGTTCGGTGAAGGTCAGGCTTTTCTGTTCGAGCCAAGAGTAGAACGGGTTCCACTTTTGCCGAAGCATTTCGCCCGGACTGATCAGGAGCGTTCCGCGTTCACCGCGGAGGGCCCGGTTTCCAAGGGTTGGAACCTTGCCACCTTCACCACTGCCGTAGAGGGAGTCGTTTTCGGGGAATGGAATGGCGATGTGGGATAGTGAGAAGGTCTCATCCGGCCACGACATCTCGGTAGATTTTTCGATGGTCTCCATCGTGCCTGCTTCACGGCGCCGGAGGTGGACTCTTAGGGACGGTACTCCCTCTTCCATGGAATTACTGACAACGGTTAGAGAGAAAGTATGATCGGTCTCGGCGAGCAATCCTTCGAGTTGGTCCGCAGGGTCTTTGCTCAGGAGGTGCTCGACCAGAGCAAGGCGATTGATGTCAAAGAGGATCAACTCGTGGCCTTGATCCGGGAGTCGGTCGAAGAGACGTGAGATCAGTGCGGTGGTGGATACGGTGGCATCGACTGAGGATTGAAAGGCCAGAGTCCGGGGGAAGTTTTGCATGGCTCCGTCCTGAGCCATCTTACCAAGGCGCTTGTCGATCTCGGTCGTGATGCGGTGAGCTTGATCTCCAGCGTTCACTGCGAACGACCCGTATTTGAAGGGATCATATTCCATCGAAATGGAATTCCATGCGAGCTTCTCAAGGCCGAGCCAGTGTCCGATCCGCCCTTGCCACACGGCCAAGGCGGCGGCTTTGGAAACGCCGATTTCTGGAGACAGTAGAAGCAGTCCATCGGGACGAGGTAGGGAAGGGTCATTGACGCTTTCGGTCGCGTAGATCACCGAGAGCGCCCCGCCATTCGAGTAGCCGACGAGGTAGAGGGGGCGATCGCCGATGCTTTCCTTGAGGTGTTTGGCTGCCAGGCGGACAGCGGCCGCCATGTCTTTCCACGTGGTCTCCACGAGTCCGCTTGGGGCCGTTCCGTGACCAGGGATTCGCAGGCCGATGACAGAGGCACCTGCCTCGTGGAAGGTCTTTCCAAGATGGCGTAGGCTGTAGGGGGAGTCCGACATTCCGTGAAGGAGCAGGACGCCTGCGCGAGGTGAAGTTTGAGTAAGCTCGAAGGTCCGGTTCCAATTGGTCTTCATGCTGGTAGGGTCCATCATGCTGCCTTTTTCGAACCTGTTGATGCTCTGCCCTTCAGTTGCAGGCGTGTTGGCATACACCTCGCTCTCCAACTGGGCGAAGAGCCGATCTTCGAGCGCTAGATAGTCGGCGAAATCATCGACATCGGAGGAGGTCTTGAATTCTTCGTCGAGATCCACCTCGTGCCATAGGTGTAGATCGGCACGATTGTTGAGCACATAGACACCAATCGAAATAAGCGAGGCCATCGTCACCAGAATGCCGTAGCCGAGGGCCCGGCGGAGCATGGTCAGCGAGTGATTGGTGAACGTCTTCTTCATGTGGAATTGCTAGAGCATTGCTTTTCGTTCACGGGATCAGATTCGCCGCATTGTTAGTATTTGGAGCAGGGGTAGGAAAGGGGAAATGGTCTCCATGATCTCAAAGATTTCAGGAAATCTTCGCGGCGGTCAAGCTTGCTGGGGAAGCGGCAAGCTTGAGATGCTCCTTCCACCAAGGGCTATACGGCCTGTTTGTTGGCCTCACGACTGCTGCCGGTCGATCGAGTGCTTTGCAGAGGCTCTGATTAGGCAGAAAAACATTCTCGGTAATCGCAAAGCTGCGTTTTCAGTCCACCGCGAAGAGCGGCAACTCGTCCGCCGGTAAGAGAACCCTGTCGAGGACCAACAACCGCTCCTCATCGAGCACGCGCTCTAGCGCTTTATAGGCAGGTTCACTGTCGGTCTAGCTAGCAGGTAAACGTGATTCGGTATCTTTAGTCGAGTCGGTCTTTTCCGTGGCGTAAAGCGGCTCTACGGATTCGATGCCGAAGAGTGGACGGGGTGGTGGAGGCAGAGCAATGGCGCTTTCCCT
>JAACDM010000148.1 GCA_009936795.1 Verrucomicrobiaceae bacterium | reverse complement strand
GAATCTGGGGAGATCTGCTTGGGGGGGAGGACCGTGGGTGAGCTCGATGAAGCCGAAAAGCGATCACTTCGCATCACACGGGTGGGGGCCATTCCTCAGGAACTCGATCTGCTCGACTACCTTTCGGTGGAAGAGAACATGCTTCTACCTTATTTCATCAACAATGCGCTAGCGCTCACGCAGAGCGTTCGCAAGGAATGCGAACGCTTGGCTGACGCATTAGGGCTGGCGAATAAATCATCTCGATTTCCGCATCAGCTTTCTCAGGGGGAACGACAGCGCGTTGCGATTGCCCGGGCGCTGATCACTCAGCCTGAAATTCTGATTGCAGACGAGCCGACGGGGAACTTGGATGGCGTGACGGCAAGGCAAGTGCTAGACTTGGTGGGTGAGTTGATCCGAGCACGAGAGACGACGTTTCTCATGGTGACCCATGATTTGACGCTGCTCGATTTCTTTGATCGTCGATTTGATCTGGGCAAGGAGGTGGCTTCATCGTGAATGGCGGTCTTCTCAGATTGACGTGGCGCTACCTATGCTTTCATCGGGCGCGTTCGCTCATCTTGCTTGTATGTCTTGCGTTGGCTTTTCTCTTGCCGGTCTACCTGCATCTTCTGATTCGCGCCTACGAAAGTAGCCTCACCCAACGTGCTGAAAATACGCCTCTGGTTTTAGGTCCTCGCGGAAATGAGTTTGAGCTAGTGTTGCGAAGTCTCTACTTTCTTTCCCACGAAGGTGGCGATAGTCGGCTGAACCTGGCGGATCATCAGGAGATGGAGCAGCAAGAGCGCGGCTTAGCTATCCCTCTTCACTTGGGATACACAGCCCAGGACGCCCCAGTGATTGGGACGTCATTAGACTACTTTGAGCATCGACAGTTGCGCGCTGCGAAAGGGACGTTTCCGCTGGTGCTAGGAGATGCTGTTCTGGGCCATGACGTGGCGGCTCGCTTGGAGTTGGAGGCTGGGGGGCATGTGCTGACGGATCAGACGAGTCTCTACAATATTGCGGCTGAGCAACCTCTGAGGTTACGGATCACGGGGGTGCTGGCACCAGTTGGTACGCCAGATGATAGTGCGATCTTTGTCGATGTGAAGACGGCTTGGGTGATCGGCGGCATTGGTCACGGACACGAGGAACTGGATGATCCTGAGAATCAGGGTAAACTGCTAGGCAGAGATGAAGATGGGACGCCGATTGGGAGTGCTGCGGTGGTCCCCTATCGGGAAATCACTGAGGCGAACCTCTCATCGTTTCATTTCCATGGTGACCCCAAGACGCTGCCACTCACTTCTCTAATTGTCGTTCCGGATAGCGCCAAGAGTGCGACGATACTGAAAGGGCACTACGTGACATCTGATACGAGACAGCTCGTGGCACCTACCGAAGTGGTAGGGGATCTGCTGGCCATCGTCTTCAAGGTGAAGCGCTTCTTCGATGCCAGCTTTGGGCTGGTCATGGTCATGACGGTGCTGTTTCTCATCCTCGTCATGACACTCACCTGGAAGCTTCGTCAACGTGAGCGCGAGACGCTAAAGCGAATTGGGTGTGCGCGTCTTACGTTGGTTGGTCTTCAGGTGTCCGAGCTGTTTATTCTGCTGGGCGGAGCTCTTGCGCTGGCTTTTGTCCTCGCCTATTTGCTGCTATTTGTCACTCAATCGATATTCGTTCTTTAGCTATGATTCGCTACTACTGCTTTGGGCTGCTCTTCCTGCTCGCTTCTTGTCAGAAGGGAACCGACTCCGAACGTAGGAGCGATCCAGGATCGGACGTCGTTCTAACGACGTTCTACCCGACGACTTACTTTGCTCAGCGCATCGCCGGAGATCATTTGAAGGTCGAGTGCCCACTGCCAGAAGGTGCAGATCCGATATTCTGGATGCCTGATGCGGAAGCAATGCGGCGATACCAAGCCGCAGATTTCATTCTGTTGAACGGTGCCCAGTTTGAGAAATGGGTAGACAAAGTGACCTTGCCTTCGAGTCGGGTGGTTAATACTTCTCGTGGGCTCGAGGATGATCTGGTGCGGTATTTGGAAGCCACAACGCATCGGCATGGTCCAGAAGGCGACCACGTGCACGAGGGTATTGATGGCCATACCTGGATTGATCCGCTGAATGCGTATGCGCAAGCGCAAGAGATTGCAGAATCTTTGTCCAAGCGTTGGCCCGAGCACGCGGATGCCTTTGCGAGTGGGCTGGCGAGCTTGGAAGTAGATTTACTGGCTCTGGACACGCGATTTCAGGCGTTCGCCAAGGCTTGGGGAAAACGATTACTCTTGGCATCACATCCTGCCTACAATTATCTAGCAAAGCGCTATGGGTTTGAGATAGCCAGTCTGGACCTAGATCCTGAGCAGGTTGATGCCGCTTCGTACGAGGAGATCAAAGTTCATAAGGCGACTGTTCTTTTATGGGAAGCTGAGCCAAGTGAAGAAATCGCGGCAAAGGTCTCGGAGCTGGGCCTACGAAATGTCCTCGTCTCACCGTGTGAGGGAGATCCAGGTGACGGTGAGGATTATTTAAGCGTGATGCGGGCGAACTTGGATCGATTAGAAGCGCTGAAAAAGTAATAGTGGAACAGGCTTGGAAGTGAAAGTGCGGTGGCTACACTATGGGCGTGAATCTGTGGTTTGCCTTGTCAATGAGTGTTGCGGTAGCAGCTCCTTTCGCGAAAGGAGAAAGCGAGACCTGGTGGGCCTTTCGTCCCCTGAGGGACTATTCGACTCCGAAAGCATCTGAATGGGCGAAGACACCGATCGATAGCTATATCGAGTACGAACTTAAGCAGAGCCAGCTCGTTCCCAATCCCGTCGCCGACCGGCGGGATTTCATTCGCCGCGTGTCTTATGACTTGTTAGGATTGCCACCCAGCGCTGAGCTGGTGACTTCGTTTGAGGCTGACGAATCGCTGAATGTCGAGGAACGGTTGATCGATCGTTTGTTGGCGTCCCCACACTTCGGGGAACAATGGGGGCGACATTGGCTCGATGTCGTTCGTTTTGGCGAGAGCAGGGGGTTTGAGGTAAACCCATTGATCGAGAATGCCTGGCCCTTTCGTGACTATATCATTCGCTCTTTTAACGACGATAAACCGTATGACCACCTGGTGCGAGAACATTTGGCTGGGGATGTCATCGGCGCTGGCGATCCCGAGATAGAAGTGGGAACAGGTTTTCTTGTCGCTGGCCCCGATGATTTGGTAGGCAATCAGGATCCTAAGGCGCAGGCACAGATTCGTGCCAATACGTTGGATGACATCGTCGGAGCAACAAGTTCGGCCTTCCTTGGATTGACCGTAAGTTGTGCTCGTTGCCATGATCACAAGTTCGATCCAATTGAGCAGGCTGATTATTATCGTATGCAGGCGACCTTTGCGGGTGTGCATCATGGCGAGAGGGTGGTGGCAACAGAGGGCGAGGTAGCCTTGTATGAGCAGAACCGAGCTCCGATTCTCAAAGAGCAAGAGTATTGGCAACGGCGACTAGCTGAAGAAGAAAAACACATTCTTGATAGTGTTGAACTACCGAAGAGCTTTTTGTTGCCCAGGCCAAGTCATTATGGCACGGAGGATCGTTTTGATCCTGTGATGGCGAAGTCAGTGCGGCTGACGGTCCACAACTCTGAGCTGAATGCGTCTTCTCCTGCGGGAAGCAAAGTCGATGAGATCGAAGTATGGACTGAAGGTAGGGAGCCGCGCAATGTCGCTCTGGAAGCCGAGGTCAGGGCGACCTCGAAGATTGCTGTCGATAATCCTGCAGCTTATGGCCCGCAATGGGTGAATGATGGCAAGTTTGGTCAGCACTGGATCACCGATGGTAATGCAGTCCTAACATTGACTTGGGGGGAGCCTGTTCGTGTCAGTCGCGTGCTTCTTTCGAGTGATCGCCCGCGGAATCTGGACCCAACGCATGGAGAGCGCCGTTTCATTGGAGACTATCGACTGGATGTCTCGTTGGACGGCATGTCATGGACGCCTGTGACTAGGGTGAACGACCGTCCGCCAGTCAGTGATGCTCATGCCCGGCAACGTCGACTGCGTTTGGCGATGAATCCGCAGTCGGCCAAGGCTCTTCGTGAGATTGGATCGAAATTGGCTCAAGCGCGGGCTCGGCTTCGGGCCATTCCCGCTCCGAAAATAGCCTGGGCCGGAGTGTTCTCGCAACCAGCCACACCTGCCTACCTCATGAAACGTGGCGATCCTGCGCAGCGTGGGGCAGAAATTGCTCCAGCAAGTCTAACAACACTTCAGTCAACTACGGCGCGTTATTCTCTACCACTGGAGGCACCCGAGGCCGAGAGAAGACGGGCTCTTGCGGAATGGATTGTGCAGACGGACAATCCACTGACTCCACGTGTCCTCGCGAATCGCTTGTGGTATTACCATTTCGGAACAGGAATTGTTGATACACCGAGCGACTTTGGACACATGGGAGGGAAACCGTCTCATCCCCAGTTGCTTGATTTCTTGGCCACTCGACTTTATGCCTATCAATGGCACATGAAGCCGCTGCATCGACTTATTTTGACGTCAGCAGTGTATCAGCAATCCAGTGAACGTCGCAAGGAAGCCCTTTCTGTGGATGCGCAAGCGCGCTTGCTTTGGCGCTTTCCTCCACGTCGGCTGCGCGGTGAAGAGGTTCGCGATACATTGCTGATGGCGACGGGTCAGCTAGACAAGCAGCAAGGCGGTCCCGGCTTTCGTCTTTATAAATACTTAAGAGACAATGTAGCGACCTATGTGCCGCTTGAGCGCCCAGGTGCAGAGACCTATCGACGTGCAGTCTACCACCAGAACGCTAGGGCTGCGCCAGTCGACGTGCTTTCCGATTTTGATGCTCCAGATTGTGCACTGGTGACGCCACGAAGAGTGACAACGACGACGCCGTTGCAAGCGCTGACGCTTATGAATCACGGGTTTCTGCTAGATCAGGCTGCGTTGTTTGCGCAAATTCTCTTTGGAAGGACGCCAACGGAGCAAGTTCGGGAGGCATTTAGCCGGGCTTTTCAACGTCAGCCAGAGGAAGATGAACTCCGAGGGGGGCTAGATTTGTTGGAAGCCCATGGAGCGGAGGCATTCTGCCGTGTGTTGCTCAATGCGAATGAACTAATTTACCTGGATTGATGAAGGCTTGCTTACTGACAAAATCTCTTAAACGTCGTGCGTTTCTCGGGCGCATGAGCACTGGTCTAATGGGGATTGGAATGGCTGACCTGCTAGCCGAGACCCGGCCAAGTGGGTATCGGCCGAAAGCTAAGCGAGTCCTGCAAGTCTTCTGTCCTGGCGCCGCCTCTCATCTGGATCTCTGGGACTACAAACCGGAGTTGATCAAACATCATGGTCAGCCGTTGCCCGGTGAGGAAGAGATGGTCTCGTTTCAAGGTAAGAACGGCAATCTTATGCAAAGTCCGTGGGCATTTCAGCGGCGGGGACAGTGTGGCAAGTACTTATCCAGCCTCTTACCCGAGCTTGGCGAGTTTGCCGATGAGATGGCGTTTGTTCACTCCATGCATTCGAAGTCTAATACGCATGGACCGGGGTGTCTTTTTATGAACACGGGATTCGTCCAAGAAGGCTTTCCTTCGGCGGGGTCGTGGATGAGCTATGCGTTAGGACGTGAGAACGACAATCTCCCGACGTATGTGGCGATACCCGATGTGCGAGGTGAACCTCCCAATGGAAAGGCAAACTGGAACTCCGGCTTTCTACCGGCCCAGCATCAAGGTGTTTCTATCAATGCTGCCAATCCGATACGAAATCTGAAGCTTCCGGCCGGAATCTCACTTGAGAAGGAAGAGGCGTCCCGTGAGTTCCTGAGGATGCTAAACCGGAAGCACTTGGCTGAGAGGGCAGGGGATTCCGAGCTGGCGGCCCGAATGGCGTCCTATGAACTGGCTGCCCGCATGCAGCTTGCTGCGCCTGAGGTGAGTGATCTTGCCCGAGAGAGTAGGAGCACGCATCGTGCCTATGGGACGGATGATTCTAACGCTCTTAAAGCAGCCTATGCTCGAAATTGTCTTCTCGCCCGGCGTTTCTTGGAGCACGGCGTGCGCTATGTGACTCTTTACTGCGGTTCCCGGGCTAGTGGTGTCGATGGCCTGATGAATTGGGACGCTCACAAGACTCTCAAATCGGACTATGAACGCCATGCGCCGATCTTGGATCAGCCGACAGCTGCTCTCCTTCGAGATTTAAAGCAACGGGGTCTGCTTGACGACACTCTCGTCATATGGACGACGGAGTTTGGGCGAATGCCCACCCATCAGGCCGGGACAGTAGGCCGCGATCATAATCCAGATGCTTTCACCACCTGGATGCTTGGAGCTGGAGTCAAAGGCGGCGTGAGTTACGGATCCACGGATCCTTTCGGGAGACGGGCGGTCAATGATAAGGCCACGGTATGGGACTTCTACGCCACAGTTCTCCACTTGCTAGGGTTAGACCATGAATCGGTTAGTTTTTACCACAATGGGATCGATCGACGGCTCACGGATGTCCACGGGCACGTGATTGATTCCATTCTTGCCTAGACAACCCCGGTTTCCTCTGTTGATACCTTGTGGACGAGGTCGCATCATTCAAAGAACTTTAAAGCCTGTTTTTCCCAATGTACTTCAGTCCAGTCTACACGATTATTACGCTTGCCACGATGGGTGCCAGTCGCCTTGCGAGCATGATGCTTCAGAAACGGTTTGCCGAGTTCTCGCAGGTGCCATTGCCAGTCTCCGGCCGCGATGTCGCTCATCAGATGTTAAACGAAGCAGGACTAACAGATGTCAAGGTTACTGCCGTTCGTGGTCAACTCACAGATCACTACAACCCTGCGAATAAGACGGTCAATCTGAGTGAGGTCGTCTTCACCCAGAACAATGTGGCGGCGGCTGCGGTGGCAGCTCACGAGTGTGGGCATGCCATCCAGCATGCAAATGCCTATCCCTTTCTCAAGTTCCGCTCGGCGATCGTTCCGCTGGTTAAGATTAGTAGCTCAGTGAATCAATGGATTCTTATGGCTGGCCTTGGTATGGCGGCCTACGGAAGCACGATGATCTTGTTAGTTGGGATCCTTCTGTTTGCGGTGACGACGTTGTTTTCTGCTATCACGCTGCCAGTGGAATTTAATGCGAGTTCACGCGCTCTCCAATGGATGGAGTCAAGTGGGGTCACTCAAGGAGAGAATCACTCAAAAGCCAAGAAGGCACTCTTCTGGGCGGCGATGACCTACACAGTCGGCGCTCTCGCATCGATCGGGCAACTATTTTACTTTGTCAGTCTCTACTTGAGATCTCAGCGCCGCCACTAAGTGATTGATAAATTAGCTCTTTCTGCTTGCTGACCGACCAATCTATCTGTTCGCTCCTAGTTTATGATCAAACGTTCTATCCTCCTCTTGTTTGCTGCGTTCTCGCTGACCTGCCTCAGTGGCTGTGCAGCTGCCGGTAGCATAGTTCGAACAGTTCTGCAGCTTCCGAGGACGGCTATCGGTGCTTTGACAGAAGCAGATGGCAATTCCGTGGCGCCGACGGAGTCGGTTGTGGATAATCCGTACGACCCCGACAGTCCTACGAGAGTGAGCGTTGTCGTTGCTCCGGTTAGATAGGTGTGCCCCCACTGCGCTTGGAGATAACTCTCACCAAGCGCAGCGAGAGGATGTCTAGGTTAGAAAGCCCATTGCCACCCCAGGTTGAAGAACCAATCGGTGCTCAACTGAGGGCCATCAAGTGACCGGTAGATCGGCACACCGATCTCGGCTGCGAGCCTTTGACCACTGAGGAAACGTCCTGGCATCTTCACATTGATGCCGAGGGAGAGATCGGTTTCTTCGCCACCACGTCGTCTTGGGTCTGCTGTGGGAACAACACTCGTTGCGAGGCGAAGATCTTCGTCTCTGCCGTCAATGTCCCCCCAGGCTTTGCCGGTGACGCGGAGCGAGGTGCTCACATGGTCGTTCCACTTGTAGGCTCCCCAAGCGGTGAGTTGGCCTACGTTTCCTAGCGTGTAGCCCTCGTTGTTCTCGCCTAAGCGAATAACTCCTGACAGTTGGGCTCCCCATGACCATGTGTCGGCCTGTCCGAGGTAGGTGATTCCGGGTAGTAGGTCCCATGTACCAGATCCGATTTGCATTGGATAGGGGAGACGGGTTTCGCCTGGTCCTGGAATGAAATCTTCTTCGCTGGTCGAGCCTGTAGGGAGACTGAGCCCGAGGTTGAGAAGCCAGGTCGTTCGATGACCGTGATAGAGTTCGTAGATGCCTGAGAGTTTAAGATCTCCCCAGCCTTCAGATTTCGTAAGGAACTCCACGCCATCGCGGCGGAGGTGCCCCATCTCTTTGCTAGCATAGGGGATCATTAGCATGAGCGTGAGGTGATCAATGGGGCTGATCATGAGTCCGAACATGTGCATTTCCATGTCCATCCATTGGGGGGCAACAAGGTAGTTCCCGCCGGTTGGTGAGAGGATTTCTGAATCGCTGATGCGGGAACTGCCGTCGTAGTTTTGCTCCATGGGCATATTCATGTAGCGGTAGGACAGCATCCACTCTCCCTTGCCATGACCGTGGTCGCCCATCACGCCGATTGGGGCATGCCCGTCGGGGCGGGCAGAGGACCAGAGATCGATTGGATGATCGTTTGTGAGTTGGAGGGGCTGAGGTTCGCCAGCGAAGGCGATGGATGTGGTTAGAACAAAGAGTGATAGGATTGAATTGGTAAGAGAGTACATAGATATACAAAACGATTGAAGAGATTACTAGCATCGTGCTAGTAATCTCGGTTCGAAGGTCGTTCGGCGTGCGCTGTCCAACGATGGCTTAGCGCAATTGAGGGGCAGTCAACCTAACAGCTCAGGAGGCGGCACTGGCGGGCGTTCTTGCCGCGCGTCACGACTCTCGTCGTGATGGAGATGGGTCAATGCTCCGATGATGATTGCCCGTTTGACGCGAACTCCAGTGCCGAGGCTCATGGGGTGGCGAACCGACTGTTCAACACTAGAGGCCCGATTGCTGTCTGGCCCATTCCCGCGCTAGCTTTGGATGAAGAGGCACATCTCGCAGGGATCATCAGTGCCTATGGCATCGACGACCGCTTGAGCCCAGCCCATGTCAGTTGGCTTGTCCTCAGCCATTCTCGCCCAAGCGTACATTTGTAGACCTATTGACGAAAGATCGAGTAGGGAGACGATGCAGAGGAGTGCGATGAGCGCTTTAGCGACACGAGGCATGAAAGCTTCGGATGTTCTGCGCGACGTGACTGGGTTCAAGCGATTAGGTTGCTCCAACCAAGAATAGTGGAATTGGCATCCTACTCCATGGTGATGGAGGAACGCTACTAGGCGTCTTTGATGCCTAAGCTGCTGACTCACGGATACTGTCTAGCATGTTGCAAAAATCGCGAGACTCTTTCTTGATGGTCCGCAATTTCGCTTCGATGTCCTGGGGTATGTAGTCTTCAAGAAGAAGAATCTCCGCGAAGCCATTGACGGCTGCTAGTAGGTTACGAAAGTCGTGGCGGACTTGACGGTCACGGACTGAGTCAGGAAGATGGTATCCCGGGGTCACCTTTTCTGGTTCTAGGCGAAGGCGAAGTGAGGCGGCTGCGTCCTCCATGCTTTCGATAGCGATAGGGCCTTGTTCACCCAGCTCGGTCATTCTTACTTTGAGCCACTCGACGCCAACGCAGATAGATTCTGCAAGCGCAGTGTACGAATTTTGAGAGTGGGGAGTAGTCGTTTCCATGGCGGTTTCAACTAACTTAATCGCCTTGGAAGACTGCTCAAGCAGTTCCGAGATCTTTCTTAACACATGCTCATTATTGAACGGCCTTACCAGAACTGCGTCGCATCCTGCTTCTTCGGCCGCAGCCCGAACACTGGCTTGCGGGACGAATCCGATCACAACAACGTCGTTCTTTTGAGGGCGACACTTGATCTCTGCAATGGTGGTGTAAGCCGTCTCATCCGGGTCGGCCAGGTTTATTAGGAAGATTTCGAATTCGTATTCTCGAGCGAAGCTAGTGGCCTGACGGGCTGTGTTCACGCTAGCTACGGCGAAACCAGCAGACTGGAGAAACTGGGAGAGATGCACAGCTTCGCGGCTGTCGGTTTCGTGGATAAGGATGCGGTTCATCTGTGACAGGAATTTAGATTAATTTAGCATAATAGAATCCATTTGATATGATAAATATAATAAAAGGAGTGAATCAGATGAGTTGTCGTCGGCTTCTCGCTTCTGCGGCGTGTGATTGCGCCAGATTCTCTGGATTGTGGCTCGGGAGAAGCCTTTGCGTATTTGTCTGCGGTCCTCTAGAGGTCTGAACGCATGAATAATCCTTACGAGACTCCTGGGTTGATCAGTCAGTATTTACTTTTCCACTACGGGAAGCCTGACGAGATCCTTCCCTATGATGAGGCACCGCACAGTGCGCTGGACTTTGCTGTGCGGGCGGTGACGGAAATGGTGGACTTTGATTTGCTGCCTGCACGTTCCCGAGCTTTGGATCTTGGGTGTGCCGTTGGGCGATCCAGCTTCACGTTGTCAGAGAAGTGTCATGAGGTGATCGGGATAGATTTCTCTCATGCGTCCGTTGAGGCAGCGCAGGCGTTGGCTGCTGAAGGTCAATTGCCTTATGACCGTATAGATGAAGGCGCGATGACGACACGACTTGTCGCTCATTTACCAGAGGGGGCCCATCCTCAGCGGGTCCAATTAATTCAGGGAGATGCCATGAATGTCCCCACAGAGGTGGGTCAGTTTGACATGGCTTTGCTGGCCAATTTGATCTGTCGACTTCCTGAGCCTACTCGATGTTTGGAGCGACTGCCCGATCTTATTCGCTCTGGAGGTCAGCTTGTCATCACAAGCCCCTACACTTGGTTGGATGAATTCACGCCACGTGACCGTTGGTTAGGCGGCTATGTCGATGGCGATCGTCCCGTAGTGACTATTGAGGTGTTGGAGAAATCTCTTAGACCGCATTTCAAGCTGGAGCGTCGGCAAAATCTTCCAATGTTGATTCGTGAAACCGCGCGCAAATTTCAATGGACGATGGCGGAAGGTAGCCTTTGGCAACGCCTTTAGGGCGAACGCTTGAGGCGTTCCTCAAGTTCTTTGTCAGGGGGGGCACCTAACTCAACTGCGGTTTCATAGTGTTTGCGCGCAAGTTTCGATGAAGGTGCCTTCCGATCGATGTAGATGAGGGCGAGATTGAAATGGGCATCGCGGTAGTCTGGGTCTAGCTGAATTGCTTTGAGAAGGGATTTCTCAGCGCCGTCGTACCACGCCATCGCTTGCAGGACGACAGCAAGTTGATTGTGAGCGCGCGGAGATTCTGGTTGGTTAGCCACAGCGGTGGCTAACGTGGCTACTGCGCGTAGAGGTTTCTTGTTTAGATGATAGGCCATGCCTAACATCTCACGGGAGGACATGAGATCGGCCTTTTTAGCGAGGGCGCTTTCCAGGTAGTAACAGCTGGCGGTGTAGTCCCCAAGTTGGTATTCGATCGCTCCAAGGTTGGCCAAGATGATGGGGTTCTCGGGTTCGTGCTCCAGGATCTTGTTGTAGAGTTGACGCGCCTCCTGCCAATCGGATTTTCCAAAGGCCACGGTCGCTTGCTCGCTTAGCTGGCGACGGGTGGTTTGCCAGGCTTCCGAAATGGCTTGGTCGTCGGCAAGGCATGGGCTCGCGAGAATGATGCTGCTTAGGATGGGAAGAGCGCTGCGCTGCCAGTTCATGTGGTATGCTCGCTACGCCGGAGCTCTGAATAAAGTTTAATTTCTACTTGGCATACGGCTGAGGCTTGCTATGTGTTCCGAAGAACAGTGTTCAGATGCTAACAGCGCGCCAACAACAACTCTTCGATTTCCTTAAAGAAGCCCATAGCAGCACGGGAATCATGCCGACGACGCGTGAGATCCAGGAGCACTTTGGATTCTCAAGCCAAACTGCAGCTATCAGCCATTTGAGGGCTCTGGAGAGGAAAGGAGTCATCCAGCGACAAGTAGGGAAAGCGCGAGCGGTGAGTTTTACCGAGGAACTGGATCGCGGCCCGATTATTGATATACCGCTATTGGGTTCTATCGCCGCTGGTATGGCGGAGGACTTGGAGCAGTCGCCTCATGATCGTTGTATTTCGGTCGACACTGAGTCCTTGGGCATTTCGGCGAGTGCCAAAGCCTTCGCATTGAAGGTTCGTGGAGATTCGATGATTGATGCCCATATTGTTGAAGGGGACTGTGTTATTTTAGAACATCGGCAGCCTCGTGCTCGGGACATCGTTGCTGCTCTTATTGACGGAGAGACGACCCTGAAGCGTTTCCTTTTCAAGAACCGCCGTCCTTTCCTTAAGGCGGAGAATTCTAGATATCCGGATCTGATTCCAGCTCGCGAATTGATCATCCAGGGAGTGATGGTCGGCTTACTTCGCCACGTTTAGAATTTGTTGCGGGGAGATGCGGTTTCACTGTCACACCTTTCCTTGGAGTGAGGGTAGGTGTTTTTTAAAGTTGTCTCACGAAGTGGGGCGGATGGCCGTTCGTTGAGGTGCGTGCCACATGGTTTGAATAAGGCGACCGATTCTTTTTATTGGATTCTGGGTTGTGCAGTTTGGATGCTTTCCGCGATGCCAAATTGAAAGCTTCGTCCGGGTTGAGGGCCGGTGCCGCTAATGCCTACCGTTTGTGAGATCATCGCACGATTACGGCTGATCCTGGGCAGAGGAACTTGGGGAGTCGAATGGCATCCCAGTTGGCGAAGCGAATGCAGCCGGCGCTGTGAGCGCGGCCAATGGTCTCTGGGGAGTTTGTTCCGTGCAGGCCGATGCCTGGCTTGTAGATTCCTGCCCAGAGAATGCCTACGGGATTGTTTGGGCCGGGTGGAAGCAAGTGAAAGGATTCGCTTCGCTGGCCTTCCTTGAGCATGCGTTCGTCCCAGCGGAACGACGGGGTTGTCAACATGGTCTGAATCTTCCAGTCACCTCGTGGAACGAACTGTGCTCGCCCATGGGTAATTGGAAAGGCAGCAACGAGCTTTGTGCCACGATAGAGACCTGCCATGCGTTGCTTGGTATTTATAAAGGCATAGCAATCGACCCGTTTTGCATGGGCCCGATACCGCTTGGATCTGGGCATGGCTTCGATACGGAAGACATGCTTAACGTTGGGGACGACAACGAGGTCTCCGGACTTTAGCCGGTCGAGATCGAGCTGGGGATTCAGACGCTGTAAGAAACGCTGATTCGCATGATACCGTTCGGCAACGTATTCAACGAGTGAGGTGTATGGTAGAGCGCGCAACTTGGCCTGGTTGCCAAGATCTTTGGGCACGGTGCCGATCCAGCGCTGATCTTCTGGAGTGATTTGATGGGTGACAAAGGCGATAGGAACCTGCTGTTCTGATAGTGAATGGGCTGTTCTCCAATCAGACGGTTTGCGTTGCTGTTGGGTATTGTAGTAGGCGAGCGCTCGCTTCGTGAATGTGCCATATTGTCCATCGATGGAGCCTGGACTGAAGTGGTGGTTGTCCAGAAAGACTTGCAGTCGGGTGATCTCCGTAGTGTCGGGGGGCTTGGCCGATGTCGAATGGATTGCACTGCATGTAACGACGATGATGCCTAGCAAGCGACGCAGAAGAGAGCGGTATGGTGGGGAGGAGACCATCTCGACGACGACAGCTTCCTCGACGGGTGGTCCGATGACAAGCAGAAGTCGCTCCGATAGATTGGAATAGGCCCAATGGCGGTACGTAGAATGGCCCTACCGGGCGATCCTGGTAGGGCCATAAGAGAACGAGAAGATGTTAGAAGGAATCGTTACTTGAGCTTCTTCACCTTGGCTAAGACTTTGGAAACTTTCGGCCCAGTTCCTGAACTGAGCACTTTGCCATTGGCGTCGATAATAACGAGTGATGGAAATCCTTCGGCCGGGAAGACTGTGGTGAGGTAGTTGGCGTCGCGATCCGCAATCTTGAGGCCTGGAAAGTTGATCTTGCTCTTCACGAGGTACTTATCCATGGCCTTTTGGCTGTCATCGTAATTCATGAGAATATATTCCACGTTTCCACTGGTGCGTTGGGCATACGCCTCCACTAACTGTGGGGTCACTGCTTTACAGGCGCCTCACCAAGTGGCGGAGTAATAAAGGACGTAGTACTTTGGGGAACCTTTCAGGCTGTAGGCTTTGACGTTCTTGCCTTCGGCTTTGACGAGTTTCCCCGCTACTGCGCTGGCAACCTTTCCTCTGGCTTTGGAATCTGCATTTCCGGTGATGGAAGTCAGGGCCAGAGCGAGGCCGATGATGCTAGTGGTAAAGAGTTTGTTCATGGGTGTCTGATGACTGTGGCTATGGCATTCGACGAAGTCAAAGCGTCACTTATTCCCAGTATTTGTGGGAATCTATTGAGGCGAGACATTCAATGGAAGCTCGCGATTTCGCAGAGCGATTTTTTGGTGATCTTTGGGACGGTGGCGTCATCTGCGGGATAGCCTACGACCAGGATGAGAAAGGGCTTCTCGTGACTGGGGCGGTCTAGCAAAGTGTTTAGAAATCCCATGGGGCTAGGCGTGTGTGTTAGGCTGGCAAGTCCGGCGTGGTGGATAGCTTGAATCAGCAAGCCCGTAGCGATGCCGACGGACTCTCGCGCGTAGTAGTGTTTCTGCTG
The DNA here is from genome assembly GCA_009936795.1 of Verrucomicrobiaceae bacterium. GTDB lineage: Bacteria > Verrucomicrobiota > Verrucomicrobiia > Verrucomicrobiales > DEV007 > JAACDM01. Next base: position 14,275 of record JAACDM010000148.1, on the reverse strand, counting down.
TTCATGCCCGTCTACTTGTGACCATGGTTGAGAGAAGACGACGATCAACCATGGGGCGACTTCCAAGAAGGGTTTCTCAGCGTTCGTGCCGAGCGGAGCTAGGGCGTCTAACCAATCCTGAGGTGCTCTCGATTCATAGAAGGTCTGTTCCTCTGCTTCTGCTGCGGTTCTGATTGCCGACTTGGTTTCGGGATCTTGAATGGCAGCAAAGTACCAGGGTTGTTGATTGGCACCGCTTGGAGCGGTGCCTGCTATCTCGAGGCAATTCTGAACAACTTCGCGGGGCACGGACCGGTCTGAAAACTTGCGGATTGATCGTCGACGCCTGGATTGTTGCAGAAGCTCGGTAGAACGTGCTAGGAGATCGCCATGATTTGGGGCCTGGTAAGTCTCAAGAGCCTGATGGTTTGATGGATTTGGCATAGCGAGTGCGTTGTTTCATTTATTGGTTTCGGTCGCTTCGCTAGGATGTTCCATGCGGAGACGAATTCGGAAGTCTTTGCCGTTTTCGAGAAACTCAGGGGTGACTTTGTATTGCAGTCCGTCTTGGACATTGATTTGAGCGGCTTGTCCAGGTAGCATGATCACTGAAGGCATGCTGACAGTGCTCGATTCTCGAAGATCGTCGAGGGTGCTTTCAGCCTCAGTGTTCTGCCACGCTTCACCATGCTGTATGGTATTAGAAGCAGTGGTGGCCAAGCCTTCAACAGCCGAGCCTTTGAGGTGTTCTTCGGATAGGCCAATGACTGTGCCAGAAAGCTTCACGGCCACTCGACCATCGTCCAGGACCGCTTGCTCGGGTCGAAGGAAGAGGAAGTGGGTGTTTCCATCGGGCGTCTTGTAGCCGCCGGTGATGAGGGTTTCGTCAGCGAGTACTTCGGTGTCGACAGTGGCGCTGCGGATATTTGATTGAAGCGGCTTGGTAAACTCGGCTAGCTGAGATTCGAGATCTGCGATGCGCTCCCGTAAGGCTTGGTCGGACTCGGAGGGAGGGTGTTCTTTGGTAGGTGTAGGAGCCGGCAGTGAAGCGATAGAAGGCGTTGCCGGTCGTGTTTCTTGTGGATCTGGAGCCATCGACGTGGTGAAAGTGTTGTCATGCTGTCGCAGCTCATGGATAGTCCGCCGTTGCCAGACAACGATGACACAAAGGATCAGAAGAATGATGAGGGTGCCTGGGCGGATTGAAGATGGCATGGTCCTTTATCTTCACATAGCTAAGGAGATACTGACACTCTAAACACCTTCGCCATCTGAACGCGAACACCCCCGACGGACGTATCCGACGGGGGCTACTGCTGCTCTTTCTTCGACCGCGCCAATCGCAAGCGCCTCCCCAGGCCACTTACAACTGACGCAAAGTATTTCTGCTAGTAGGCGTTCTCGCGATTGATGAGCGTGCGAGCGATGATGACGATGTCCATCTTGAACGAGCCGTTGTGGATGTAGTCAACGTCGCTGTTGAGGCGCTTGTTCATGTCGGTGTCGCCGCGCTATCCCTTGAGTTGGGCAAGACCGGTAAGACCAGGCTTTACGGCAAAGCGCTTGTCCCAACCTGGGGTCTCTTCGCAAAGGCGCTCGATATGCTCAGGGCGCTCGGGACGTGGGCCCACAAGGCTCATGTCTCCCTTGAGGACGTTCCAGAACTGAGGGACCTCGTCGAGGTTCCAAGCGCGGATGAATTTTCCAATCTTGAGGCAGCGGGGATCGTTCTTGATCGTCCAGCCTGGGCCGCCGGTCTCAGAGTCGAACTTCATGCTGCGGAGCTTGAAGATAGTGAATAGCTTACCGCCGCGGCCAACTCGCTTCTGAGTGTAGATCACCGAACCAGGAGACTCGCGGTGGATGAGGATGCCGATGATCATCATAAGAGGCGCGGACAGGGTCAGGCCTACGAGTGCACCGACGATGTCGAGTGCGCGCTTTAGAGGGCCGATCTCCCCAAGATAGTCATTCTTTTGGTTGTTTCCAGGCGTCGATGTTGAGAGGATCGAGGCGGGGTTTGGGGAGGTCGTAGTGATCATTGGTTTTTGAAATGAGACGTTTTTCAAAGGTGCTTTTATTATTTTCATGGAAATAATAAAAATCAATCAAATTTGCCATAAAAATTAGAATTTAGAAGCAAGATTGAGAACAAGTTTGAGATTGCCCTAGAATGAGAAGCTTGAAGCGGGGATCCCTGTGGTTAGGCTGCCACCCTAATTATGGAGCGCGGCCTCATTGCTGATCGGGAGATCCTAGTCTTGGAAGATGAACTCATGCTGCGGAAGCGGGCCGCAGCCTTTCTTGAGCAGGGCGGGGCCGATGTGGTGGCTGTGGACACGCTTGCTAAGGCTCGAGTGGCTCTCAAAGAATGGACTTTCGACTTCGCTCTCGTGGACATTCAGCTACCCGATGGCGAAGGTCTTGACTTATTAAAGGAAGGGGCTTTTCCAGAAACCACGTCAGTGGTGGTGATGACTTCCGATGGCGGCGTCGGGCGGGCCGTCGAGGCGATGCAACTCGGGGCAGCAGATTTCCTCGCGAAGCCGTTCGATCACGAAGAGCTCCCTATTATCTTTAGGCGCTGTCAACGCCAGGAGCAGGCTGTGCGGCTGTTGGAGCATCGGCAGGCTTTGGTCAAGCCTACTCAGGAAGGACTTTTCTTTGGAGGCTCACTTGGCAAGGGTCAGGAGCAGCTTGAACGGATTCTTGAGGCGGATCAGCGATTGGCGACGGCTCTACCTCCGGTGCTGATCTCTGGGGCTACGGGGACTGGGAAGTCGACCTTTGCCCGCTGGATTCATCGACACGGGCCACGTGCCGATCAGGAAATCGTAGAAGTGAATTGCTCGACCTTGCCGGACAATCTCGCCGAGTCAGAGCTCTTTGGCCATGAACGCGGTGCGTTCACCGACGCACGTAAAGCTCGCATGGGCTTGTTTGAGGCAGCCCATCAAGGCACGCTCTTTCTCGATGAGGTGCCTAGTTTGTCCGCGGGAGTTCAGGCGAAACTGTTGACCGCTATTGAAGATCGAAAGATCCGCCGGGTAGGAGGAAACAAGGATCTCGCTGTGGATGTGCGGGTCATTGCGGCGACCAATGCAGATCTGCAGGACATGATAGCGAAGCGAGAATTTCGTGAAGATCTCTATCATCGACTGAATTTGCTTACGGTGGACATCCCTCCTTTGCGAGATCGCGGGCATGACATCGTGGCCCTGGCCAATCATCTGCTCGGCCAGCTTTCAAAACGATACCAAGCGAGCGTCACTGAAGTGCCGAAGGAGCAGGAAGGCTTCTTACTAAATTATGATTGGCCAGGCAATGTTCGTGAATTGATGCACGAGCTTGAGCGCCAGCTGGTCTGGGGCAGGGGAAAGATTATCGATTTTTCCCATCTAGCACCCGCAGGAGGTAAGGAGAGTTCTCCTGTCCCAACAGAAGCCACCGTTGCTACCAGCGGCGTGCTAAAGGACTGGCTCCAGCCAGGGTGGCAATTTCCTGAGGAAGGATTCTCTTTAGATGAGGCGATCAATCGGCTGATCCAAAAGGCGCTCGATCAATCTGGCGACAATGTTTCGGCGGCCGCTCGGTTACTCGGGGTGAAACGGGACTTTATCCGCTATCGCATGAAGGCCATGGGGAAATAGTTCCCAACTGGGAGTTATTTCCCAGGAACTGATGGGGCAGTATTCCCAATTTGAAGTCTGATGAATGAGGTCGTAGTTTCTTTAAATCGTTGATATACAGAGCCTTAAATGATTGGTGCCTGGCGCGGTATACTTTGTGCGAGGCTTACGGTCGAGGATCTATCTATCGACTTATGAAACTACTGACGATCACCGCAGCATTACTTCTTGGATTTACCAGTCTCTCAATGGCCCAACGTGGCTTTGGCGATGTGGATGTCGATGGTGCTCGCAAGGCGGCAGAGGAGGCCCTTAACAAAGCAAAGGAGGCCTTCAAGAATGGAAGACCTGAGGTGATGGGCGAAATCCAGGAGCAGAAAGATCGGTATGACGAGGAGCGCAAGGCTCTTCGCGATGCTCTGAAAGCGGAAATTGCCGTCTTGGGGAAGCAGGCGACACGGGATCAAGTGAATGAAGTGATCGCCAATTTCAAAGACGAAAATGCAGCCTTGATCGATGCTCAGCGTGAAGCTGCTGAGGCTCTCCGCGATGCAGCCAAGGAAGCTCGTGACGCTCAGCGTGAAAATGCTCCCGACGGAGTGAAAGACCTGCGCAAGCTTCTGAAGGACTCACGCGAAGAGAAGAAGGCGGCACAGGATGCGCTTGGGCGCGCTCTTGCTGAGGCTAAAACGAAGGACGAGCGCAAGATGTTGATAGACGAGCACAAAGCTGAGCAACGTGATCTCCACAAGCAGGTGCGTGACGAGTTCAAGAAGCTTCGCGAAGAAATCCGTAACAATCGCCAAGAGGGAAATGATCGTCGTGATGGTGAGTAATCTCTGATCCTATCTTTTAGAGCCGTCCAGCAGCTGTGCTGTTGGGCGGCTCTTTGCGTTTGTGATTGTCGTTGATCGTATCGCAATGCCACGAATCTTGGGCGCGATGAGTCGACTTCTGCCTCTCCTAGTTTGCCTGCTCTGTTCAGGACTGGTTCCTGTCCTGGCGGACGAGAAGGACGCGCTCGATGTCGAAGCATTGTTAGCAGACGATGATCTGCTGGATGCCCTGCTCTATGGAGATGCTGAACTGTCAGAGGAGACTGAGTCGGTCTCGGCGCTATGGAATGTCGAAAATCGTCTTCTGTTAGGTGGGGGGTATAAGAAAAACGCTCTCTTCAGTGCATTCTCGCAAGAGGATAGCGCATTTACTTTGACCGAGTGGGAAACCACGGTGTTTCGGCTTGGCCAGCCCACCGATTGGAAGTTTCTAGGCTATGTGCTTGTGGAGAATCGGCATTACGCTGACGTTGATGGTCTCGACAACGAGTGGTTGGGCATTGCGCTCGCTCAGGTCGACAAACTGTTAGGTCATGGCTGGCAAGTGGGCGTGGCTGGCCAGTACATGTATTTGGAACAGGCATTTAGTCTGGAGTTCGAAGAATTAGACTTGGGGCAGACGAATATCACCCTCCATCAGTTTGCGGTGACCCCACGAGCGGAAGTGAAGCTGACAGATCGAACCACTTGGGGATTCCGTCTGCCTGTGACTTTCAATCGTTTCCAGGACAGCGATCAAAACTACGATGAAGTAGGTATAGTTTCCGATCTTCGGATGTTTCTGACAGATAAATTAAAACTGAGACTTAGCTACGGTTACGAGTGGCGAGACTATGCTGATCGCCTTGAACGGGATCGCGTTGGAGCAAGCATCCCAGGCAAAGAACTCTCGTGGGGGGAACATCAGATAGCGTTGGGGGTGGAGGCCAATCTTGACGAAGCAAAGCGCTGGCGTAGTAAGACCGGGCTTCGGTTTCGTTTTGTAGAGGACTCAGGATCGGGTTACAATGACTTTGCCATGACGAGCGTAACACAATCTCTAACATACCAACGAGATCGCTGGTCGATCGCGCTTAACGGCAGCTACACCCACTACGATTATCCTGTGCAAACGAAAGAGGTCGGAGATACCAATCACCGCTATCGTGCCCGATTCGGTTTGGGGCTTGATGCCAAACGAAAGTTTGGAGAGGCCTGGGAAGGCCTCGCCCGCTATGGATTCGAGAGCTATTTGTCCAATGTGCCTGATGATCAATACGATGTGCACGTTTTCACTCTAGGTCTTCATCACACATTTCGATCAGCTGATCGTGATGAATCGCTATTTCTCCATAGAGCTAAGTTAACATGCTCACCAAGCGCATCGCTCTCAAGCTGTTTGCGATCACTGCAATCGTGCTGACCAGTCTCGTGGCCTGGCTCACATGGAGCGTTCGTGGACAACTGCAGACCGTCTTCATTGATCAGTACGGTGAGATTCTCCAGCCGCTAGCCGCGACTCAATTAGCAGATACTCGAGAGACGCTCTTACTTTTGGGAAGCGAGGCGAGTGAGCTTATCAGTCTCGTCCTTTCTGACGTGCAAATGGACAATCTCATTGATGTGAGTCTTTTTGATGAAGACGGCTTTCTGATCAGTGATGATATTGATGATTCACTCACCATTACGGTGGCGCCAGTCGATTTGGCCAGAGCCCTCCAAGGTGAACCCTCAACGCGCTATCACGCTGAGGCTATCGGGGAAGATTTGTTTCCTAACAGTGAGGCTGAAAGCATGCCGTTGGGCATTGCCTTGGTCGAAGTGATCGTCCCGCTGCGTGATGATGACAATGAGCGTACGCTGGCCATGGCGCGCTATTTATTCGATGGCGCAGAGACCACAAACGACTTGAAGGAAATGGATCGCCAGCTCGTGAAAATTAGCGGGTCCTTGCTGGCGACCGCGTTGGTTTGTCTTACGGGACTCTTTGCATGGGCATACCGTCAATCAGAGCGCTCTCGTCGACTGATCGAAGACTCGCATCAGCGTCTGGTAGAACTCAACCATCAGCTGGCCTTCGCCGACAAATCTTCTGCGGTCGGATCACTCAGCGCGCACTTGATTCATGGGTTGAAGAACCCCCTGGCTGCTCTGAAAGGGCTATTTGAGGAGCCCCTGACAGCTACGCACGCCGAGCACGGGAAAGAACGAGTCCTGGATATGCAGGGGATGATCGATCACTTGGCGGATGTGATGCGCGATGAAGACAGCGCCCTCGTCTATGAATACGATCTCGATGAGGTGCGTGGTTTACTCGAGGAGAAGACGTGTTCGAAGGCTAAGCGACGTGATGTGGCGCTGCAATTGTCTGACGTTCCCCGTCGGAAGCTCTCTGGTAGGCAAGGCAATGTGCTGTTACTTGTTCTCGTCAACCTGACGGAGAATGCGATTGAGGCCTCACCTCCTGGCAGTTCGGTCAATGTATCGTTCTGCATGCAGAACGACGCGACGCTCGTTGTCAAAATCGCGGACCGAGGGGAGGGGATCTCGAAAGAACTTCGCGAACGCCTCTTTGTGCCAAAAAAGTCGGGCAAAGATCAAGGCACGGGGATTGGACTCGTCATTTCTGCTCAGCTCGCGAGGCAGATCGGGGGCGAGTTGCAACTCTTAGAAACAGACGAATCAGGAACAACTTTCTCGGTGAATTTGCCCTTGGACGTCACCGAGGGCTGATCGCACTTGTCGACGATCGACTCCTAGCCGACTCTCCACGAATGGCTTACCGCGTTCTCTTGCTTCTCTTGCTTATTAGTATTGAGCTGCGTGCTGAGAACGGTGATGTCCTTTGGTCAGTGGACATGGGAGAGCCAATCTTTGCCTCGCCGACCCTTGGCCGTGATGGCACCATCTACCTTGGATCGAACGCGAGCATGCTAACGGCCTATCGTGCTAACGACAGTGAAGTGATTCCGCTGTGGTCTTATACTGCAAATGATTGGATCGACGCGACAGCGGCCCTTGGAGAGGACGGGACGATTTATGTGGGAACCTACGACTCGACGCTCGTAGCGATAGATCCTGACACGGGTCAAGCCAAATGGGAGACAACGTTGGGAGAGTCAGAAGGCCAGTTTGGCGTGGTTCAAGCCTCGCCCGGGATCACTTCAGCGGGTCTCATTGTTGTCTCTACGTCAGCGGGCTTTGTTCATGGCGTCTTGCCATCAGGCGAAGAGGAATGGTTCTTTGAAATCGGTGCAGAGACGCGCAGCTCGCCAGCAATTGACCGTAATGATAGAATCTATTTCGGAGCGGACGATGGGAACGTCTACTGTATCAATGATAGCGGAGAGCGGCAATGGACCTTCTCAGTCGACGGAGCTGGTGCAGAGGAAAGTCGTATCTATAGCTCGCCCGCACTCGATGAAGCTGGCAACGTTTACATTGGTTCTGGCAATGGCTCTCTCTACGCGTTGACTGCGGAAGGGCAGCTTCGCTGGAAGTTTGATACGCCAGAAGCGGTGGATGTTTGTCCGGCCATCGATTCAAATAACACGGTCTACTTTGCTTCACGTAATGGTTCGGTCTACGCCGTCGATCAGACGGGCACCGAACTTTGGGCGAGTTTTCTTGGCGATATCTTCTTCAGTTCTCCTGTCATTGATGCGAATGGCTTTGTCTATGTTGTCTACTATGCGGGATCTGGGCTTAGCAAGGTCGTGGCCTTTGCGCCGGGCGGACAAGAAATCTGGGAGACGGAGATTGAAGCCGTGATCGATTCGTCGCCTGTTCTCACTGTGGATGGTCACCTTTTGGTAGGGGCATTTGATGGAAAACTATACGCTTTGGAATGTGGTGCCTCTCTCGGTTACTCGCAGCCGTGGCCGCGCTTCCGCCGAGATACGAGAGGACGTGGGCGCTTCATTGAGACGCCCATGCCTGAGATCGTTGGCGGTCCTCGCTCACAGGCCGTGAGAGGAGGAGGCGCAGCGAGTTTTACGGTAGAAACTCAGGATAATAGTGATCAGGCGATCTGGAGGAGGAGTGGTGACGTGTTGGAGGTAGGGAAACAGCTCACGATGAATCTCTCTGGCGTCACCTTGGAAGAGGTGTCGCTCTATGATGTCATTGTCAGCAATGAGCGGGGCGAAGTTCTATCTGATCATTTCTTTCTGAGTCTCTTTGATTTCGCGGAGAAGACAGGCTCGTTCATTCACCCAGTGAATGAGGCTTTCAACATTTCTTCATCAACCGATCTTGGGACGTGGAGCCTAATCGATGAAGGCGTTTCACGGGTGGCAGGTCCGACCTCTGTAGTGGAGACTTCCAGCTTTGTTCTCGATCTTGATTCTTCCGCAGCGTTTGTGCGCTTGAATCTTGAGCAGTGAAAGGGAGTGCACTTTGAGCTGAACCTGGTTACAATGTCGGTGTGACTACACCTAATGATGACCAGCCTATGGGGGGCTCTATCCCTGTAGAGGAGCTCGATAAGATGTCGACCTTACAAGTTTTGGACCTGGTTCAAGAACGGTTGAAGTTTATGGGTGTGCCTAGTCAGGATCATCAGTTGCTGAGACGCCGTGTGGAGGAGATGGAGGAGATTCAGGATCAGGCCCGTGAGACTCTGGAGAAACTTAGCAACGCGTTAGATAAACTTCGTTCGCCTGCCTTGCGTGTGGGCACCTTTCTCGAAATTCGTCCTGATGGCACCGCCTGCGTCATGGCCGGTGGTACTGAGTACGTATGCGCTGTTGATCCCACATTAGATAAGAGTGCTCTGGAGACAGGCACGCGAGTGGCGCTGAATGAGGCCTTTGCCCTGATCGGAATCCTGGGACTGGATACTCACGGTCCTATCCTCAAAGTCACCGAGGTGCTCGCGGATGGGCGTCTTCGGCTTGGACAAGAGAATGGCGCTGCTGAAGGTGTTGTGAAACGCGCTCCGCATTTGAGAGATGTTTTGATTAAGGAGGGGCACGAAGTACGGCTTGATGTTACCCAGCGGATTGCGCTCGAAGTCTTGGGTAAGACCAAACGAACCGACCGAGCTTTGACGGAAGTCCCACCTACACCGTGGGAGGCTATTGGAGGCCAAGAGACTGCCGTGAAAGGAATTCGCAATGCGGTGGAGCTGCCTTATTTGCATGGTGATCTTTTCGAAGCATTTCAGCATCCTGTTCCCAAAGGCTTTCTTCTCTTCGGTCCACCGGGTTGTGGGAAGACCTTGTTGGGCCGGGCGACGGCCTATAATTTGAGGCAGCAGATCAAGCAGAAGGATGGAGTGGATCGCCCTGACTTCTTTCTTCATGTAAAGGGCCCTGAGATTCTAAATATGTGGCTAGGTGAGAGTGAGCGCCAGGTTCGCGATCTCTTTCAGCAGTGTCGGGAGAAGGCGGCCGAAGGGCATCTTGCTTTCCTGTTCATCGATGAAGCTGAGGCTGTACTTGGGACGCGAAATAGTGGGCGCATTGGTTCGACCATCTTAAATACGTTGGTGCCAATGTTCTGCACGGAGATGGATGGTCTCGAAGCGCTCAACAACGTGGTCGTCATCTTGGCGTCAAACCGCGCAGATCTGATTGATCCTGCTATCTTACGTCCAGGGCGTATCGATCGGAAGATCCGCGTGCTTCGACCAGACGAATCAGGGGCCGAAGCCATCTATCGCATCTATCTTGGAAACGGTATTCCGCTAGAAACCTCCGTTCGGAAACTGGCGAAGGCCATCACCCAGCGACATTTCGAACAGAATGATGGGAGCCGGTTTCTTGAAGTCACCTTTCGGAGTGGAAAGACGGGCTATCTCCATCGTGGTGATCTCGCCAGTGGTGCCATGATAGAGTCTATCGTGGAGCGCGCCAAGGAGTCTGCGATTGCGCGGTCGATTGAGACGGGGAAACTCTCGCCTCTCGGATTGAAAGATCTCGAATCGGCTCTTGCCCAGGAGTATGCGGAGAATGAGTTGTTCCCGCCGAGCGATCTCACAGAAGATTGGCTTAAATTGACAGACTTTGATGCCGGCAATGTGATCAAACTAACTCCATGCTCAGTGAAACCTCGAGGCCCATCGATGAGCAACGCGATCTAACATGGACGGGCGGGACTTGGTTGGGCCTATCCGGGTTCTCTCGGATTTGCATTTGGGACATAGCGCCTGTGCGTTGAAAGATGTGCGAGAGATTCGACCGCTTTTGGAAGGAGCAGGCACCGTCATCTTCAATGGAGATACGGCAGAAGTTCGCTCCAGAGGCTTCAAGCAACGGGCTGCTGAAGAGCAAGCAAAGTTATCAGCGATGTTGAAGGAGTTGGGCGTTCGTCAGGCAGTCTACGTAACGGGAAACCATGACTCGCGCATTTCAGAGACTCACCACGTGGATCTCTGCGAGGGTAAGGTGCTGGTAACTCACGGCGATTTCCTCTTTCGCTATGTGTCGCCTTGGAGCAAGAAGCTTCGCCATTGTCGCCCACGCATTGATGCCATTCTGGAGGCCGCAGATTCCGTAAGGCTTGAGTCGGATTTCGAATACCGCCTTGAGATTACTCGTCAGTGCTGTGATGTCCTTGAGGTGTCGACATCGGTGTCTCCGAAAGATCTGCGTGGATTCGTTCGATACGTCGGGGCGGAAGTCTGGCCGCCGACTCGTCTTTTAACGATCATCAGTGTCTGGCTCAAATCGCCCAAGCTTATGGCTGCTGCATTGGAAGCCTATCGACCGGATGCGAAAGCGGTTGCGTTTGGCCACGTCCATTATCCCAGGATTTGGACACGGCAGGATCGTCTGCTTATCAATCTTGGGGGCTTTCTGAACATGGCTAAAGCCAAAGTTTTGGAAATTGACGGTTCCATGCTTACCGTTCGGCCAGTGGTTCACCGAGATCGTGAATGCCGCCTTGGTGACTGTGAAAAGTCACTTGATCTCGAGGCCTGATCGGTGAAACGAGAAACACCGCAGCGTCCCGATGAGCAGCTGCGGTGTTCGTTGGATTGTTATCAGGATAGCCGGTCTAGGACCAACCGTGTGCGTCGCGGACCTTGATCATCGCGCCAAGGATCGTGTTCCAGGTGTCCTGCTTAAGAAGCATTTCGTTCGGGAACATGCAACCATCCCAACAGATGTGCTGGAAGCGCTTGGTCGGCGTACTGCCTTCAGTCAGCCAGTATCCTGAAGCTTTGGTGATGTCGAGCTTACCGTTAGGATCATCGGCAGGGCAGTGACGTCCGGTCTTGTCATGCGAACCTGAGCCGTGCACGGAGCCATCATTCTGCGCCACGTGAAAGTCGAAGGTCCACGGGCGCAAGGCGTTCGTCATCGTGGTGTAGGCTGCGTCAAGTTCCTCCTCAGAATAGCCCTCTTTCAGGAGTGCAGCCTCCGGAGCATTGTAGCCTAACAAATAGAGATAAGTGTGCGCCAAGTCGGCTTGGAAGCCAACCGTGTTTGGCATGTCCGTCGCCTCAAGCGTATCGATCATCGCCTTCCAGCTATGCATGCCGGCCCAGCAAATTTCCCCTTCTGCTGCGAGCTTCTCGCCATTGGCTTCAGCAACTTTCCCGGCTTCGCGGAAAGTTTCAGCGATCTTCTTGGTGCCGCCACTCGGGTCTTTCGACCAATCTTCAGGCCCTGTGGCGGAGTCAATCCGGATCACACCATAGTCACGAGCGCCATGATCATTGAGGATCTTGGCAATGCGGCAGGCTTTCTCCACCGCGAGAACGAATTTCTTCCGGGCTTCCGCATCTCCCATGGCCGAGTCACCCACGGTGCCTGGCCAAATTGGAGCTACGAGTGAACCCACTTTGAGTCCCTTGGCCGTGACGCGGTCGGCCATGGCTTTGAGATCGTCTTCGCTGATATCAATGTTGATGTGAGGATCAAAGAGGAAGAAATCGATACCGTCGAACTTCTGACCGTCGACTTCGGAATTCGCTGTCAGCTCGAGCATCTTGTCGAACTCGATAGCGGGCTCATCGCCTTCGCCGCCTTTGCCAACGAGGCCGGGCCACATGGCGTTGTGTAGTTTTGGGAATACGTTACTCATGATGGTGTTAGAATGATCTTGATCGGGTTTGAATCTGGGTTGCTCTCCTCATGATAAGCCTGGGAAACGACCACTTGTCGACCTCTTATTGATACCTTGCGTCCGGATCTTTCAGGGGAGTTCACGGATTCGCAAATTGCGGAATTCTATCGGGGAGCCCTCGGATTCCAGGCAAAGATAACCACTGGAAGGATCGCAGCCGCTTCCGCCCGAGACTTCCTCGCCATTCACCCAGAGTCTCACCTCGCCATTGATCGCCCGAACATAGTAGTGATTCCATTCACCCACGCCTTTCGTCAGGTTCTTCGAGGGGAAGCTGCGTTTGCCGTTGGGAGCCACTGGAGGGAAGGGGGTCATCTTGACAGGCCCCACCGGAAAGACGTCGCCGTGGCACGTAAACCAATCGGCAGGTTTCTTGTGGTCGCGGATGTAGGCCTCCGTGTAACCCAGATCGAGCACTTGCACTTCGATTCCGTGCGGGAGCCTACCCTTGCCAGCCTCTAGCTGCTTGATCGAGGCGTCCGTTGCCCAGAGAAAGATCCCCGAATTGCCTGCCGACTTCAAATGCCGCCATTCTGCGACGAGTTCGCAATTTTTAACCGGCTCTTTCATGCGAATCACTCCGACTGGTTTGCCAGTGCATTCTGCTAGGCCGCCGGTCCATTTCCAAGTGTCTGGCTCGCAATTCACATTAACAAAGTCCTCACCGCCCAAGGCACGCCATCCTTGCCCCAAGCCGGTGACTTTCGCCGGGCGCAGCTTCTCATGGGTTTGATAGAGGTGGGCCATCTCTTCACCACTCAAAGCACGATTGTAGCAAGATAATTCATCAAACAGCCCCGTGTAGTGGAGGCCTAGGTAGAGACGAATTTCCTCTTCGTCTTTCCAGGTAAATTGCTGATTCCAGCCAGAGATGGATCCCTGCAGGTGCCCATTGAGATAGAACTGGGCGACGCCATCCTCTTTTCCCGTATTAAACTTGTCCCAAGTGAAGGCGACATGGGTCCACATGTTCCGGCCAAATGGAGGCTTCTTAACGGGGAGGAGCGGCCGCTTCTCTTCAGGCACTTCAGCTTTGTCAGGATTCCAAACGAGAAGATCGGCAAACGCACCTAAGCGAAAGTCGCGTGGATTACCGTCTTTCGCGAAATCGACGAAGAACGATCCATCATTCCAAGCACGCGTAGTGATTTGGATAGGGTCGCAATAGCCGGGCTCCAAATCTTCGTCTGGATCGAGTTTCAACCAGAAGGCGACCGAGCCTTTCCAGTTCTCTTTGGTGTAAGAGACATTCTTAGCGCCCTTGTAATAGATCCACGGAGCCTTGCCCTTGGTGAACTTCATCGCACCGCTGTCCGCAAGTCCGCCAGAGGTCAAGTGTGTTGTCGCGCCGTCGGTGTGGATCCCTTCTTTGCCTTTTTTCTCAACGACCGTGTAGACCTTGCCGTCTCCCTTAGCAGAATCCGCATCGGTTCCTTTATCGAAGGAGGCGTGGAAAGTCCGTGCTGCTAGAATATCTTCGTTGAGATCGGCCTGAGCAGGCGCAATCCAGACCGCCAGCAGGACTGCTGGCATCCATCCCATGCGTAAAGTCGTCATCATCATGCCGCACGCTAGCGAGCGCGCGGCATGAGAGGAAGCTCGAATTTGGCCCTAGATCGTCATCGAGGCAAAGCCCCCATCGACAATCAACTCCGTGCCGGTGACAAAGCCGCTCGCCTCATTGGAGGCGAGGAGAAGCGTCGCCCCGACCAGCTCTTTCGCGTCACCGAACCGGTTCATGGGCGTGTGGTTCATGATCTGCCCCACGCGCTCTTC
>JAACDM010000147.1 GCA_009936795.1 Verrucomicrobiaceae bacterium | reverse complement strand
CTTGGCGCTGATTGGCAATCCGCGGCGAATGGCTCTGGAAAGCTTTTACTGAAGTCGGCTAAGGCTGCCTCTTCTTCTGTCGGGTTTTATGGGGGTGGTTCCCCAGATCCTCAGGCAGCTCAAGATGAGCCCGTCGTCATCGTTGTGGGGGCGGCGAACTACGAGACCCTTGTTCTGGTCGATGGCGCAAACGCGTCCTATCCTAGCCTGCGAGGCGCTAGCCTGTACGCGCCGCAGCGAAGTGGGTATCCGCCACTTTTCGTCTAACGTTTCCTTATTCTGAACGTTAGGCTAATGGCTCTGTTATCCTAGAGTTGTGTCTTTGTCCTGAGTGCTGACTCGGTGCGATTGAGTGCGTAGACCGATTGCGGCGAATTCTGGCAGGCATCTAGCCTCTCTATTTGTCCGTGCTTTGCCGACGCGTGTTGGCCATGCACACACGTGTAATTTTATCTAACTGTTTAACTAAACTTCTTGTTTATCATGATCTTATCTTCACTTCCATCTCATCTATTTCACTCACGCAACGATCGTCGTCTTCGGAAATGGCGGACGGCTCTCAAGCACACTCACACAAGGGAGAAATCCTTTGAATCTCTCGAAGAGCACCAGTTTGCCGAACAAACCATGCGCTGGAAGGCGGAACTTTCAGAGGTCGAGGACCAGTCGACGTTGAGGAGACGGCTGACTCAGCTGGCACCTGAAGCGTTTGCTCTCGTTCTTCAAGCGTCCCGGCGACTGGTTGGTCGAACACTCAGTCAGCAAGGGGACCAGCGAGTGTGGGACATGGCGTTTCACGATGTCCAGTTGATCGGTGGTCAGGCGATGCAGGAAGGGGCCATTGCCGAAATGGGAACGGGCGAGGGAAAGACGCTCACCGCAACACTGCCCGCCTACTTGATGGCCTTGGCCGGCAAAGGCGTGCACATCGTGACGGTGAACGACTACCTTGCCAAGCGGGACGCCGAATGGATGGGGCACATCTACTCGCTCTTGGGGCTAACTGTAGGCTGTTTGCAAAGTGACGGTGACTTTGCCAGTCGTCAGGCTGCTTACTGGGCAGATGTAACCTACGGAACGGCGAGTGAGTTCGGTTTTGACTACTTGCGCGACCACTGTCTGACGAACTCGGCGGATCAGCAGGTGCAGCGATCACCATTCTTTGCGCTGATAGATGAGATTGATTCTGTCCTCATCGATGAAGCTCGAGCGCCGCTGATCATCTCGGGTCCTGCAGTCTATGATCGAAGTGCGTCCTATACGGAAATGGCGTCAGGTGTTGGCCGATTGGTCGAAGCCCAACGCAAGGACTGTGACCAGCGGCTTGATGAAGCGAGGCTCTTGTTAGGCGCAGGAGAGGAAAGGGAAGCAGCGTTGCTTCTGCTTCAGGTGCAGCTGGCCATGACCAAACATCCAGGACTGCGGAAGATGGTCGAAGATCCATCATTGTTACGTATGCTGGAGAGAACACATGTGGCGATGCATGTTGACCACAAACGATCCGAGCTGGCTGCCTTGAAAGAGGAATTGTATTTCAGCCTGAATTCTCCACGCCGACAGGTGGATTTAACCGAGCGTGGCTGCCGTTTGCTTTCACCTCATGATCCGGAAGCCTTTGTCCTCCCGCCTTGGGAGGAAGGCGGGCAAGAGGTCGGTGCGGAACTATCTGACAGAGCTGCAAGGATTCACGCGGTCAATCAGTTGCTGCGGGCCTATACTCTATACGAACGTGATCAGGACTATCATGTCGTCGAAGGCCAAGTGGAGATCATTGATTCCGAGCAGGGACGGCCAATGGCCGGTCGTCGCTGGAGCGATGGCCTCCATCAAGCGATGGAGGCGAAGGAAGGTGTGGACGTGCAGCCCGAGAACACGACGTTGGCGACCATCACCTTGCAGAACTATCTCCGTTTGTATCCACTGCTCGCGGGAATGACGGGCACGGCGCTACCGGAGGAAACGGAATTCAACGAGGCCTTTGGTCTTAATGTTGCGGCTATTCCTCCGCACAAGCCGTGCTGTCGAGAAGATGCTGGGGATCGAGTTTACTTGACCCATCGCGAGAAGATTGGCGCCGTCGTCAGAGAAATCCAAGAGGCCCATTCACGCAAGCAGCCTGTCCTCGTCGGAACGGCTCACGTCGACATTTCCGAAGTGCTCAGTCGACGACTTCGTCGTGAAGGAATCCCTCACAGAGTGCTAAATGCGAAGCGGCCGGCAGAGGAAGCTGAGATCATTGCTAACGCGGGGCAACCTGGTGCGGTCACCGTCTCCACGAACATGGCGGGGCGCGGGACGGACATTCGTCTTGCTGAGGGTGTCGCTGAGCTCGGCGGGCTCTACGTGATTGGAACAGAGAGGCATCAATCTAGCCGAGTCGATTTGCAGTTGCGTGGTCGTAGCGGGCGACAAGGCGATGCCGGGGTGACTAAATTCTTTGTTAGTTTAGAGGATAGCCTCTTCAAGCGATTTGGCCATTCGGATCGGCTGATGGGGTGGCTGCAGCGTCTCGGCCATCGAGAGGGGGAGGCGTTGGAGCATGGCATGCTCAGTCGGACATTTGCACGAGCGCAGGGTCAGTTGGAGCAGGCCCATTCTGAAGAGCGACGGAATCTTCGGAAGTATGATGATATTCTTCATTCGCAGAGAACGTCAGTTTATGAATGGCGGCGGGATCTTCTGGAGCTTCCCTGTTCCGATTTAGTCGCCGCTCTGATCGATCAATGCCAGGACAGTGAAACTGCCATTAAATCTTGGGAAGGATTCCTCGAACGTTGGTCATCTGTGGATTCAGGGGTCAGGCAAAGCCTTGAGCGTCAGATTCTCTTGTGTGTTCTCGATACTCGTTGGGCTGGGCGCCTGGAGTGGCTCCAAGATCTGCGTGAGGACGTTAGCCTGGAACGGTTTGCCCAGCGTGATCCGCTGATGGAGTATCGGCGCCGAGCCGTGGACCGTTTCGCTGACTTGGAGAAAGAAATCTGTGAGGCATCGATCACGCAGGTGTGTGCATTGCAGCCTCCCGAGACTCGTCCAGAGATCGTCTTTCCAAAGCCCGCTCGACCGGAAGTGTCCAGGAATGCGCCTTGTCTCTGTGGGCGCGCACGCAAATACAAGCGCTGCTGCTCCCAGCGCTTGCAGTCTTAGGAATACCCTTGAGAATGCCAGAGTGCCATTAGACGACTCTTTTCAACGTGATCCCAATGGGCGTTCCGAGCGAATTATCTACTGGGCGTTCATGATTCTGATCTTAGGGCTCTTTGTGGCTGCGTATGTAGAGAACACGAGTCCCAGGAAACTGTCAGTGCCTTTCTTTCTCTTCTCGTGGATGGTCCTGGTTGCCATCCACGAGTTTGGGCATGCTCTGATGGCTTGGATAGTGGGCTGGGGCGTGCATCGCATTGTTGTTGGTTTTGGGAAACCGGTATTCCGGTTTCAGATTCGTGGCGTTCCCGTGGAGTTTTGTGTCTTTCCAATCTCAGGATATGTCGAGCCGCATCAGAAGGATCTGGTCGCGCCAAGATTTAAGGACGCCTTGATTTATGCCGCTGGCCCGGGCATTGAGATTGTAATCGCTTTCGTATTAGCGACGATCGTTGGTTTCACGACAATGTTCACGCGGACTGACCATCTGGGCATCTTATTCATACAGTCCTTTGCAGTGGCGGCGCTTGCCGGAGCGATTCTCAATCTCATTCCAATGCCGATTCAGGCGAATGGTGGATGGATTGCGAACGATGGGTTGGGGATTATTCAGTCGCTGAGGCGATCGGACGCCGATTACAGAAAGTCCTTTGACCCTAATAGCTAGCCGCTCAATCCCAGGGTCTCTTCCCAGAATTTCCATTGGAACTGAAGTCCCAACCATACTTAATAATATTATGTTAGTGTTTTCGGGCCCCGGTTAATTGGAAGGGATACACGTATTGTGCTTTTCAAGGGCATGGTGATGGCTTAGACTTTACCTATGTATCGCCCTGTTCTTTTCTTACTGGCCACTTGCTTCGTTGGATCGTTCCAAGCTCTCGCTAAGCCTAACATCGTTTTCGTGATCACGGATGATCAGGGGTATGGTGATGTTGCTGCACACGGAAACTCTGTGATCAAGACGCCTCACATTGACAAGCTGGCAGGCGAATCGCTCACGTTACAAGATTATCACGTGGCGCCATCGTGTTCGCCGACCCGAGCCGCTCTTCTTACGGGTCACTGGACGAACCGCACGGGGGTCTGGCACACGATTAACGGGCGTTCCATGCTCCGCGCCAATGAGGTGACGCTAGGAACACTGCTCCAGAAAGCGGGTTACACGACGGGCATGTTTGGCAAATGGCACCTGGGCGACAACTACCCTTACCGGCCTGAAGATCGTGGCTTTGAAGAGGTCTATCGTCATGGAGGTGGTGGAGTTGGCCAGACGCCGGATGTATGGGACAATTCCTATTTCGATGGGAGTTATTTCCACAATGGCAAGATCGAGTCTGCGAAGGGGTTCTGCACGGACGTGTTCTTTGAGCAGGCGAACGCGTTCATCCGTCGTTCTGCGGCAACGGACAGGCCCTTCTTTGCCTACATCTGTACGAATGCGCCTCATGGTCCATTACACTGTCCGCAGAAGTATCTCGATCTTTACAAAGACCAGCCCAAAGGGATTGCGGCCTTCTTTGGCATGATCACGAACATCGATGACAATGTAGGTAAGACGCGGGCGTTGTTGAAGGAACTCGGTCAGTATGAAGACACGTTATTCATTTTTACGACAGACAATGGCACGGCAACGGGTGACAAGATTTTCAACGCGGGCATGCGTGGCAAGAAAGGTTCCGCCTATGATGGTGGGCATCGAGTCCCCTTCATGGCGCATTGGCCTAAACGTGGCATGAATTTCCATCGTGAGATCAAGACGCTGACCCATGCTGTCGATATTGTGCCGACCTTGCTCGACTATGCAGGAGGCTCCGCGCTTGATGGGTTGAAGTTCGATGGCCGTTCGCTCAAGCCGCTCTTTGAAGGTGCGGCATGGCCAGACCGCTTTCTGGTGACGGATTCCCAGCGGGTGCGCGATCCGATCAAATGGAAATCTTCCTCCGTTATGTCTGAAGAGTTTCGCCTTATCAATGGGAAAGAACTCTATCATATTGACAAGGATCCTGGTCAAAAAGAGGACGTGGCGAAAGAGTTTCCTGAGCAGGTGGCCAAGATGCGGGCATTCTATGAGAGCTGGTGGAAAGAGCTGGAGCCAACATTTGCTGAAACGACTGAGATTGTGTTAGGTCATGTGGATCATCCTGTCGTCTCCATGACAGCACACGATTGGATTCAGAAAGCGGGCCCACCGTGGAATCAGCGTCAGATTCGCGATGGCATAAAGTCGAAATTGAAGAGGCGTGGCGCTAACGCGAAACCTTTGAAGCACGAGGGGCACTGGGCAGTGAAGGTCGTGACTACGGGCAAGTATCGTGTCTCTGTCAGCCGCTGGCCTCAGGAAGCGGGGCAGCCGATTACCGCAGTAGTCCCTGCGGGAGCTGATGTGCCTGGTGCTACGCGTGCCTTCCGAACGAATCCTGGAGAACCGATTGCTGCGACGAAGGCCACGCTCCGGGTTGATGACCAAGTGATCGAATCGAAGCCGGTTTCAGCCGATGCAAAGGCGATCTCTTTCGAAACGAACCTAACAGAGGGTTCTCACCGAATCTCGCCGATCTTTGAAACCGAGCACGGCGAAGTGGGGGCGTATTACACCGTAGTGACCAAGCTTCCCTAAACCTTACGGTTTTACTAGGGGCACGGCGCGATCAACGAGACCGGCGGGGCGGACACCCTTTCCCGTTTGGTATTTGTCACCTAGGTCGTCGCGAGCGATGCCGGCGAGTTCGAGGATTTCCTGCACGAGATCGGGATTCTTCGCTGCTAGGAGTCTGTCGGAGTTAGATTGACGGCTCCGAGTGATTTGGTTGTGACGGGTGATTCCAAGGACGTCTTTGGAGGCCGCGCTGATTGATGCCCTTGGTAATAGTGGT
>JAACDM010000724.1 GCA_009936795.1 Verrucomicrobiaceae bacterium | reverse complement strand
GGCGGCGGAATTACACGCCGATGAGATCATCATCGCAGCCGAGGCGGATCAAGCAGCTGCTGATAAGACGGCCGTTGCCAAGAAGACTCTAGCAGAAGCCACTGCTGCCGAATCGGCAGCTGCCGGGTTGGGTGAAGCGCAGGTTATCGAGGCGAAAGCTACCGCTTCGCAGAAGCAGGGCACTGCAGAAGCCAAAGTCATCGAGTTGAAAGCCCTGGCCGAGGCCAAGGGAATCACGGAGAAAGCAGATGCGATGAAGAAGTTCGATGGCGAAGGTCGCGAACACGAGGAGTTCCGCTTGGGCTTGGAGAAAGCCAAAGTCATCGAATTGGCTGACCTAGATGCGCAGAAGGACATCGCCTCCCGCCACTCAGAAGTTGTCGGCACGGCGTTGGAGAATGCGAATGTGGATATCATTGGCGGAGACACGGTGTTCTTCGACAAGATTGCCGGAGCCGTCACGACGGGTAAGGCGGTCGATCGTGCCCTGAGCAATAGTCAGGCCCTCACCGATGTGAAGGAAACTTTCTTCAACGGCGATCCGGAGTATTTCCAAGGCCAGCTAAGGCGTTGGTTAGACGACTACGGATTCTCCACCGAGGACTTGAAGAATCTGACGGTGAGCGCGGCTCTCGGTCAGATGATCACCGCTGCGGATGACTCTGGCTCGCGTAGCAAGATGGAAGGTCTCTTGGAAGCGGCCAAGCGTTATGGCATGGCGAACCTCAATGCAGGTAGTGCTATCAAGCAGATCACCAAGTAATCGTAATGTAGCACGGGCATCCAGCCCGTGACACGGGGGCTGGATGCCCCCCGCTACCTTTATCATGCCGGAAGAAACGTTAGAATCAGGTGCCTACGAGGTCATCCGCCAGCGCTTGCAAGCACAAGGCGATGACTTGCGCGGACGGCTTGAGTCGCTGAATCGAGAACGCCAAGATGTCTTTGGCGCGATCGAGCCCAGCCTCATTGCCACAGAACGTGTCACCACGCAGCACAACTGTGTGCCGCGCGATATGGTAGCGATCGGTCAGGGGCGTTTTCTCTTTGGGTTCAATGTACACATTGGTCTAAAGTCGACCACCGCGCCTTCGGATGTCTTTGCGGCTTACCACTATGAAAACGCCACGCATGCGTTCACCGCAGTCCCGCTAGATGATATCTTGGGCGACGACAGTTTCCTCCATGACTTCGGCCATCTCTACAAGTACTACCGCGACACGGTCTTTGCGAAGTTCCTCGTCATTGGGCCCCACCTCTACATGGCCTTTCGCGCCGGGCGGGATGTCACGGACGTCAAGACGTTCAAATGGCTTCTGCGAGATGACGGAACGTTAGTCTACCAGGGGAATCGATCGGATCACGAGTATCGTTTCCCGAGGCAGCAAGACTTTGAATGGACCCGTGCGCACCGTGACATGCAGCGTGGCGGCGAGCATCCTCATGTCTCGATCGAAGACCGAGTCTTTGTTGAAACCGTCGGTGGAGATCTCACTGTTAAGGTTGAAGACAACACCAGCAGTGGCGAAGGCATCTATGCTGAGCCGGTGACGGAGGCAGATCAGACGCTCGATGATGCTGAGATCTTCTACACGATCATCGGCAGTCTTATTGTTCTGAAGATACGACCCTATCAAGAGAACGATTTTCGTTACCTCGTCTTCAATGAGAAGCTCAAGACGGTGCAGCGCTTTGATGCGATTGAGAATGCTTGTGTGCTCTTGCCCGACGAGCATGGCATCATCTTCTCGAATGGCTTTCACCTGCAAAGTGGCGAAACGAAGCTGTTTGAAAGTGGGCCCAAGGACATGATCTTTGAGCGTCGTCTCGCAGCGCCGAATGGCGAGGACCACCTTTACGTCTTCTACAATCGCGCTTCTGGCGACTACGTGCTAATGTCTTACAACATCATTGATCAGCAAGTTGACACGCCGATCAGTTGTTCAGGCTACAGCGTGTTCGAGGATGGTGAACTGATCTATTTCCGAACCGAAGATCAGCCACAGAAGCATCACGCTCTCCAGGTATGGCAAACGCCCTACATCGATGCTGATGCCCAAGCTCCTTCGGCGCAGAGGGATCACTATCTCTACAAATTGGGCAATGCGGACATTGTGCGTTGCATGGCAGAGTGCCACGAAGTGCTCAATCTCCTGGGCAAGGACGATGCGTATGCAAATCTCTATCATGACTTGGCCAAGAAAGCCTCGGATGTCAGCAACTCGTATTTCTGGGTAGGTCAGAAGGAAGCCCATGTTCTAAGTGAACCGTTAGGGGCGATACAGACGGCTGCGGAATCTGCCATTGCGGAATTTGAGAAGGTCACCCGCCTGCGCGAATCCGCTACGGCCCAGACCACGGCGCTCACTGAGCGTGCGCGAAAGCTCATTTCCAAAGTGGAACACAGTCGCCCGGATGATATCATGGGCTATGTGCATCATCTAGCAGACTTGCGAGGCGTGCGTGGTGAAGTCATCTCCTTGCGCGATGTCCGGTATGTCAATATCGAGCAGCTTGAGGCCTTGGAATCAGAAGTCCAGGAGGTGGCGGAACGGGTCTCGGGACATTGTGTGGAGTTTCTGCTCAAGGACGATTCGCTAAGACCTTACCGAGATCAGGTTGAACAACAGCAGGTCGCGATCGAGAAGATTTCCAAGGCTGCCGAAGGCAAGGTCATTGACGAAGAGCTAGGAAAGACGGGAGAAGAGCTGGAGATGCTCATCGACATCGTGAGCAACCTCAAGATCGAGGACGCGACGCAGACCACTCAGATTATCGATGGCATTTCCGATATCTACGGCACGCTGAATCAAGTCCGTGTGACCTTGAAGAATACCTTGCGTGAGCTTGGGCGTGAGGAAGGCGCTGCTCAGTTTCAGGCGCAGCTTAAGTTGCTCAATCAGGCCGTGGTCAACTACCTCGAACTGTGTGATTCGCCAGAGAAGTGTGAGTCTTACTTGAGCAAGACGATGGTCCAGCTGGAGGAACTCGAAGGCAAGTATGCCGAGTTCGATGATTATGTGGCTGAGCTTGGCGAGAAACGCACCGAAATTTACGATGCGTTTGAGGCTCGCAAAGTCAGCTTGTTAGAGTCGCGCAACAAGCGCGCTGCCAACCTGGAAAAGTCTGCCGAACGCATCTTCCAGAGTATTCACAATCGGCTCGACGGCTTTCAAGAACTCCACGAGATCAACGCCTACTTGGCATCTGATCTGATGATTGAGAAGGTGCGTGACATCGTCACGCAGTTGCAAGATCTCGGTGACTCGGTCAAAGCGGATGCCATTCAGGCAAAGCTGAAGAGTCAACGTGAGGATGCTGTTCGTCAGCTCAAGGATCGCAAGGAACTGTTCGTCGATGGCAAGGCGATTATTCAACTAGGAAAGCATCGATTCTCCGTGAATCAACAGACGCTGGAGCTCACCGTCGTGCCTCGCGACGAGGCGATGTGCTTCCACCTCACGGGCACGAATTTCTTTGAGCCGATTAAGGATCCGGTGTTTTTGGAAACGCAGCCTGCGTGGAGCCAAGAAGTCCTATCGGAAAGCTCAGAGGTTTATCGGGGTGAGTACCTAGCCTATCGCTATTTCCAAGAGCATGTGGGTGACCTGGAAGTCGAGCTGGAAGTCTTACGAAAGTTCATGGCACCTCGTTATGCCGAAGGCTACACCAAGGGGGTCCATGACCATGACGCTTTCTGTATTTTAAAACGGCTCCTTCCGTTGCAGGCCAAAGCGGGACTCTTACGCTATGATCCAGCAGTGCGTGCTCAAGGTATTGTGGCGTGGAGAGCTTGGAAAGAAGATCATGAGAAACAGCGTCTCTTTCATCAGCTAGAATCTTTCGGTGCCGTTCGCAGCGCTTTCGACGAGGCGCCTGCCTTGCAAACGACCTACATCGAGAGATTGCAGCAATGGTTAGGCGACGGCGCTGAGGAGACCGCAGCCTATCTCTTTCACGAGATGGTGGATGGCGCGAGTTTCACCGTGAGCGCCGAAGCCGCGTCCCTGGTGAGTGCTTTTCAGAAAGGGCTCGCAACGAAACGCCAGCAATCGGCCTTCGAAGCAGCGCGCAAGAAGTTGGCCAAGTTCCCTCAAGATGAGTTTGAGGTCATCCGCGATTGGCTACGGGCTTTCGATTCCAGTCAT
>JAACDM010000146.1 GCA_009936795.1 Verrucomicrobiaceae bacterium | reverse complement strand
CCTCCGCCTTGGCGTGTTCGTTGATCTGAGTCATAATATGTATGTTGGTGCCACACACCCTACCATCTATCTTAAAAACAGCAAGGCGAAACCGTTATCAAACACACCCTAGCTCATCAAACCCCTCATAGTCCTTATCGTCCTTGAGAAGGTAGTTTGCCAGCGACTCCAACTCAAATTTCAAGGTGGCTAACTAATCCGAAGTGCTCCTGAAATCGTTCCAGCACATCCCCTTCCATAGCGATACATTGTCAAGACGATGCCCGAAGTAACGAATCTCAGACTTGATCTGAGATTCCTCATTCTCAAAAGACTTCCTCACCGCATCTAGCTCGAAAAATGCGCTTCTATCAGGACACCAATGACCGTATTTGTTTACTTAAAAACAATAGGGCTGCCACTGTTACCAGGGTAGATCTAATTATCCACCTCGACCTTCTTGGCTCCTATGTCGATCACTTTGCCTGGAGTCAGCGTGATCACACCGTCACCATTGCTGTTGCCCGGAATCATGATCTGCGTGTCCTTGCGTGAGACGGTTTCCGTGCTCTCTGCCAGATTAAGGAAAGCTTGATCCAGACGTGGCTTGTCGAGCTGAATCATGGCGATATCAGCATCGCTCGCAGCAGCGAATTTCGTGCCTTTGAGTTGGAGACCACCGTTGTCCTTGATCGTCTGACAGGTGTGATTGCCAACGACATGCTGATTGGTGATGAAAACCAGTTTTCCCCGGAAATGGGCTACGAATCCCGTTCCCGATCTCTTAACACACTGAATGGTGACCACGGTAGCCATCAATTCATCCGGCAAGTTGGGACCCACTTTAGGCTTCTCTTTCTTCTCGTCCCCTTCTGCAAACGGATTCTCCACCTGAACATCTTCGGATTCCTGCCCGGAGAGAGTTGGGACGTTAGGATTCCCTAGCAAAAAGAGCACGATTAGACTGAAAGTTAGGACATCTCTCACGCGCCAACCGTCACATTAAAGCGGTCCAGGTCACGCCCTCCAATCACCTTTCCCAAGCTTGCATTCAGCCGAATATCCCTCAATATTTGGATTAGTCTTCGCTCAGCCCATGCCTCGTTCTTCCTACCTACTATTCGTGCTGTGCGGAGTTCTCCTCTCCTGCGCAGGGATTCCAACTCAGAACGACCGCTATCGTCGTCTTGAGAACTCAAGTCACCAGTCAGCCCGCTTCGCAAGCCAACAGCAGCGCGCGTATCATGTCGCCTCGACGCCAATCCCAAAGAGCGTCTTTCCAACGAACTTGCCACCCGCACGCGCTGAATCCCTCATCGTCATCGATGCCAATTCGGGAGAGACCTTGGCGCAGAAGAATGCAGACACACGCCGCGCTGATGCGAGCACACAGAAGCTGCTGACTGCGCTCGTGGTCCTCGACCATGGGAACATCAATCGCAGAGTAGTCATCCAGCCCGAAGACACCCGAGTGGAGCCCTCGAAGCTTTACCTGAAAGCAGGTGATGTCTACTCACGACGCGAATTGTTGAAAGGCATTCTCATCAAAAGCGCGAACGACGGGGCCATGGCCCTTGCACGCGATGTCGCCGGTAGCGTTCCTGCGTTCGCTCGGCTCATGAACCAGAAAGCACGTCAGCTGGGCGCGCTTCACTCAAACTTCATCAATCCTCACGGACTCACTAGATCCGGCCAGTATTCAACGGCACGCGACATGGCTCGCATTGCCTACGTGGCTTCAAGGAATCCCTTCATTCGCCAGACGGTCGACCAAGAAACCTATACTTTCAATACACCTCGGGGTCCCAAACACCTGAAAAACACCAACAAACTTCTCACCCGCATGGGAGCTTGCACCGGGATGAAGACCGGATACACCAGAGCCAGTGGGCGATGCCTCATAACCAGCGCTTCACTTGGACGGCGGCAGGTCATCTTGGTTCAGTTAGGATCGGAAACGAAGTATATCTTTGATGATGCCGAGCGCCTCATGAATTGGAGCAGCAATCAGCGGGGCCTTCGTCGCGGCTCGTTCGCCGTTACTCCGCTCACGCATTAGTAAAGCGACAAGATTGATAGGATAGATGTTCGCACAATGGCAAACTAATAGGTTTCCATAGCAACCGAAGCGTGAGCGAGGTAGCACTGGCCTCGCTCACGCTTCGGATTACTATTATTCATCATTCCAACGTAGACGCTTTAATAGGCTACCTAGATCTGGTCGGGACAGTCACCTACACGCTGAGGTAGATTGAGCCGCTCCAATTCTAGGAATAGCGCAGAATGATCGAGATCTCCACCATCGTGTTCTTGCAAGCTCGCAAACAAATCTTTGATCTGGTCTAGAATCGGCAACGAAACCCCTTCCTCAGTAGCCACTTCTTCAGCCGCGATCAGATCCTTTACCTGATAGCGCGTGATGCCACCGGGACGCCAATCCCGCGCCACCATTCGCTGTCCGTGCTCTCGCAAGATACGTGAATCCGCGAACCCTCCCCGAAGCGCTTCGAGCATTGCTTCTGGAATAGCCCCACCTGCTTGCGCCAACAGCAGCGCCTCGGCGACCGCACCGATTGTTGTCGCTACGATCACTTGATTACACAGCTTCGTCAGTTGCCCACTCCCGTGCGGCCCCACATGAGTCACTTTTCCCAGCGGGTCAAAAACGGGGCGACAGCGATCGACCACAGTCCCATCACCGCCACACATGATGGCGAGGGTTCCCTGCTCCGCCCCACTCGTTCCTCCAGAAACCGGCGCATCGAGATAGTCTACTCCCATTTCCTTAAGACGCTTCGCATGATCGCGGGCCAAGCCGGGCCGGATAGAACTCATGTCAATGAGCACAGATCCCGGCACCAATCCAGCACGAGCGCCAGATTCAAAGATCACTTCTTCCACCACCGGACCATCTGATAACATCGCCACTAAAACATCAGCAGCACCCATAGCTTCACTCGTTTCACTCGCCACCGTGGCACCCTCGTTCGCCAATACGACAGCCTTCTCCCGATCCCGATTCCACACGGTCACGTGAAACCCAGCTTGCAGCCACCGCCGAGCCATACGAGAACCCATTCGACCACAACCTAATAGAGACACACGCGGCTTCATGCGGTCTTTTCCACCGATTTCACCAACGCCTTGTAGAACAGCGCTAGTGAATGTTCTTTGCTATTCTTGAAACGCTTCGAGACTTTCTCAAACGGATACACTGTCGCTATGCCCCCCACATCGTGAAGGCAGTAGCCGCGCTCCAAATCGAAGTCCCAATACCCACCACGAAGGCGCCGAAGAGACTCGCCAAAGTAAGCTCCGAAGGTCAGAACCAAGCTATCTACGTTCTTGGGAAGCTCCTCTCCCCACGCCTTATCGATTACGCTATCGAGGCGAGCAAGATCTGATTTCTGATAGGACAGACTCTCACCAAAGCTCGCCTTCATTTGCACCCGGTGGCGTTCCGCGATTCCAGGAATCCGTTCGATAAAATTCTCCTTATTCTCACCGGAGCGCATGAGCGACAGCGTCTCTAGATCCACCTTGTTCGCACGTCGCCACCCTTTTACGCCGACCAAACAACGCCTTCCCAAGAGCATGCTGACCAAGAGGCCAAAGAAAATAAGCAGAATCGTAAACTTCAGGATCATAAGGACTTGGCGAACAATTCACACAATTTAATTTAGTTTCACTATGAAAGATCTACGTCGCCCTGCAATCCTCTTCCTTCTCCCCATGACCCTTCTCGCAAATTGCGCTCACCTTGTCCAGAAGCGGGAAGACTACAAAGTTTCCTCTCGAGAGCCAATCGTGAACGGTGCCAGGCTCACTGCAGAAATGATCACGACTGAAGGCAGAGCAAATTACTCCATGTCTGCCATGGTCTACTTTGTCGCCGGGGAGACGGAGACCGGCCCCTACAAGTGCCTCTTAACCGCCTGGGGCGACCGAAGCTCTCACAAGTCGATGACCGTGGAGAAGTTGGACTTCCGCACGGCTAGTGGACAAACCGCATCAGCTTCTAGGAGTAAAGAAATACGCTTTGCTGCCGGGAGCGGTGGCAAGGGATGGCAAGCCACGTATCCAGTGCCCGGCCTCCTCACCCTAGACTTTGCCAAGGACGGCGAAGTCGCCATCGATGCACGAGTCGCTGTTCGCACCAAACGCCGAACAATTCGCCGCGATATCAGACTCACACTCTCCTCAACAAGATTCCAGGAGGTGAAGTTCGCCACCGTCTTTGATGGTTTTCGCAAGAAACAGTGAAGTTCATACAAGCTTCGCAGTATTGAAAGGCTCCTTCGACAATTTCCGGACGCCCTCTTGCGCCTGACTCGATAGGTGGCACACTGCCATCCGCTACTCTATGGCCGCCATTGACTGGAAAAAGAGTTACCTGGCTAACACAGCCAGTAGTTACGCAAATTTCGCGACGAAGATGCTTACCGGCCTGCTCGTTTATGCAGCCGTCTTCAAAGGGTTCAGCGACGGCGCGTTTGACTTATGGGTACTTCTTTGGTCCTTCATCAGCTACTCCATCGTGCTCGACTTTGGAATGGGATTCACCATTCAAAGACTGGTTGCGACCAAAGCATCCGAGGGAAAGATGGAAGAAGTCGACGGACTCTTCACAACGGCATTCTGGACTTTTATCGGAATGGGGATCCTAAGCTTCGCACTCGCCGTTCTAGGAACAGATCTTTTCCTAAACCTCTTCATTGACGATATTTCCGAAGGAGAGCGAGTCGATTTCAAACTAGCATACACTTACTTCTTCGCAGGTGTGGCGACCCTAGTACCGATCGGCCTCTTTCCCGCGGCGCTCACCGGTATTCAACGGCAATATTGGTTCAATTGGTTCAGCGTTGGTTGCGCGATCGCCTACTGGCTCGTCGTCACTCGGGCGATTGAAGTAGGAGCACCACTCAGTCAGATCGTGCTCATCTCCATCCTTTTCACGGTCATTCCATACGTCTTGTGCGCGATAATAGCGATCCCGATGTTCAAGGTGATCACCTTGAATCCAATGAAATACGACCTTTCGGCGGTGCGTGAGCAGCTACGTTTCTCCCTCATGGCCTACTTCACAACTTGCAACAACATGCTCTTGAACCAGTCTGACAAAGTCGTTGTCGGCGGGATGTTGCCGGACGGCGCCATGAAGACGTATAGTCCCGGTGCCAAGGTCGCAGAGATTCTCAACGGCGTAGCCATGCAAATCATGAACGTGGTCCCGACAGCCGCAGCCCACTTACATGCATCCGGCGGCAAAGAGCCCCTTCGCGAACTATACTTCAATACGAATCGCCTTCTCCTCATGGTGACGACTCCATGCTATCTGCTCGCCATGATCTTTATGGATGAGCTGCTGGCATTCATAACAAACACCCCTGATCTTGGACAAACGGTGAGCCTCATGGGCTATATTATCCTGACGATGACGTATTTCAGCCATCTCACCAGCTCAGCTGCAGACCGGGTCCTCATGATGTGTGGTCACGAGAAAGTGATCCTTCGTTTTTCCGTCTGCCGTTTCCTCTCGAATGTAGTTCTCAGCGTTTTACTAGCAATACCATACGGCATTATAGGTGTAGCTTTAGGCGGACTAATCTCTGTTTGCATTGTGAATGTGGGTCTCCTGCTGCCTCCTGTACTGCGATTCCTTGAAGTCGGATTCGTTGATTATCTCACTCGCCATGTGCGTCGGTTAGCCATACCGCTCTGCGTCTTCTTGGTCCTACTCGTCACCGTGAAACTCAGCTGGCCCTTCCCCGACGAAACTCCCTCCCAGTGGATGATGTGCCTTCACCTCGCCATCCGATCAGCAATCATCATGATCCCTACACTGATTCTCTTGCGGAAAGAGATCACCAGCACCTGGAAGTCCTGACGATCAGTGTCTGGAGCCAAAGATCGCCGATCCCACCCGGACAATGGTTGATCCCTCCTCGATGGCGACCTCAAAGTCACTCGTCATCCCCATAGAGAGTTCAGGAAGGGCACATCCATGTTCTGACTCCAATCGATCCCTCAGCAGTCGAAGATTCCTGAAGTAGGGGCGCGCCTGCTCAGCGGTCTCCACCTGCGGAGGAATCGCCATCAAACCGACCACGTTTAGCCTCTCTAGGGCTAAAATAGTTGGAATCTGTGAAGAAACCTCAGAGACAGAGAAACCATTTTTCTGTGGTTCATTCCCAATATTCACCTGAAGCAACACGCGGGACTTCAGACCGAGATCCAGAGCAATCTGGTCGATCCGCCGTGCTAATTCCAAGGAATCCACGCTGTGAATCGTGTGAAAAGCGGGCAGCGCCTTTCGCACTTTGTTCTTTTGCAAATGACCAAT
>JAACDM010000145.1 GCA_009936795.1 Verrucomicrobiaceae bacterium | reverse complement strand
GCTTCGAGCTCGTGCCGCTATTGTGCTGGAACCGGTGGCCCCGTTCCCGCAACCTCTTCCATCTCAAGCTAGCGGGTTGAGAGGTTGCTGGCTTTGGCTGCCCGTCTGGGGTTGCATTTCTGCCCAAGCCTTCCATGTCTGTATCATGGCTACGTATGTCTATGAATCAGTCCCAGGGGCTGCGGATGAACCTGTCGAGCGTTTCGAAATCCGTCAGAGCATGATGGATGATGCGCTGGATACACACCCTGATACAGGCAAACCAATTCGGCGCGTCATCACGGGTGGTTATCTCAGTACTGGTGGTGGCACCAACCGGGCCAGTCCAGCAGGCGGTGCCTGTTGAAACCCTGGAGGATGTGGTTGCAGTTAGCAGCCCAGGAATCCCATGAATGAATCGCCCGAAGATCCAATTGAGGTCCCCATTACGGGCGAGCTCGATTTACACACTTTCCGCCCGAAGGAGGTGCGTGAGCTCGTGCCGGATTACATCGATGAATGTTTAAGACGGGGAATCTATTCTCTGAGAATCATCCACGGAAAGGGTAATGGCACCCTCCGCGAGCTCGTGCACAAGAAGCTTCGCCAACATTCTGCGGTGGCCAGTTTTCGTCTGGGGGATGAGCAGACTGGAAGTTGGGGGGCGACCTTGGTTCAACTGCATGAGAATGCCAATGATGGCTGACAATATAATCCTGTTGCTATTGAGACTCAGTCGCAACAAGGGCTTGACTGGATTCCCATACGGATCTCTCCTTTGTCATTAAATTGGGGAACGCCGTTTCTCCGTCAGCACCTGACCATGTCTTTTCACGTTCTTGATCTCTTTCACAACGCCGGCGCCTTTATGTGGCCGCTGTTGTTTCTCTCCGTCATCTCTTTTGCGATTATCGCTGAGCGCATGGTCTTCTTTGTGCGACACCGCTATCGCGTCGCCGTAAGTTTGGAAGAACTTCGGGTGGCGCAAGCAAACCCACAGACGCTTGATGTAGATACAAATCCCATGCTGAGTATTGGCCAGGTCTTTTTGGAGAGCGCTGGGGATGGGGAGGAGCACTGCCGAAACCTGACTGAGCGTGGATCTTCCCGCTGGATAAATCGACATGAACGCGGACTCCGGACGCTCAGTGTGATTGGCAGTATCTCACCGCTTATTGGTTTGTTAGGTACGGTATGGGGAATGGTGAACGCCTTTGCTCAGATATCAGCGTTAGGAGACAAGGTCACGCCGGCTGACTTTGCGGGTGGGATCTGGACAGGATTGTTAACGACGGTCGCTGGTTTGTTAGTAGCAATTCCTGCTGTAACGACCTGCCGTCTCTTTGAAGCGAGGATTGATAAACTGGTCCACGACGTGAACGAAGTGTCTTCCCACCTTCACGAGTGGTGTTTCTCCAAGCAAGCCTGATATTCGCATGGCATTGATCACCAGACAGCGCAGCATCGATAGCTCGATCGATCTCACGCCATTGATCGATGTGGTCTTTCAGTTGCTTATCTTTCTCATGGTGAGCAGCCAATTCACGAAACCAGAATCAGTGGTGAATCTGCCGCAAGCGCAGAGTGAAGCTGGACTGGCCGACCCTTCGCGTGACAGGATGGCTTTCGCTATTGAGGCGGATGGAAGTGTCTTGTTAGACGACGTGAAAATTGCTCGGGAAGACCTCGATGCTCTTGTTCAGAAACGGGTGGCTCAGGATGGCGTCAAGCGCGTGGAGATTCGAGGAGATGAATCTTCCAAACACGGTGTTTTTATGGAGGTATTGGAAACGGCTAGGAGGCACGGCATCGAGTCGCTAGGCATCATAATGAAGAAAGCAGGGACCGATGACTAGAACTCAAGATTCAGAGAGCATGATAGGCTGGTGTGTGGCGTCCGTGCTCGTGCATCTCGGGATCTTCACGCTTGCGCTCGGTCGAACGCCGCCACAGCCTGCGATTGATGTTCCTGAGGAGGCCATGATCGAGATCGAGCTTGTTCAAGAGCCCGAGGCAATTCCCATTCCGGAACCCGAACCCATTCCTGAACCTGAACCCATTCCTGAACCTGAACCCATTCCGGAGCCTGAACCCATTCCGGAGCCTGAACCGATTTCTATTCCCGAGCCGGTTAAACCAAAGGTTGTCCCTGAGCCTGTAGCGCCCAAGCCCCAACCCGTTTACACGCCTAGGCCGAAGCCGAAACCAAAGCCGCAGATCGTGGCTCCCAAGCCTCGTCCCAAGCCGCCAGTTGCTAAACCAAAGGCGAAGCCTAAGCCCAGCAAGAAGCGTCCCGTTGTGGGCACGCCGGTGGCGACGCGGCGTTCAAAACCGAGTTACCCACGGGCCGAGCGTCGGAAAGGCATTGAGGGGACCGTTGTAGTTAGTGTAAGGGTAGATCCTAATGGACGAGCCGGTGCCGTTAGCGTTGCCAGGAGCTCGGGAAACTCCGCGCTCGATGCCTCTGCGGTGAAAGCGGTTCGGCGGTGGCGGTTTAAGGCCGCGACCGATTCGGTGGGCAATCCCATTGCGAAAGTCGTCAGCGTGCCGGTGGTGTTCAAACTTCGGAATTAGTTCGCAGTCATGCTTCGCCCTCAACTTTCCAAGCGTGCGTTTTTTAGTGGGGTGTTAGGCGGATTGGTCGCGGTGCCGGGAATTCTTGTCATTAAGCCTGCCCGTGATGGAGTGAAAGAGCTGATGGACCATTGGAAGGCGGACAACGTCGTGGTCCAAGAAGTGGACTTGCCTGTGGAGGTCGTGCAAGAGCGCGTGCTCGTGAAAGAGGTGCCGGTAGAAGTTACCAAGGAGGTCGAGCGCGTGAAAGAGGTGCCAGTGGCAGTGGTAAAGGAGAAGATCGTTTATCGTGATATCGAGGCGGATCCTCCCGCCCCTCCGCCTCCGCCACTGCCACTTCCGTACGTTCCGAATAAGCAGGAGGACGTCAAGGATCTCTTCAATAAGATACAGATTCGCACGGATGTGGCGGTAAGAAAGGGGAGCTTACCTTCGGTCGAGCGAGCCCGCGACGAAAGTTATCAGGCACATTTCCAAGTTGTGGTGAATGTGCCAGAGGCAAGTGATTCTATGAAGGAGCTGGCTGAGGCAAATGGGACGCTCCCTAACATGCTTCCTGGCCTAAATAGCATGATGTCCAAGGCGAAAGTGTCGGGGTTCTTTCATCTCCTTTACAAAGACAAGCTGGCCCATCTTAGGGCGAAGATGGTGAATCTTGAGAAGACGCTATCGCGACACAACTTCTATGATTGCCAGACGATACTTGAGCTGACTTATCCAGCTACGAGTCAGAAAGTATTGTTTGTCCAGGCTGACATGGATGTGGTGGCGGATGGTTCTGATGGGGATCGCTTGGGAATGATGACTCCCGAAGTCATCCGTTCGCCAACGTATCAACCGGAGACGAGCTATCGCTGGCCGAAGCGGACGGCTCGGCCAAACCCGCTTCTTCCTGTCTATCAAGAGCGCCTTGCCTCTGTTCGCTCCCGGCTCACGGCGAAACCAGGTCCTGCCGAGAAGGCGCAGTTAAGCTATCAAGCGAAACACCTTCCATCGACGATCGCTGGTCTGCAGAAGGAGAGTTTCCTCATCGCCCGTGAAGATCCTTTCATCGTCTTGCCGCTGTCGATGCGGCCATATATTGGCCACCATCCGCACACGCCAAGGATGGGTGACTACGCGGTTGTGATTTACAAGGATAAACTGTATCCTGCCATCTGCGGTGACTACGGTCCAAAGACGACGATTGGCGAGGGGTCGCTGCGCTTGGCCAAAGCGCTCAACTCCAAGGCTTCGCCGAGCTATAGGCCAGTGTCGGATGTCACGGTCACGTATCTCATTTTTCCAAACTCAAGAGACCTTCCACCGGGCCCTCCGAATTACGGGCAGTGGCAGTCTCGGTGCCTAACGCTTTTGCGGAAGATCGGTGGATTGGCCTCAGGATATCAATTGCACCGCTGGGAGGATCGGCTGGCTTCGCCGATTCACCAGAGTGTTCCAAAGTATTAACGGCTACGGGGCGCTTGATTTTGGAATAAGGGCAAGATGTTAAGGTAGTGCTAGTTGAAGTGTAGCCTTCCTATATCTGAACGCCTTAGGGCGCCTTCGAAATCGACGTTGGCGGCATCGGCAAAGGCGCGCTCTACCGCAGATTCGCGATCTGTTCCCTGCGCGACAACGGCGAGGACTCGGCCTCCGTTCGTTTCGAAAGAGCCGCTGTCACCTCGTTTGGTGCCTGAATGATAAACCCGTGCTTCTTTCACGGCGTCGAGCCCGCGAATGACGTCGCCACTCCGTGAGGATGCGGGATAGCCAGCAGAGGCGAGGATGACGCAGACACTCCAGAGATCTTGAAAGGTGAAATAGCTTGGGTCGAGCACACCAGATGCTGCCTTTAATAGATACCCGGCGAGATCGCCCTCGATGAGAGGCATGACGGCTTGGCACTCTGGATCGCCGAAGCGGCAGTTATACTCGATCACTTTGGGGCCGGCTGTCGTCAGCATGAGTCCGAAGTAGAGGAATCCCCTATACGGGTTCTTGTCCTTCTGCAGGCCGTCGACGGTGGGTCGAACGATTGTCTTCTCGATTTGTGCTAGGAGGTCAGCGTCGAGTAGCTTCGGCGACGCGACTGCTCCCATGCCTCCTGTGTTCGGACCGCCATCGCCATCCTCGAGACGTTTGTAATCACGTGCTGGGCAGAGAATTTGATAAGAGGCGTCCGCGACCATGGCGAAGATGGAAACCTCTGGCCCTTCCAGGTATTCTTCGATTAACAAATTACCGTCTCCGAAGCGGGCGTCCTCGAAGACCTCTTTGAGAAAGCTCTCTGCTGACGTTTGATCTGGGCAAACAGCGACGCCTTTGCCGGCGGCGAGTCCATCGTATTTGAGCACACAAGGATAGCTCGTGATAGCGCCGCGAGCGTCGTCGATATTTGAAACGCTAGCATAGCCGCCAGTGGGAATGTTGTGCCGCACCATGAATTCCTTGGCGAATTCCTTGCTGCCTTCGAGCATGGCACCGGCGCGTTTGGGACCCCAGCAGGGGATTCCTGTCGCTTCGCAGGCATCGGAGAGCCCTTCCATGAGATAGCTTTCCTCCCCAGCGACGCAGAGATGGATCTTCTCCGATTTGATGTAGTTGAGCAGTTCGGGGATGCAGGTGACATCGGTCGTTGGCTGCGCGAGTTCAAAGATCGCATCGCTGCCTGGCCAGGCGTAGACTTGAGGCACAGATGGGGACTCCTTCAGGGCACGCACGATGGCGTGTTCACGCCCTCCTTTGCCGACGACTATCACTTTCATGTCACTCATGGGTGCCTCTGCATACACAGGGCTGGGCCAAGGGTCAACGGTCTTTGTTCAGATCGACTGCTACGCGGATAAAGTTCGTTCCAAATTTTTTTGGAAAAGGTACGGCAACGGTCTCGATGCCTGGCTGCTCCGCGGGCTGCATTTCCCAGCCCACCGGGCTGATCGCTCGCCAAGATACCAGATCAGAAGAATACTCGACATACCAAGTGGCGTCTCCTGCAACCAGGGAACGGGAAAATGATAGTGAGTTGCCCATCGTGAGCGGTGCCGTTGAGGGATCGAAGCGGCGAGGGTGGGTTGCTTGCCCGTATTCAAGGATGTTCGCGCGATTGTCGTCGTCAGGGTCTGCCAGGGGACCGGACAGGCTCTCGAAACGACGCTCAAGCGCATCAAAGTGTTCAGCCTGCCATTCTTCCCACGACAGGGTGCGTGCTGGTGAGAGCTCATAGAAATCGGTCAGAGCCGACGCCATTGAACGCCCAAGTGAACGGTAGTCGTCTCCGGTGATCCACTCGTTGTCGGTGAGCCGTCGGTGGAAATGGCCTTCATGGGTGAGCGCCATGACCTTCTCGCCCCAGCCATTCCAAAAGTACGACTCAATGAAACGACACGCGTGTAGCTGACTCCCTCCTGGGTTGAGGTTTCCAAACAGAGGAGAGCGATCAGCTAAGGCATCGATATAGCGCTGCTGAATGATTTCAAACGCTGAGGACACGCTCGGCGTGAGATGTTTGAAGAAGAATGTATCGGCATAGGCGCCCTTGGTAGAATGGAGATTGAGTGCCAGGGTGATTGGAATCTCTTGGTTCATGAGCACATCGACCTGAGCCTTGATCGATTGAATGGCTGGACTAGCAATTGCACACCACTGGCTTTCCGGATCACGCCCTGCTGCATCCCAGCGGGTATGGCCGCGACGAATGCCATCGGGGTTCAGTAAGGGAACGACGTGGACAATGAGTTGAGACCGAAGTGCACGTCCTCGGGGTGAGTCTTCCATGAGGCGTTCTAGCATACCGAGTAGCACATGGGTGCTGGTGACCTCGCCAGCGTGGGCCCGACTGTGAACCCAGACGCGTTGCTTGGAATCGATGGGAGTCGTTTTATCAGTGATCGTAAAGAGTGTCAACGGCAGCCCATCATCAGTTTCCCCAAGAGGTTCCTCAGTGACCACCTGCGGAAAAGCCGAAGTGAGCCGGTCGACAGCCTCGATAGTTTCATTGACTCCTAGTGGTTCAAAGAACGCTAGCTCGATGGGGTGTTCCTCGCCTAGCAAGTGCACGGTGACGGTCTCGAGATCGGGTGCCTCTTCTTTGGTCATACGACGCCAGGGAGCAGCACTTTCCCGGATGAACGGGCGAGGGTTCTCCGCATGTTCGAGATCGAGAGTAAGGGTTCGGTTCGTAGGGCCGAAGATGCGGAAACGGAACCAGTAGCGTCGGGGCCCTAGCTCGCCCTGTTCCTCATAGAGAGGGACCAGAAACCGATCAGAGCTGCGTTGGACGACCTGGCCCATACTACCGTTGTCATAGGCTGAATCGAAGGTGATCCCATCGAGAACCACTTGCTTCTGGTTTTCCCCATGAGCGAGGGTTGCAGCGAGTGCGACGGCAAATAGAAGAATCCCATTCCATAAACGCGTCTTGCGATGGACGGAGCCGATCATAGGATAAGTCTAGGAATGAAAGGCCTCTCTCGCAACTGAAGAGACCTGCAGGCCTAGAACATCATGTGGAAAAACATACTCATTGTTGTGTTGGCAAGTTTGTTGGTGATAACGTGGTTCCAATCGCGTTCCTCGGCACGGCTTTCAACCAGACTATCGCCTACACCAACAGGGGCGCTGATGCCGACGATTGCAAAGCCCTCTCCGTATTCCGAGTTGGAGCAAGTCATGGCGGCGATGCAAGTAGAGGATGGTTTCACAGCAGCAAGTCTTGGCTTGGTTGTCTTCGCCGATGAGGAGGAACCCGTTTTCAGTTATCGGGGGAATGAGGCGATGACGCCAGCGTCGACGCTAAAGGCTGTCACCTCGGCAACGGCCATGGCGATGTTAGGGCCCGAGCATCGATTCACGACGACCCTAACGGCGAGTGCTCCATGGAAGTTGGATGCCGAAGGTGCCTACGATGGAGATCTGGTCATCCTTGGAGGAGGTGATCCCATCTTTACGAGTGTCACGCTGGCGAAGTGGGCGGGGGAGTTAAAAGCGAAAGGCCTCAAGACGGTGAAAGGACGCGTGGTGACAGATGCTGCTTATTTCCCGGAGCAAATGATTCCAAATGCCTGGGATTGGGGGGATGTTAGCAACTACTACGGAGCGGGTCCATGTGGTTTCAACCTCGATTTCAATCGCTTCGACGTGAGCTTTAGCCCGGCAGAGACAGTCGGACTCCCGGGGACGATTGCCGAGATGACGCCGCCGTTACCTTGGTTGTCGCGGGCAAATTTCACTCTTACCGCCGAGACGGAATCTGATGGCTGGCTTTCGGTCTATGGTGGCCCGTATGCTGCCGCTCTCACCTTTCGCGGGCGAGTTCCGCTTGGCGATGAACTTGTTTCGGCGCAGGGGGCGATTCCCGATCCGGCATATCATGGAGCCGAGAGCTTTAAGTCGTTGCTAGAGCTTGAGGGGATCGATGTTGTTGGAGAATCGACCACGCGGCGTCGGTTAGCGACCGGGAACGGCGCGGACCTGCCCGAGGCTACGCACGTCCTCTTGGCTCATCCCTCGGCGTCATTGCAGGAAATTGTCCGCTATCTTCACCGAACGAGTGATAACATGGTTACAGAGTGCCTGTTTCAAGAGCTGACCAAAGCGGATTCATTGAACCGTTCGGGAAGCGAGATCATCAAACGGTATTGGGAGAAACAAGGAGTGCCTTTTTATGGTCTTCGGATGGAAGATGGCAGTGGGTTGGCACGGGCTGATGATATTCGCCCAGTCGATCTAGCAAAGGTTCTTTGGCTGGTGGGGCGGTCAACGTTTGGAGACGTATTCAAGGGGACCTTAAATGCCTATCACAATGGACGCTTGCGCTGGAAAGGTGGTGCGATGAGTCGCGTGCGTGCCTACACCGGCTATTCAGACAATGGCTACACCTTTGCGCTCATGATCAATCACTATGAGGCGAGTGCAGATCGATTGGCGAACTGGCGACGTCGGATTATGGAGAGCGTTATGGCGCTGCCCTCGGTCTCCGAGTGACGAGCAAACTCGTCCCTTGCATTCATCAACGGCTAACTCTACTTAGCAATTATGAATTGCCCGCACTGCCAAGCTGCGTTGACTGAAGAGGTCAGCGCCTGCCCAAAG
>JAACDM010000144.1 GCA_009936795.1 Verrucomicrobiaceae bacterium | reverse complement strand
GGCCAGCGATCACAACCTATTTCGCGACCGGTCGAATAACGACATTCCGGTAGTCCACATCCGTGTGGTCCCCCTGCAAATAGAGGGGCCCAGGCAGGGTCTCGTCTGACCACAGCGCCCCTCCTGTGCAACCTTCCAACGGCACGTTGTCATGGATCTTCTTGCCATTGAGGATGACCGTGACATGACGGTCGACCAAGGTGATATCGTAGGTTTGCCACTCCCCAGTTGGCTTCTCTGCCATGACGCTCGGAGCAACGCGGCTGTAGATGCCGCCCATGTGATGCGAATCCAACGGTTTATCATGAGTGTCGGCTACTTGAATCTCATAGATGCCACGAAGATAGAGGCCACTGTTTCCGTTCTTCGGCACACGGACACCGAGCGTCAGGTTAAAGTCTTCGAACTTTTCCTTCGTTTGCAGGTTACCATAGTGCTTGCGAGGTTTGCCTTCTTCCTGCGCGGCGCGGTTCATGAGGACGCCGTCCTTGACGCTCCAGCCATTATCCTTCTTGTCAGGATTCATCAGTTCCCACTTGGTCAAATCAGACTCCGATCGAAAGAGCACCTGAGAATCGGCAAATTTCACCTTGGCAAGGTCCGGCTTAGGGGGCAGCGGAGCGATGCGTTTGCCTGAAAAACTTTCTTCTGTCACGCCCGAACCGTCACGCTTGGGACGCGATATCGTTAGGCTCAACACATCACCATTTACCTTGGCTTTCACAAGATCAGTGAACTGATGTGTCCGGACAACCTTCTTCCCACTGGCATCCCGCCGCTTCACGTCGTTCACACGCGTCACCACCATCGTGTCTTCGCTAGGGAAATAGACACTAGCCACCGGCACAACACTCCCTCCACCCCAAAGAATGCCCGCGTCGTAATACCCATCCTTCTTCTCCACGCCAAGCCACCCGGCACCTCCATTTGGAATGGTCAAAGCCCAACGACCGAGAAAGGCATCTTGGGCCAGTAGACTAGGAGCCATGGCCAAGAATGCGGCACCAGAGAGAATAGAGAAGGCATGTTTCATACTTCCATCCTCTTGCCCTCGAGTTCTTTCCTCAAGCCCAAAGCTGGATTCAATTTAGTTACTGGATTCAAGGTCAATCCTGCCTAGAAGAAACTTTAGCATCTAGAGCGGACTTCCTTTAAAGAAATGCCCGGCAGCTCTTCGTATCGATGCAGGCCAGGATCGGCTTCACCACTTCGGATATGCCTTTAAAATCCTAAAATCGATGGGTTTTTCTAGAAAGGCAGTGGCAGTCCACCTTCACTCCCATGAGTTCCAGGGCACTCGTTAGAAATGCGGCCACCGCAGGATCCTCTTCGACCAAGAAGACTTAATGCCTATTCATCGGCAAACTTCTTAATTCGAGCATTTTTGTACAAAGCCCGATTGAATGCACCATCAGAACGAAAGGATTGCTCTAATCGTGCTTTCAATTGTATTTTTACGACTTTCACGCTCCAGGTTCGACCGAAAAAGTATCCGTCC
Source organism: Verrucomicrobiaceae bacterium (assembly GCA_009936795.1). Taxonomy (GTDB): domain Bacteria; phylum Verrucomicrobiota; class Verrucomicrobiia; order Verrucomicrobiales; family DEV007; genus JAACDM01. The sequence continues at coordinate 15,553 of JAACDM010000144.1, read as the reverse complement.
TTCCTCAGACTGCCCCTCGCCCAAGCTACTTCTTGGCACTTTCAATCCGGCTGATAGCCTCGCGCGCACGACGGCGAACGTAGCGGTGCTCATCGTCATCGCGGGCTGCACGAAGCTCAGGGAGCGCGCGGCGGTCCTTCATTCGCCCCAACCGATCACAGGCAAGGAGACGCCTACCGACGTTTTCAGATTTCAAAAGCCGAAGGCAAAGATCGAGATCTTCAGGGCGGATTTCTCTGAGAGCATCGAGTGCGGCCTCACGATCTTCCTCCGAATTTAGCAGATCAACAAGTCGACCAGCAGCGGGAGCAGCTTCTCCACGAAGCCGACCAAGGCCAGCAATCACTGGCCGACGCACGTCTGGAGAAGAATCGTCGAGAGCCTTGAGAAAAACAGGGATCTTTTGTTCCGCCTGATCGGAAACACTACCAAGCGCCTCCAAGGCACCGCGACGAAGATCGATCGCTTGGTGCTCGCAAAGCACCAGGATTTCTGGGATCGATCTCTCTGCTTTGACCCCAATGGCGGCAAGCGCCCGTAAACTTTGCAAGCACGTCGCCTCATCCATTTCATCGTGGAGAAGAGTTCGGAGATACGGCACGGCTGATTCGGCATCGTTTCCTATCTTACCAAACGTTTCAATAACCGTATTGCGATAACCAGCGGTAGGAGATGGCCCTTGCACAGACGCTAATAAAACAGGTAAGGCTTCTTTGGCCAAACTGCCAAGGTCACCCAAAGCTCCCGCCGCGCACTTTCTGACCACACGCTCATCGTCTTCTAAGGCATTCGTTAGATGAGTGAGCCGCATTTTGTTAGAGACAGGCACGTTCTCCAGTGTCGTGATCGCCGCAATTCTCACTTCCGGCGAAGGGTCTTTCAAAGCGTTTGTTTGGGCTGCGATCCAGACCTTACTCGGCAGAGACAGTCGTCCGAGCATGTTGACTGCTCCCGCGCGAAGCGCCTCAGTTTCACTCCTGAGCCAGGCGCGCACTGGTTTCTCCACAGCACGATTTCTGCGGCTATAATGAGGAAGGGCTCGAAGCAAAGCGCACGCCACCGAAGGAGAGGCTGTCTGAAGTTGCGCTTCGAGTTCTGGCAAGGCAATGGGAGCCAATCCCTGCAGGGCGCGCACGGTCCAGTGAGAACCACTGATAGACTCCGGTGAAGCCGTAGCTGTTGCGGCGATCACTTGCGGGACGACGTTAGAGCCGATGAGAATGAGCGCATTAAGATAGCGTTTCTCTTCTGATGATTCCAATGAACCCGCTTGAAGTCGAGCGACGAGAGCGGCGGCAGCAGGACTGGCGGAGGCACCAAGGCGACCTAACAAATTGGCGGCACGCTCACGACGTGCTTGGTCCCTATCTGACAAGAGGAGCGCGAGTTTAGACACCATCTCGCTAGAAATCTCTGAGCTCGTAAGCACGGCCAAGAATGCGGCGTCTTGCTCAATCTCTTCTCCGAGAAGGGCCTGGGTCACGATCGGAGCAAGAAACTCTGCGTCGATGTCGAAGGCGACGGCTGCCAACACCAGAGAACCACGGACAGCTGGGACTTCTTCATGGATTAAGGCAGCTAAAACCTGGTCCCTTTGAGAATGGGCATGCCCGCTGAGGCGTCGGAGAATGGTAGCCGCACCGATACGGACTTGATCTGATTCAGCGCTCAGTTGATCCGCAGCCTGATCCACAGCAATCTCGCCGAAGGCAACACACGTTTCCACTGTTTCCTCGAAGACAATTTGATCCACATCAGCGAGTAACTTTAGAATAGCATCGAGGGACGAATAGGCTGGTTCGCCAATCAGACCGAGCGCGTGCACGGCCCCCCAGCGGCGATGCTCATTCTCGTCTTGCAGGGCGGTGAGGAGCGCAGGGACCGCGGCCTCGCCGATCTTGCTTAGAGCGTAGGCAGACTGTCGACTTCGCGTCTCCGCATAGCGGGCGCCATTGCCGCCCATCTGATCAACAAGCGGGGGGATGGCATGCTGGGCTTTCGGACCGATCTTCGCCAAGGTCATTGTGGCCCGGAGCCAGACCTGATCGTCATCATCGCTGAGTGCTTTGGCGAGCTGACGGACAGCTGGTGCGGCGCTCTCGCCCATTTGCTGTAACTGGTAGGCTGCCAGTCGCCGCTCTTCTTTCTCGGCATGCTTGAGTCGTTGACCCAACTCAACGACATCAGGTGTGCCGAGAGCCCCTGCCAGGAGACAGCACAGAGTGAGCAGCGAAATTAGAAACGGACGTTTCACAAAATCGTTAGGCACCAAGATTTCTCAAGCGACCGGTACTATCTCCAAACAGGCCGACAGGAACGCCTGCAGCATCCAGCATGGTGTTGAAGAGATTGCACATGGGAGTATCTTGTCGGTAGACCAAATGGCTGCCGGGCTTGAAAGCACCATTTCCATGGCCCGCGAGAAGGACTGGGAGGTCATCGTGATTGTGGCGATTACCGTCACCGATGGCGCTGCCGTAGACGATCATGGAATGGTCTAATAAATTACCATCGCCTTCTTTAGTCGCTTTAAGACGCTGGAGGATGTAGGCAAGCTGGGTAATATGATGACGATTAATGTCAGCGAGCGCCGCAAGCTTCTCGGGCCTACTCTGGTGATGTGACAGTGCGTGGTGACCTTCATGCACGCCCACCTCGCGATAAGCGCGATTACTTCCCGCATTGGCGACCATGAAAGAGCAAACCCGAGTGACGTCCGTCTGGAAGGCGAGCACCATCATGTCGCCTAACAAGCGGGTATGCTCCTGGAAATCATCAGGAACACCTTCCGGAGCGACAAAACCGCGAATGAGGTCGTCATGTTCGGAGCCTGTGGTTTCAGCACGTTCGACGCGTTGCTCGATTTCACGTATGGAGGTAAGATACTCGTCGAGCTTGAGCCTATCACTGTGGCTGACTTTACCTTGCAGGCTGTTTGCGTCTTCTAATACAAAGTCTAGGATACTCTTGCGGTGGCGCTTGCGCTCAGATTGGTTCGCCTGCACATCCTTCCCAATTTCATTAGCAAACAACCGCTCGAACACTTCACGCGGATTGACTTGCTTAGAGGTCGGTGTGGTTTCATCTCTCCAAGAAATGTTGTTTGAGTAACCGCAACTGTAGCCACTATCACACTTGCCATAGGGGCGACCCGTTTCGGTGCCGAGCTCGAGTGAGCCAAAGCGCGTCTGAGAGGCAAGATGATCTGCGGCGACTTGATCGACTGACTGGCCACATCGAACCTCGGCACCCTCGCTCTTGAGAGGTTGTGCGCCTGTGAGGAAGACGCTACCGGACCGAGCGTGATCGCCAGCACCGTCGTCGTTGGCGCGACCACTGTTGTGAGTCAGACCTGTGAGCACACTGAAATCGTTCTTCAATGACGCCAGCGGTTGCAGTGTGCGTGACAATTCGTAGTTCGGCCCAGTCTTCGTCGGGCGCCAATGCTCAAGATTGACTCCATTTGGAACGAAGAAGAACCCAAGGCGAGTTGGTGCTACTGATGCCGCCTTGGTGCTAGTCGCCATGACATCGAGTGAAGGCAAGGCAATGGCAGCACCGAGACCGCGAAGAAAGTGGCGACGGGAGAGATTCCAGGGAGGTTTCATGAGCTTGGGAGTCGTTGACGTTTTAAGAAAGGGTCACTCGTGACGATAGCGTCTATCAAAGAAGAGAAACGATGGTCGTCTGCCTTCAGTTGCTCCACAATAAGATCGATCGCGCGTTTGTCATAATATTCTGTGCCGCGACCGAGAGCATAAGTAAGGAGTTTCTCGCTGAGAGTTTCGACAAATTTGTCCTTCTGGACCAGCGCCTTCTTGAGGTCTTCAGGCGCAGCCACCTCGATGCCACCGACAATCTTGCCCGAAGGATCTATGGGAAAGATACCATCCGTGTCCCGCCAGCGGCCAATGGCATCGTAATTCTCCAAGGCGAAGCCGATGGGATCCATCTTGGCATGACAGCCCGCGCAATCCGGATGAGCGCGGTGCATCTCGAGACGCTCTCTTAAAGAGGCGGACGCAAGGGCATCCTTCGATTCTTCCAACAGCTCCACATCTGGCGGCGGGGGTGGCGGTGGCGTTCCCAGGATCTGTTCCAACACCCACTTGCCGCGGACGACAGGGGACGTGCGCGTTTCCTCAGACGTGATCGTGAGAATACTCGCCTGAGTCAGAATGCCGCCTCGACGAGAGGAGCGATCCAAGGCCACCCGTTGAAAGCCGTCGCCCTTGATTCCTTCAATGCCGTAGTGCCTGGCGAGACGTTCGTTAAGGAAAGTGTAATCCGCGTCTAGCAAACTGAGCGCACTTCGGTCTTCATTCACAATCGACTGCACGAAGAGTTCCGTTTCCTGCTGCATGGACTCGCGCAAGCTCTCATCAAACTCCGGGAACGTTTCTGGATTTGGATGGACAGAGGCCAAGTTACGCGTCTGCAACCACTGCCCAGTGAAATTGCTCACGAGCGCTTTGGCTTTCGCATCGGCCAACATGCGCTTTATCTGAGCGCGGAGCACCGGAAGCTCACCTAGCTGATTTTTAGAGGCGACTTCCGTCAGCTCCTCGTCAGGCATGCTAGACCAGAGAAAGTAAGACAATCGCGCGGCCAACTCATGCCCACCCAACACACGCGCTTCGGTCTCGATCTGGCGATCGTCGAGTTCCCAACGATACAGAAAGTGGGGCGACGCGAGAACGGCCGTCACGCCAACCTTTACACTTTCCTCAAACGTACTGTCATCTTCCTCAAAGACACTCATGGTCAGTGCCGTCAAACGGTCCACTTCGTTTGAGGTCGCCGGACGCCGGAACGCCCTGCTGGCAAAGGTTTTAAAAACCTCGCGGGCCAGAGCCTCCTCCTCTCCAGCCTGCGGTTGGCGTGGGATGATCTCAGTGTGCGTGGCTGGCAAAGGAGGACGCGGTAAATTGCTAGGCCCTTCCACCTCGACGTAGTCGATGAACAAATTGCGATCCCCTCGAAGCTCAGGATTCCTATTTCGGCTATCCACGTAGTTGTTCGTATAAGCGACCGCGATCGTAGCCTTTCCTTTCTCTAACTGAACAGGCAATCGAAAGATTTCTGGCTGCCGCCCTTCCGCAGTGACATCAACTTCAGCAACGATTTCTTGATTGATGGTCACGGCCATCTTGGCATGCTCAGGACCGGCCTTGTCTTGGAAAGCGCGTATTCGTAAAAGATACTGACCTTTCGACGGCGCTTCGTACACCACCTCACCTGCCCCCTCACGATACAGGCCCAAGTAGCGCTCTCTGACAATACGAACCGAGTCCCCGCCTTTGTGCGTGAGATCTGACTCTTCAAAACGCTTCAACGGCGGCCAAGGTGGAACCTCGGAGAGCATGGCTTCATCGACGATCGATTCGGCAGCATCGAGGTACTTTTCCATGAGGAGTGGGGAAAGTGATAGCACATCCCCAATGTTGTCGAAGCCATAACCTACCTCATCACGTGGGAAAGCTTCACTCGCTTGGAACGTTACGCCCATGAGATCACGAATCGTATTCGAGTATTCGTCGCGGTTCAGACGACGAGCAGTCACAACCCCTGCGGTCGTGGGCCCTGAGAAATCGAAGGACTCCAAACGGGCCTCCAAATAGTCGCTGATTTCATGCCGAAGCTCCCCGGTCGGTTGCGGCTTGTTCTCCGGAGGCATTTCCCGATCCAGGATCATCTCCAGAATGGTTTCCCACTCTCGCCGGTCCTCGATCTTGGGTTTCCCATTCTCCAAGAGGGCTTCGATATTCAACTCCGCCTTCTGTTTCTCCCGTCCGTGACAGCCAATGCAATGCTTCTGCAGGAAGGGGAGAAACTTGGGTTCGTGACCCAAACGCAGATCTGCGAACTCCTCGGCCTGGAGGAAAGGCACCAGGAGAAGGCAAATGAGAAGAATCGAGCGCAGAATCACGTCGGCAGAAGGAACCCGCCGCTCCCCGTCTGGTAGCACTGGGCATCCACAATAGTTCCATTCCACTCCAGGCAGAATTCTGGAAACCGCTTGTCCCACCCGAAACTCAGGGCACCTTACTGGCTTTAAAACCTCTAATTTATCATGAAACGTTCTCTCTTAATTCTCAGCTCGCTGGTCCTGACCAGCATGATCCCTGCCCTCGCCGACCATCACGAAGGTTGGGAGTCTCTCTTTGACGGCAAGACTCTCGCTGGCTGGAAGTCCAACGACGAAAAGCCGAATGTCTTCACCGTGGTCGAAGGTGCCATTCAGGTTAAAGGCGGCCGCGCTCATCTCTTCTACGATGGTGATGTGAATGGCGGTAAGTTCAAAGACTTTGAAATCAAGATGAAGGTCAAAACCACTGCTGGCGCGAATGGCGGTTTCTACTTTCACACCGAGTTCGAAGAGAAAGGCTGGCCAAGCAAAGGGTATGAGTGCCAGATCAACACCTCGCACTCCGATGATCGCAAAACAGGTAGCCTCTACGGCATCCAAGACGTCCTCAAGAATGCCCCCTCACACGACGACGAGTGGTTCGACTATCAGATCACTGTGAAAGGCAAGAACATCAAGATCGCCATCAACGGCAAGGACGTGGTCAACTACACCGAGCCCGAGAATCCCGAGCGGCCTAACAGCTTTAAGGGCCGCCTTCTTGGTGAAGGCACCTTCGGCATCCAAGGTCACGATCCCAAGAGTGTGACTTTCCTCAAAGACATCAAGGTTAAGGTCCTCAAGTAGGCCTTCATCGCTCCAAGCGCTTTACACAGAAACGCCCACCCGTCTCAAGACGAGTGGGCGTTTCCAGTTTCAGTCATCGATAGGATTGCCGATCTCACTTTTAGCCTATCACAAAATATGAGGCGAGCGCTGCTCTCGCAGGATCGTGGGCCATCAATATTTCAAAGATCCACGATCGTATCAGGTCTCTGAGAGTCATGGATCCATTAAATAGACTATCGAGATTACGGAGCGCTTCACAACTGCCAGGCACTGAGCCACATGCTCATCTCTGTATAGATCTCGGCCACACCTACTAAGGCACCGAGACTTCATAGAATTGGCGATCTTCGGGAGCGGGTAACTTAAGAATGAGAAGGTCTCTCTCACTATCGAAGGGCTCAATCTCAAGAGTCACATCATTGCGAGGGAACCCACGGATCAGATCCACGGAAGACAGTACGGACGGCGTGACGTCCTCCGCCAATTTGGACCGCGTCATCCTGATCTCCACTTCCATCGTCTCACCTTCGATGAGCCGATGGTCCAGCGAATTGGCCTCCAATTGAGTAGGGTCGGTACCAAAGAAGAACTCAAGCTCAGCAGACATCTCATCGGCATCAGTGTCGTCATCAGCATTGAGTTGATACCAATCAAAGTAGGTCTGCTGGTTGGTGATCAGACTCTTGGGCTGGTAATCAAGCGCCTTCACCTCATCAACATCGGCTGAACTAAAGGTCATCGTGGAGGTCGTCGCCACAGGCACCTTATCCTCGACTAACATCATGCTGTTCGCGTCCGAGAGTCGACCATCACCGCGACCGTGGCTGTCATAAACTGGCTGATTGATATCAAGATCACCTGACAAAAGCCCAGAAACGACTCGAGAATAGACGTAGTAGCTCCCTCCAAGAAATCCTTCTACGCTCTGTGCCGCGTTGCTCACCTGATGGAAGTCAAGGCGACCTTCCCACGGAAGCTTTACTAGCCAATGTACCGCTGGACTGCTGAAATCATCTTCACCCGAGGAGCCGCCAGGCCACGGATGAAAAGATCGGGAAACGCCAGATAGCAAGGGGCCATCCTCCGTAATGATAAGGCGATCGAAGGAATCGCGCGCGTTGCCCCCATGCAAGGCAAAGCGTCCAGGATTCAACTGGGGATCAAAGAAAAGACTAAAGCCAGACGAGCCATTAAATCGTGAGGGTTGTCCTCCGTTATAGACGCCCATTTCTCCGCACAGCCAGAGGCCCTCCTCCGTCCACACAAGATCACGAATCTCGTCAAAGAGCGTTTCGCCACCATGAGGTAGTTCGACGAAAAGCGCTTCGGCATTCGGATTTGACCGAGCATTGGCACTCCCCGCATGCCCGATGAGAAGCGACTCCAGACACACCCCCGCTCCTTCAACTCGACCTCTCGCAGGAGCCACGCCGTTTCGTCAGGAAGCTTTTTGAAAAGCTCCGAGAGAACTTCCGCAGCATCAACGTCGCTCATTTCCGGGGAGACCGTAGCCTGATCCTCAGGCATGCGATCGCCTAGGTCCGTGAAGGTCCATTCCGGCCGAATACGCTGCTTTCTCAGAGCAGAATAGCAGACATTGCGCGTAATGCCCTCGACCCAGACCTCGAAGACGCCGCCCCGATACTGCCAGAGTTTGGAGAAGATCCTAGCGAAGACCTCTTGCGACAGGTCTTCCACCGTATCTCGGCGAGGACACAACACTTGAATTCGACCGGATACCTGAGGCCAGAGCTGCTCTACGAGTTGGCGTTGAGCTTCAGCATCCTTCGATCGGACGCGACGGAGGAGGTCAGACCAGTCATTGCTGTTCGGTGCAGCCATCGTAGTAATGCAACTCGCGCCAACCCCTCCCCATCCGGCAACGCGAGGCACGCCACCATGGTAAGAGTTTGCAGATGCCGCAAGGTTCATACAGGGAAAGACGCCTCATGAAGGCACGCGTTTCATCTTCTTTCCGTCTCAGGCTCGGCGCAGGCGCCGTTCTGAAAGAGCCATTTTGGGAATCTTCGCTCCAATCGGAGATGATGTGGCGGTCATACGAGAAAGATACTCCGAGTTCAGAAACATACATAGCCCGCACCCTGAAGAAGACAGAAGCAGCTCGAGACAGAAAAGCCCGCCACCCATGCCTTGGATGGGCTGTTCCATGATATCTCCGAGGTCCCCTTTCCCGAACGGGGCAACCACCTTTGCTAGTTTCCCAAGGAGTACGTGGGCCACGAGATTTCCTACGACCAGTTTGTTGCTGACGCGCATAGATAAAGACATAGTCCTTGGAGACGGCCACGATGGAGACCCAATCTTTGGCCAACTCGGCTTTGGGCTGCTCCACGCCCTCATTAATCGCAGCGGCGTTCTGGTCCTTACCATTGATCACGACCACGCGGATGAGCTTCACATCTTGCCTGAGTTCCTTGACGTTCAACCCGGGTCCGGCAAGCGAGTCATCGTCGCCCCCTTACATTCTGACAGTGAGGTGTTAAGCAGAAACTTCGGAATGTTCACGTTCAGCTCGGGAATGATCTCAGAGAAATCGAGTCCTCTATCGATGTCGAGGTAGGCCGGGGCGTCTTTGAGATCGCCTTGTACTAACACAGCGCTAGAGAAGGTCAGACAGGTGATCACGAGAGCCAGCCCAGATTTAGTTAGGTTTGCCTTCGCTTGGTTTCGGTCTTGCTATGAATTCCTGAGCCGTGCGCAGGCTCTTACGCAGGCTCAGGCAAGAACTTTTGAAAATGATGACGCCACATTGTTGACTGACTTCCTTGGCGTGATGCCGCAAATAAGCTAATGCAACGCCCGCTTGCTGGTAAACAGCACGTGCTTCCGTCTCTTCAGCACTCAGTCTCAGCTGAGGAGTCGGCCGCCACTGGTCAACTGCAAACGGGAGCACGCCCAAGAGGACAAGAGTAGCCACGACCCAGCGTGGTTGCACCGCACGACGCGACGCGCCCGACTCACCAGCATCGAAGATCACAAGAGCGGCGTTCAACTCATCCGCGAATTCACCCTCGATGCCGAAACCTCGCATCTCGCCAGCACCCAAATCATCCGCAACCACTCCAGCGAAATCAAACGATTATACCACTGGAGCCGAACCTTTACCAATCAAGGCGGCATTCTCGCCGCGCCCTTGACGCAAGAGCTTTCTCGCATGCCCAAGCAGTACGTGATGGTCGACTGCCACGGTCACATCGACCCAAAACCAGAAGACCCTAACATACACCTTCAAGACAACTTTCTAGAAATCCTCGCGCCACCTGCCTTGCCGAAACTCGGCATCGACTCCTACGCGGGCTGTTTCGCCTACATCACACCCGACGACCTCGCCTTCGTCAAATCCTATCAGACCTACCCTTATCGGGACTACAACGTACTCGCTGGGTAGACGATCTCCATTTGGTATCCCAAATCCCGCATCCCAGCCTGCGAAATCGAACCTATCGGTCCCGCGACCGAACTCGCCCCAACGAAGCCGCTGCGTTCACAGAGCACTGGCACCTGTTAGGGTATCCGTTTCCTAAAGAGGGCGCCCATATCGACCTAGACGCGCTCTCCCAGCAAGTAGCTGAGGAGCTCACGGGAGCTGGAGAATGAAGCAGGCACCTTGATCTCGATTGGAGTCGATTGTCAGGTCCCCTCCCAAGGCTCTTGCTAGTCGGCGACAAAGCGCTAGTCCCAAACCCACGCCCGGTTTCGAATGCGCAGCCTCCTGCGCTGACTTGTGGAAGGCGCGGAAGAGGCGTTTGCGTTCGCAGGCGCGGATGCCACGGCCGTGGTCGCTGACTTCGAAGCAGAGACCTTGTTTCTCGCGGCGAGCACGGAGAATGATAGGGCCTTGGCCGCTCTCCGAAAGGCCATACTTGCAGGCGTTGTCGATGAGATTAAAGAGAATCTGCTCCACACCGGTCACGTCCGTTTCCACGTCTCCGGCCAAAGGATCGATCTCGATGGTGAGAGCGGCATCTTCCTGGTCGACGCGACGTTGCAAGACAGGGCGCAATCGTTCGACAAGGTCTGTCACGGGAAGTTTTTCAAACTTTGAACGCGCCGTGCCCCGTTCGATCTGAGAATAAGCGAGCACGTTCTCGACCAGATGATTCAGACGCTCGGATTCGCCTTGCATCGTGCGTAGATACTCTTTCCTCGTGACTTCGTCAGGAACCATCCCATCTGCTAACATCTCCGAATAAAGTCGAAAGGTGGTGAGCGGCGTTCTCAATTCGTGCGTCACCGAAGAGACAAAAGCAGCTCGCCTCTCGCTCAACGCTAGGACACCACGTATCAAAAAAAAGAGTGCAGCGAGCGCGACCACAGCACCGAGCCATGCGAAGAGCAAGCTCCGACGCATGGGTGTGGACCACGGCAAGGCAACGCGAGGGGCAGCACCAGGCGTGAGTTTATATGGAAGAGAAACGAGCGCGAGCGGACTGTCGTCACCTGCAATCAGCGGCACAAGAGAAACGCCCTTCACGTCAGCGCGAAGCTCGGCTGCCAAATCAGCACCAATGGCCTTATGATCGAGCCAAACACCTTGGAACTTCGTCGAGAGGCTTCCTTGCACTTTACGAATGAGAATGAGAGACCCTTCGATCCACGATGCTCGAAAGGGTGTCAGACTCGAAAGCTGTCCAAACTGCGGTTTCTTGATCTGGTTAGCAGTCGCTGAGCGGACGGCGGCTTGATCGAGAGCCTTTTTCAGCACTTTAGCGCGCCCTCCCTTCTCACTCACATTAAGTTTCTGCTCATAGACAGATTGCCGCTTTGCGGATTGGGGAAACTGATTATCCTTCACTCCCAGCCACGCATTCTCCTCCTCGCCATAGCTAGGAACCGACGCCAAACGCACGGCTGACTGAGTAAGTTCGCGCCTTCTCTCCTCGGTAAGAATGCCAGTCAACTCGGCAAGGCGCACCGACGCGGCATCGAGTTCCTTCGAGTCAATGCCCTTGCTCAGCGCAAGGTCACGCTGCGAGGCGGTGGGCACTTGTGGGCAGATGAACTGCCCGGTCTCTCGAAACTCGAAGTGCAGCTTCACCAAGGGAGACCTCTCGGTCAGCAACGGAGACGATTGAAGAACTTCGTTAGAATCCAGATTCTCAAGCTGAGTATTGAAGATATCAGTAGGCGAGAAGAACGCTTGATAGTGCAGCGGAGGACGTTGATTCTCAACCACTAACAAATTTGCCCCAATCGTATCCATACGGGAAAGCGCAAGACGCATCCGCTCACTGTGATCCGCGGCAGCTTGGGCATCGACTCGCTCCTGCTCTGACGCCAACGCCCGCTGCGTCATCCATCCGAACATTCCCAGAATGAGAATGCCACAACCTGCGAGGATTGACCAGATGATCCAGGGACGATTCATGCTTGCTTGACTAAACGATACCCTTTGCCGCGTACTGTTTGAAGAATTCCTTGGGCTTCATCACCAAGCTTGCGACGGAGATGGGCGATGTGCATGTCCACGGTGCGTGTTTCTATGTTCTTCGTTTCAATTCCCCAGACATGGCGGAGGAGTTCTTCACGAGGCACCGCACGTTGCCCGTTGCTGAACAAGTAACGGAGCACGCCCATTTCTCTCTCCGACAGATCCTCTTCTTTTCCCTTGAATTTTACGACCCCGGAGGTGAGATCGATCTCGCGCCCCTGCACTTCTAACATTTCGGCGACAACCTTGCGTTCGGAAGTTCGACGAAGCACGGCATCAACTCGAGCGAGAAGCTCGCGGGCACTAAAGGGTTTCACCACGTAATCATCGGCGCCCATCTTGAGACCGCGCACGCGATCATTCTCCTCACCCTTTGCCGAAAGAATGATCACGGCCTGACCTGGACGTTCTTTCTTCAATGCCTCCAAGATCTCAAACCCAGAGAAATGTGGCAATATCAGGTCTAGCAAGAGCAAATCATATCGCGCGCTCAGTGCTTGCGCTTTCCCGGACTCGCCATCCTCGGCGGACAACACGGTGTATCCGGTGAAGGTCAAGGCGTCGACGACGCCGCGGCGAACCGCAGCGTCGTCTTCTACTACAAGAATGGTAGGGCTCTCCATATCCAAGCGTAGGATGCTCTAGTTCTTGCCGAAGAGGTAGCCCTTTTTAGTAGCCTGCTCCCGAACAGTCTTGGTGACGACTTTGTCCAGGGTCTGCGCATTCTCAGTAGAGGACTCCTGGCGCTTCTCAGCCACATAAGCAACGCGCGCCTTGTTCAGCTTCTTGATCTCCGTCTGGATCTGCTGACGCTCGACAATCTTATCGGCCACATACTTCTTACGCCCATCGAGATCGAGCCCGCGCATGGCCTCAGGCAACTGAGCATCACCCACCTTGGACCAATCAAAGTCCTTCTCCAACGACCTATCCGCGAGATCCCAAGTCGCGTTCCAATAGTTGGAACTCGCTTTGGTAAGTGCACGTTGGACATCCGCACCAGTCGACGCTTTGGACCTCGCATTCGAATCTTGAACAATCTGAGACTGCTTCTTCTCTGCCCCGACAGCACCACAGGGAATGTAAGTCTCATTCAGGCACTTGTTCAGCCGAAGGATCTCTTTGTCCTGAGGCGCGGTCACATGAGCGACCACCGCGTCCTGGTTGATGACCATGTAGGTGCCTTCTGCCAACTGGGCACCCTGGTGCCATCCACCGGACAGGCCCACATCGTTAGGTCCACAATGGATCGTATTCACGACCACGCCCCGACCAATGGCTTCTTTGCATGCTGTGTTAGGTGAGACGGACCCTTGGGTGAATGGCTCATTCCCTGCAATGAATATTGATTTGTAGACTTGGCCTGAGGCATCCCATTTCAGGTCTTGTACCGCGCGTTCAATGACCGCCCCGCAATATTCATCGCCGCCATTCGTCTTCAAGGCGAAGAGATCCGCACTGACTTGATCAAGATCACGCGTGAAGGGCTGCACCTGGCGGATGAAGTTCTGGCCCGGTTTCAATCCTTGATTTCCGTACTCGTAGAGAGCCACTTCAACGAACGGCACTTTGCCGTCTTTCTTGGACTCAATAAAGGTGTTCACTACTTTCCAGAGCTGGGTCTTGGCCTGCTCAATGAGGCCATCCATGCTATTACTAGTGTCGAGTAAGAGTGCCAACTGTACCTTGGGTTGCGGGGCAGCCTCGCGATGGGCGATCGCACTTGGTATGAGCAGACTAGATGTGAGAAGAGCGATGGTCGTAAAGGTTGGTTTCATAAGTGCCCAACCGTGGCCTGGGTTTCGCAACTCGTGTGTAAACCGAATGTAAAGACTGCCACAATGGGTATGCTGAGGCCTTGTCAGGCGCCAATGATCGGCGATAGCCCGCGTGCCAGCTGTTCGCATCTGATGAATTTTCTCACCAATTCCATCGTCAAATTCTCTGTGGTCATTCGCGCCGTGGCAGTTCGCCTGGTCGAGGGCAGCCGCTCGGTCTTGCGCTCAAGCCTAGGGAAGTTGCGCTGCTATAGAATCGGGCTATCGCGACGTCCGAGGATGTGATCGAGGACAAGACGCATTACTCTTTAGTACCCTATCACCTATCTAGGGAAGGATACCTGCTCTACTCGACACGCTCGATTCCCGACGGCTACTCAACTGAGCACGATCTTCCCAAGAGGCAATTCTTTCATGTCCCAGGATCAGGGAGTGAGTCCGTTCTAGAGAAACTTTGGATTATAGAAAACCGTGAGGGGGGACAAGGCTAATGATCGGTAGGACCAGGCATTGACCCTTGGCGATCGCCTCAATTAGTTAGGCGATGAAATCGATCGCAAGTGCGATGTGGTATCTTGTGGACTCATTGTCATTGCTGGCGTGGTTGCGGTGAGCAACCCACTCCTTGGAGTAGGTATCGCGTCAAAGTCCCTTCTGCCATCGCTTGGCGCAAAGTTTTCCAGCGAGGGTTGGCGGCACGTTGGCGGGAAACTAAAACGCCGCCAGACGGCTCAAACAGAGAAGGACTCTGTGAAAGGAGCGGAGAAGGAGCTCAGATCCGTCCGTGCTGAGGTCATAGTCAACCCACTGCTACAGCCCCTCGAAAAAGCGTTAGTAACCAGCGTTAACGAGTTTCATCCTCTGGCGACTTTGATGAATCTAGCTTCGTCACTGCCTGTCCCGCTCGCGGGATGGCACGGTATCAAATGACAGCACGCGCCATCGATCAGGTGTATCGAGAGATCAAACTTCGCGAGTTCAGCAAGGCTAATCTTGGACCTGAGGATCTCCGGTGGCTGAAATCGCTGAGAGCGTTTCAGCGAGATACCTACGCGTAGCAGAATCCGAGCCCGATTCGTCTCCACAGATTGTCAGTGCCGTGATCGCTTCGCTCGATCAGGAATCACTGCTGAATATGTGTACCTTTTGGAAACAAACCACGTTTCAGAAGACATCAGATCGGGCTCCATCAGGATTATTGAAAAATCTCTTAAAAATGGTTTAGCCATCTTATTCTTAAAAATATTAAATTTACTAATTATGAAAACTTATCACGCTCTCCGCTCAACGGCCATCCAGGCGGGCTGCGCTCTTCTCCTGGCCGTTCTCGCTGCCGAGGCCCAAGGGCCTTTCCGTCCGAACGGGCGTTCAAACTCAAAGAAGTCCCACAAGGCAACCCCAATGCCTACCGCTGTCCGCGACAGTGATTTCCACAACAACGGCGCCGTCAACGACGCCCAAGTGGCCCTCGGACGCTCTTTGTTCTTCGACAAGGTCCTCAGTGGCAACATGAATATCTCGTGTGCGACCTGCCATCATCCCATGGCCGGATCCGGCGACGGGCTTTCGCTATCCGTCGGGGAAGCTGGGGTAGGTCTCGGCGTCACCCGGGCAACCGGCGATTCT
>JAACDM010000143.1 GCA_009936795.1 Verrucomicrobiaceae bacterium | reverse complement strand
TTGCGAAACACGATGGTCTGGCCATCCGGGGAGAAGACGGGATCGAGATAATGGCCAGGTTGAGACGTGATCACGCGGCTTTGCTTCGTGGAAAGGTCAAGGATTCGACATTGGCCTAACGTCTTGTCATTCCATGTGGTGTAGACCAGTTCCTTGCCATCTCGAGAGAAGTTGGGACAGAACTCGAAGTGATCATTCTGACTCGTGAGTCGCTGTGTTGACCCGTTGGGTAAGTCCCTGACATAGAGATAGCCCAACGCTTGGAAGACGGCTTGGCGGCCGTTCGGTGATACTCGCACCCAACGGAGCATGCGGGTAGAGAAGGTGTCTTCTGCAACCTTGACCGGTGTGCGGAGGGCTTCAACGACTTGGCGTTCATCTTGGATCCGGAATGGAATGACGGATTCGCTACCATCTGCGATGGCGATCTTACGGATCTTTCCGCGTGCCCACAGGACGATCGACTGATCATCAGGTGTCCAGGCAAAGGCAGGATACACGCCGTGAACGGCCCAGGCCTCTTGCATGTCGCGTTCTAACTGATCATTGACTAACCGAATGGCGCCAGAGGCAAGATCGAAGACGTGCAGGCCTGTCTTCGCTCCCACGCGGCGCACGAATGCGATCTGTTTCCCATCATGAGATGGCGTGGGCCGACACGCGCCTCCTGGGCCTGAGATCAGATTAATGGTTTCTCCGGTCTCGAGGTCGAGCCGTTTGATGACGTAGATCTGTTTGTTCGAATCCTTGTCGTATTCAAACGTGTCGCCTGGGGTGGAGTCTTGAGAGTAGTAGAGAAACTTGCCGTCGCGTGAAAAGGCCGGTTCATTCACGTCCTTCTGTTCATTGGGCTTCTTCGTCAGTTGCACACCGCCTGCGGCATCGCCCTCGACCCCGCTCCGGTGATACATCCACATTTCCCCGGCACCCAAGGAACGTCGACTTGTAAAGTGCTTTCGCGCGACCAGGTAGTCGCCATCCATGGACCACGTGGGCCCATTGACCAAATGGGTATCTTCGTCGGTAACCTGGGTGAGCCCGTTGCCATCCGGTTGGATTGTCCAGAGATTGTTGCCTCCGTGACCAGCTTTGCCCCTACGATCACTTGTGAAAGCGATCGTTTTTCCATCAGGACTGAAACGTGGCTGCATGTCCCAAGCCATTCCTGAAGTGATTTTGTTAGGATTGGCGGACCCTGCGATTGGCATGAGGTAAAGATTGCCTAACAAATCGAAGACAACCGTCTTGCCATCGGGACTGATGTCGACGCTGATCCAGGTGCCTTCGTCCACGTCGATAATCTGCACCCGCTTGGGGCCGGGAGGCTCGTCGACATTCCAGGTTGAGGCCTCCTCCTGGGCCTGCGCGAGTAGGAGTGTGCATAGAAGCGAGATGAGTTGCCGGTGCATGACAGTTTCTAGTGCCGAATGGGCGACGAATCGAGGTGAAACCCTGTTGATACTGACTAAGGCTACCAATGAATGGCTATCGCACCTGAAACGAAGATTCCTTGGCCAACTCGTCTTCGGCGTGGGTTTCTCTGGCTTGTTGGGCTGGGCCTGCTTGGCGTGGTCTTTCTTGAGATCCTCATTCACACCACTCGATTTCCGGATTCGACGAAAGAGCCATTGAACGGCACTCCCGTGATCTATGATGCGGAGGGAGGTGTTCTGGCGACCTTGGCGGAGAAAGGAGCCCGCTCGCGTGTCGTGGGGAAACTGTCAGAAATGGGGCGATGGTTGCCAGAAGTGACCGTGGCTTTGGAGGATCATCGTTTCTATGATCACAGTGGAGTGGATCCCTATGCGATTGTGGCGGCAGCTTGGTCTGATATTCGCGCGAGTCGTTTGCGAAGGGGAGGCTCGACCATTACTCAGCAGGTGATTAAGCAAGATCTGGGGAAGCGTGGTCGTGACTGGCGTCGAAAGTGGTTGGAGGCTATCCTTGCGTTAAAGTTAGAGCGTGAGTGGACGAAAAGGCAGGTGCTTGAAGGCTATCTGAACCGCTTGGACTATGGGAACCGGCGGATTGGAGCAGAAAGTGCCTCGCTTTCCTACTTTGGGAAACGGTGTGGTGCCCTCACGCTGGCTGAAGCCGTCTACTTGGCGGGCTTGCCGCAGGCGCCTACGCGATACAATCCCTGGAAGAATCCAAAGAAAGCTTTGCAGAAGTATGAGCGCTCTATCAATCGTCT
>JAACDM010000142.1 GCA_009936795.1 Verrucomicrobiaceae bacterium | reverse complement strand
TGTCTTGCGAAGCACGCGCCAACCATTCCGTTTCTCCGCCTTGAGCCAGCCATCCTGCTCAAGCTGTTGTAGTGCGATGCGGAGGGTAGGGCGACTCACATTGAGGAGTTCGGCCAGGGAGCGCTCCGGGGGGAGGCGGTCCTTCCATTCGCCTCCCCTGATGCCTTCCACGAGTCGCGCCTTCGTCATGGCGGGCAGGTTGGGCTGACGGGCGACCGGTTTCATGGGAAGGCTAGGGCGTGATATGGTAAAATCATCTTACCAAGAGTCGAATATTGAAAGCTTGCTTGGTCTTTGTCAATAGTGAGGACATGAAACCAATTCTCTTTGCGCTGTCGTTGGCTTCCATTCCTGACCTCCGACATCTTCTCAACCGGATTGAATGGTTGGATGGCACGAATGCCTAATTCCACTCAGGCCCAATTTCGAGACTCGGGAAAGCGTTGTTGTTAAACACCAATGGCCGCCAGTCATGTTGAGTTCTGCCACTTACCGGTAGTCTAGGTCATGCCATTCGGTTTTGATCCACTTGAGATGAACTGGAGCATCGGCATCGACATTGGCGGAACTGCCATAAAATCGGTGGCGGCTAAACAAGACGGCACTATCCTAAAACGCATTGCGCAACCCACCAATGATGGAGAAAACTCAACTAACGAGTGGACACAGAACGCCCGTCAAATAATTGCCGACTTCGAAAAAGAGGTCGGTTCCTCGGAAGCATCGGTAGGAATTTCTTCCCCGGGCCTCGCGGCAAACGACGAGCGCTGCATTGCCTATCTACCGGGCAAACTGAAAGGCCTTCAAGGCTTAGATTGGACCGACGCGCTTAAAAAAGATTCGCTTGTTCCAGTTCTCAACGACGCCCACGCAGCCTTGCTCGGAGAAGCCTGGATCGGAGCTGCTCGAGATAAACAGAACGTGGTCCTTCTAACACTCGGAACAGGAGTAGGCGGAGCGATCACTTCAGGTGGGAAACTTCTAAAGGGCACCATTGGAAGAGCCGGACACTTAGGTCATATGTGCATGGATATCGATGGACCTCCGAGCATTTGCGACATGCCCGGCGCCGTTGAAGGCATGATTGGAAATTGCACTGTCCAGGAACGATCCAATGGTAAATATGTATCAACCCAAGATCTTGTCGATGCCTACAAGGCTAACGATCCTGAAGCCACCACAATCTGGCTCCGCTCCATTCGCTCCCTCGGATGCGCTATTGCCTCGTATATAAACATTATCGATCCAGAGATTGTAGTGCTGACCGGAGGAATTTCGATTGTGGGTAACACGCTCATGGATCCCCTAATGACAGTTCTCGATGAAGTGGAATGGCGTCCTGGAGGACACAAAGTTCCGGTGGTCTTTGGATCGTTGGGAAAATGGGCTGGAGCCATAGGAGCCGCGAGACTCGCAATGAATCACAAGGCTTCGATCCAGGCTCCACACTAGGAACCCAATTCGAAATTAGAAATTCATGAGAACAAGCAAGGTAAAAGAAACTTGGAATCACAATCAAACGGCCCTGGGCACACTGATTAAATCCATCGACCCGGTTCACACTGAAATGGTATCTCAAATGGGATTCGATTTTCTCTGGTACGACTTGGAACATTCAGACAAAAGCCTGGAAACTTTTTCTAACCTGTGCCGAGCGTCCAGAATAGGAAACGTCGATATCCTGGCACGTCCGGCCCGTTGGGAATTCATGCGGATGGGCCGACTACTTGAAGCGGGAGCTCAAGGTATCATGTACCCTCGCTGCGAATCCGCCGAAGAGGCAAGAGAGGTTATAAGATGGGCTAAATTTCATCCGCTCGGCGAACGTGGATTCGATGGCGGCAGTGCAGACAACAACTTCGGATCGTACCCGGCAGACGATTACACTAAAAATGCAAACGAGGAAAGCTGGATCCTAATCCAAATCGAATCACCAGCAGCCTTGCCACACGTCCGGGAAATAGCAGAAATTGAAGGTGTCGATGGCATCTTTTTTGGACCTGGAGATTTTTCACTTCTCTCGGGAAAACCGGGGCAGATAAAACATAAAGACGTATTGTCCGCCGCCAAACAGATTGCCGATGATACGCTGGCAGCTGGGAAAATATTTGGAACTTTGGTTTTTGATGCAGAACACTCCAAGTTCATGCAAGATGCAGGCGCTAAATTAATCATTCACGGCGCGGATATCATTTACTACAAACATGCTTACACGAAACTCTTGGAGGAATACCAAAGACCATTGATTGAGTAGGGGAAGGCAAACTATTTGCCAGCCACTCTAAATCGCTTTCTCCAAATCGCTCACCCTCCCGTCGTTTCTTCCTCTCGCCGTTCAACTCTCCTCACTCACAATCTTCACGCTGTTCCAGAATCCGTACTCATCCGCCCAGTCGTTGGCGCGATTCTCCAACGTAAGGTTAATCGTACTTCCAGCGAAGCGGGTGAGATCGATATCGAGGTTCAGCCATTCTCCGTTCACCGTCTCCGAGCCCACGATCTGGTCGGCAAGGACTTCGTCATCGGCGAGAACTCGCAGTTGCCAATCGGCATGGGGGTGATAGCTGACGCGGATTTTTAGCGTCGTTGTCATGCTCTCCGGGACATCGAGACGGCGCTTGAGGAGGCAGGGTTGTTTTTGGGTCTTCGGATGCGTTTGCACAGCTTTCTCATTGCGGAACTCCGTCAGCTGTCTCACTCCCCCGTCTCCAACATGGCTCGGCTTGAATCCCGGCGCCATATTATCGATGATCGCCCGCCACTTGCGCAATTGTGCCCTGGTCGGAGCGTCTTCGTCGGGAAGTGCACCGCTGACCATGCGACGCGCGACGCAATCCTGGAGAAACGGGATCTTCCCGTTGATCGCGGTGGCGAGCGCATGCTCCGGATGCGCGGTGACCATGGGTTCGAGACCGTACCAGAGAACACGAGGGATATTGTGATCGTCGATGTCCTCCGCGTGCTGAGAAAGCGCTGTCAAAAGAGGCCAGCGCTGTTCGAAGGGAAGGCGCTGTAGTGCGGATGCTAGGTAGAGGCGCACCGTCGGCGATGCGTCGACGGTCGCCATCTCGAGGAACTTCGCCAAGGCCGCGTTCCCTGGGTCATGATCTTCGCAGAGGAGTTGCACCGCCCAGGCGCGAACGTTGGCGTCATCGTGAGACAGCAGGGCAACCAATCTACTCTGCTGGGTGTCGTAAAACCGACCGGTGACGTGCATCGACCAAAGGGCGCGGAGTCGTTTTCCTGAAGTCTCAGCGCGCTCAAACATGTTCTGGAGAGCTGGATAGACCTCGTCGCTGTTCAACTTGCCCGAAGCAGCTCGGGAGTGAAGCTCGACCCGGGCTTGGCGCACGTACCAATCGTTTGCGTGGTCTTGCAGTTTCACCAAATCGAGATCGGAGAGACTGCGAATATTCGGACGCTCAATCTTCTCGGCTCCCTTGGGCATGATCCGGTAGATGCGCCCGCTGTTCGGAAAGTTGATTGCGTTGCCACAAATATCGGTGTCGTGCCAATCGAGGATGTAGACGCCACCATCGGGACCAATCTCAATGCTGAAGCCAACCCAAGCCAAGTCATTGGTCGGCATGAAATCGCTGCCGTGTTTTCCGATATAGCTAGACCCTTTCGGCACCATGTAGTCGGTGAGCACGGTGTGCTCGTGAATGTTGCACATGAAGAGCTGGTTTTGGTAGTCCTTCGGAAAGGTGTCGGCCAGGTAGAATCGAGCGCCGCCATGAGCGGATAAGTGTGTGTGATCGCGAATCGTCTTGATGTCGTCGTAGACGTAGGGATTCACATGCGGCTTCGATTGCTTATCATAGACACCGCCCTGCACGATGTGAAAGAGGTGCGGAATGACGCAGCACGTGGCAAAGCCATGGCCAACGTCGTTGAAATCGAAGCCCCATGGATTTGAGAGACCGCGAGCGAAAACTTCGAAGGTCTCGGTGACCGGATGGAACCGCCAAATGCCGCCGTCGATGAACTTCCGTTCTTTGTCAGACGCCCCAGGCTTTCCAACATTTGATCGCGTGAAGACGCCGTGGCATCCGTAGAGCCAGCCGTCGGGCCCCCAGATGAAGCTGTTCAAGGTTTCGTGCCGGTCGTGAAATCCCCAGCCATCGAGTAGCACTCTGGGCTCTCCGTCGGGAACATCATCGCCATCCGCATCGGGAATGAAGAGCAATTCAGGCGGGGATCCCAGATAGATACCGCCAAAGCCGACTGCGATTCCGGAGCTAAAAGTGATCTTGTCCGAGAACAATTCCTTCGTGTCAAAGACGCCATCGCTATCAGTATCCTCAAATATCTGGATGCGGCTGAGTTCCTTTTTCTCTATGTGGGTACCGCGGTTGACGTAGTTGTAATTCTCAACGACCCAGATGCGTCCGCGTTCGTCGAACGTGAAGGCGATCGGTTCTCCAATGTCCGGCTCAGAGGCGAAGATCGAGACTTCGAAGCCATCGGGGATTTCCATCTTGGCGACCGCTTCGTCAGGCTTCAGGAAAGGCGCGTCGCTGGTGTTGTGTTCTTCCTTGTGCTTCTCACCCAGGACGGTGAGAGGTACGGAGAAGCAGCAGAATGTTAGAAGAGCGGTTCTGAATTTCATTTCGGCAGATCGACTTGTTCTTTGGTTTGCAAGTATTTGAAGAGGTTCAAGACCTGTTGCTTCTCCAGGGTTTGCAGGAGGCCTTCCGGCATCATGGAAACGGGTGCGGTTTCGCGAGATTGAATGTCGCTTTTAGCGACCACGGTCTGTTGTCCGATCATGTTGAGCACGACTTTCTGATCGTCTTCTCCGGTAACCGTTCCCGCGAGAAGCTGACCGCTTTTGGTCGTGATCATGACCATCTGGTAGGCATCGGGAATATCGCCACTGGGATCGATCGTATTGAGCAACAGGTAATTGAGATCAGCGCGGTTGGAGCCCGTGATGTCGGGCCCGATGATCCCCCCTTCGCCATACATTGTGTGGCAAGCCATGCACACTTGCTGGAAGACGAGGCGCCCTTTGGAGGCGT
Organism: Verrucomicrobiaceae bacterium; assembly: GCA_009936795.1. Taxonomy (GTDB): domain Bacteria; phylum Verrucomicrobiota; class Verrucomicrobiia; order Verrucomicrobiales; family DEV007; genus JAACDM01. Next base: position 5,001 of record JAACDM010000142.1, on the reverse strand, counting down.
CGGCGTCTGCTAGTGTGGCCGGCGTCGCCAGCTCCCGGTATTGAGCGATGATGGCCTCTTTATCTTTGGAGAGTTTCTTCATCCCGTACTTTTCGGTGAACGTTTCTCCCAAGAGATGGCTCAGTGATCTCGCCACGTAGGCGGGCAAGTCAGCAGCAGACACGGTCTTCGATTCGAGGGCGTCGAACAGCGCTGTGGCATAACTTTCTCGCGTGGCGAGCGTTTCGAGAATCGCCCGCCGCGCGTCAGGCCCGAACTCGGGATAGCGCTCCAGAAGAATGTCGGGAGCTGCCTTCGATTCGAAGACGCTGTAGCCCCGAATTGCCTCGATGCGGAGTTCCTTTTCATCGAGAAGTTCACCGAGGATGGGGAGCAGTTCCTCGTGTTGTTGAACTAGAAGTGACGCTAAGGAGCGACGGCGGTCATCTAGTTCGGAGTCTTTGTCAGCGAGCGTGTCGAGAGCGTTTTGAGCCGCTTCTTCATCGCCGAAGACCTGGCTGAGTTGCTCCGTGAGGCTTTTCACTTCGTCGTTATTGCTTTGTGAGAGGGTGGCACTGACTGCCTCCCACTCAGCGGGGGGATTTACCTCACGCTGTCCTTCTAGACCCTTGAGGATGCCATTGAGCAATGCTGAGCGCGTGCTTGGGTTCTCAGTGTTCGCAAGCGCCGTCACCAACAAGGCAAGCGAAGCACTGGTGTCCATCTTCTGAACTTGCTGTTCTCTGACCTCATCCAGTTCCAGAATGCGGGGCATCTCCTTTTCCTCCTTCTTCTGGTTTCCTTTGTCGTCGAGGTTCTTCCGCATCTCTTCATCGGACGGTGTCTTTGAGGGCACTCCATCCTCGGGCACTTCGACCTGAGCCGTCCAAAGGATCGCGTTGAGGACGACCTTTCGAAAGTTGTCGTTCTGCCAACTGAGATGATTGTGCGCCCCGGTAAATCCGAAACCACGTCCGCCGCTTTCCGGGCGTTCGTAAGCCCAGGCCACGTGTTGGCTCTCACCATTGGCGACCGCTTTTCGCACGGTCGGGTTACCGCTACGCGGGCCATCGGGACGCTTCAGGGTTTCCGTGCCAGGTACCGCTGAGAGAATCGGTATGACGCCTTCGAGTTCGGAAACGAATCGCATGTGGTAGTACCATTCGTCATTGAGGCTGAAAGGCGTGAGCCCGTTCGCCACCGGATGATCGGGGAAGGTTTTGAATTCAGGCGTCCAATGAGGATTGACCGACCAGTCAAGCGCGCAGTAACCACCCATCCACTGAAGAAACATCTTTGCCGGCTGTCCCAGCTTAGCCTCGGTCGCCCAGTGGATCATGACCACTCCGGTTCCCTTCTTCATCAGCGTATCGAACTCTGCGAGTTTCGGATTGAGAAGATGCTCTTGATGGCCCGTGCAAAACACCACGATCGTTGCGGCATCATCGAGCACGGAAGCATCCACCGGATAACCAACGTCAGGAAGCACTGCCGCGTCGACGCCAAGACCGGACTCGTTGAGCGCTTTTGCCAGGATCATATTGCCGGCTCGATGCTCATGCGCCATCGGGCCGTGGCTAGGCTCGCCCGATATGAAGACGATCTTGGCCTTTTCGGCCTGAGCGTTAGAACTCTGGGCGAAAAGAAGGAAGAGCGCCGCAAGGCTTCTGAAGATGGTACGGGTTCGTTGATTCATTGGTTGGTCATTCATTCACTGGAGTTCCTGCTCCGAGGGGAGTGTTCATTCATTCGCGAACATAGGCCTGCAATCTCGAGCCCTCGGAGATGATGACGTAAGCTCAATTCTGCGTGTGGGAAGCGCGCGCCGAAGTCGCTGGACTGGGACCCAATAGTCTATGGTTCAACGAGGCTGAATGAGTAGATTGTTGCATGTTGGAACTCGAACTGAATCTGAATCTTCTTCTCCCCGAGCTCATCTAACGAAAACCCATCTTGCCATTTTACCTTTCCATCCGTCAAGCTCCCCTTCAACGGCTCACTCTGCGCCAGTAGTTCGTTGCGTTCATCGAATACGCTAACTTTTACGTGTCCCTTCTGCTCGACATCTGCCGAGACTCGCAACCCCTTCTTTCCAGGGACGATGGAGGTTGTCTTGATCGTCGCTGCACGGCTGGGTGTCGTTTGCGTGTACCCGCAAAAACCGTCCGGCCGCAAGGTCGCCAGGCAGAAATATCCGTTGCGCCAAACATTGTGGTTCCCATCGCTGCCCCCGTAATACAAACGAATCTCATCTTTCAGAAAGACCGGATTGGCGGCCGCATAGACGCAGCCCCAGTCATAGTCGCCTTCTTTCCCCTCGTTTGGAATGAGTGGTGTCCCGGGCAATACGCGATGCCACTTGATCGTATCAGGACTCCAGGTCAATTCCGTCCACACGCGATCCGATTTCTGATTGTGGATGGCAACCAAGCCAAGATAGATCCCGCCATGAAAAAATACGGGCATCGAATACGTTCGTAAGTTCTCCTCCATGCCTTCCAGGACGATCTCACACTTGTCCCAGTTCAAGAAGTCTTCGCTAGTCGTTCTAGCAACCTGACGGCCAAAGGGCTCGCCCCACTCACGCGTTATCCCGACGTACTTGCCCTACGTGGGTGCCCAAAAGGCGTTATTGTGAGTGTCACCAGCGCTGTCAGCCTCGGGACGTGTCATGGCGGGGCCCCATCGGATTCCGTCAGGGGAAAACGCCACTGACAATATCTCTGACTTCAAGATGGCTTTATAACGCCGTTGGGGATCCGGTTCACGCAGATCCTTAAAGATGCCCGTGCCATGCGGCCCGTCTCCAACCTCGGCGTCCGTTCCGTCTCCCCGCCACACGATGTTGTTGGCTTTGCTGCCCTCGAATTCGACGTGCCCGATTTCTGGTTTCACCCACGTGATGCCATCTTTCGAAGTCGCATAGCAGATGGCCATTTCCCGGGGCGGGGCTTCATACTCACGCTCCTTTCGCTCCGCAACCGTCAGGCCCTTCGAAGAAAGGTCCTTGATGAAGGGGCTATACCAACATTTATAAATCCCCTCCTCCTCATCGAAGATCACATTCGCGTAGAGATTGTCGAAACGCACTTCCCACGGTTTGTCCTCCTCGAAGAGCGGATTCGAGGCACTCTTTTGAACCTTGCCGATAGTTAGCTTGGCATTGTCAGCTTTCTCGATGATGCGGGCGTCGAGCAGGAGATACCGACTACGCTCGAGACTTGATGGGTCGGCCTCTTCCGCCCAACCAGACGACAGGCTCAGGACCGCTACAGACATCGTCGCCAACTTCATGATAATATTTCCGTTCAGTTTCATTAACAGCATGTTGGTTTCATGTCCTTACTCATGACGAAGACGAAGCAGGCTTTCAATCTTCGACCCTTGGTAAGATGATTTTACCAGATCCCGCCCTAGCCTTTCCGTGAAACCGGTCGCCCGTCTGCCCGCCATGACAAAGGCACGACTCACGGAAGGCATCGCGGGAGGCGAATGGAAGGATCGCCTCCCCAGAGCGTCCCCTTGCCGAACTCCTCAAAGTGAGTCGACTCATCATTCCCCGGAGTGACCTCGGAGGACACACCTTGATCATCAAGGGCCTTGCCAGGACGCTTGCTCTACATGTCTCAGGTAAGCCAGCCGAGCGGCAAATCATCCGCCATCGCGAAGATGCCGATGGCCACGGCTGCGGTTTTTAGAAAGGTAGGACGGATGGTTTCACTACTCATGATTTCATTGAAGGTTCCGCTTCTTCGGAAAGGCGTCACAAATGGTAGTGGTGACTTTTAGTCGCCATCGAATCGTCATTCGGTACAATTCCATAAAACGTGAAATGTCTGCAAACATCCTAAAACAGAAACTAGTTCAAGGCGAGACCGTCTACGGAACCTTGATTCAGAACACGATCAGCCCGGCGTTGGTCGACGCTATCCCCGCTGGGACTCTGGACTTCGCGATTGTGTCGGATGAGCACACGGCTTTCGACATTGGTGATTTCCTGGCCATGCGACACGCATTCGCCGCGAAAGGAATCGCCTGCCTCGCGCGAACGCACAGCCGAAGTCCCGACGATGTCGCCAAAGTTTGCGACACCTATGATGGAGTCGTCGTTCCCTACGTGGAAGACTACGAAGAATGTCAGGAACTGGCTGCCGCTGCCGTTTATCGTCCTTTGAAGGGAGTCGCACTGGACAAGGTCTTGTCAGCGGGAGAGTGGCCGACAAAAGCGACTCAGGACTACGTTGAAGACAGGAACAAGGATACAATCTTTGTCCCAATGATCGAGTCCGTGAGAGGCGTCGAGAACTTGGACAAGATTTGCTCGATCCCCGGAGTCTCCGCAGTGTTCGTGGGGCCGAACGACATGACCGTCAACATGGGCATTCCCAACGAGTACGACCACAAAGACTTCATCGCCATCTTGCAACGCATCATCGACACGGCCAATGCTAGGCACGTGGCAGCGGGCTGCTGGTTTGGCAACGAGTCTCAAGCCCTTCGAACCATCCGCCAGGGCGCACGGTTCGTGGTGTTCTCAAACGATGGTCTGCTCTTCAATAAGGCAATCTCAGAATCGTTTGCGAAAGTGAAGCGAGACTAACGTTCCGCGAAATGGCTGCTTGAGCTGAGACATAAGCTGAGAATCAGTTGACCAATAGGCCTGGTACTTCTTAATCTGGCACGCCTTCACCCTATCTCCTAAGTCCGCAAACAAACTCAAGGACCTACCACTCAACGATGCCCTCATGGCAGCCGGACTCGGAGCCTCGCAAAGGCTGGTGCCACGATACGCGCTTCAATGGTGATCGTGCCATCTTGGTTCGGCAACGGCTCTGATGTCATGCCGTCGAACAACTCCCATTCTAACAAATCAGTCGATGTTTCGATCAGAACATCAGTGGCATCCGTTTGGTTGTTTCGGCGGTAGGTGAGGATACCTTCCCGAATTTCAATATTGGGAACACTCGCCCCATCCTTGGGATCGGAATTCAGGACATACTCCACACCGTTTATCACACCATC
>JAACDM010000723.1 GCA_009936795.1 Verrucomicrobiaceae bacterium | reverse complement strand
GGATCTGCAAGCGCTATATATCACCATCGTGAACTGACAGTCAATGAGTTAGTGCTCTAAGCGAATTAATGGATTAGCCCTAGTTTCTGGTGCGCCTTCCTTCCAGTCCTGGGCCTGATTTGACGTATACTTTCCATTTCTCACTTCTTTTACACTTAGAGGTCCGGACACGGATGGCATTTCGTTTCTTTTGTCGCGCTTCAGATGAAATGTGAGTTTTTGATGTCGAGTTTAAGGGAATCTTGGTTGGATCTCACAGCCAACCAAAACCGTGAAGAAGAAGAAGAAGACCCAAGACCACACCCGGCGGCGATTGAGTCCCACCGAGAAATCTAAAATCCTCAAGCTCCACCTCGTCGAAGGCCGCCCCATTTCCGATGTCTGCGAGGAGTATGACATCACTCCCAGCCGGTTCTATTCCTGGCAGGCGCTGCTCTTCCAGAATGCCGAGAGGGCCTTCGATCGCAAGCGCGGCCCGAAGCCTTCTGCTGCAGAAGAGAAGGTCAAACAACTCGAAGCCAAGGTCGGGGAGAAGGACCAGGTCATCGCCGAGTTGATGGCCGAGTATCTCAAGGCCAAAAAAAAAGACTGGGGAGAGCTCGTGAACACGCACGTTTCCGAAGACAAACGACGGCAGATCGTCGAGCTCATCCAGGAGTGGCAAACCAAGACCGTGATCTCGGCCAAGCAACTGGTTGAGTGGTGTTCGTTGCCCTACTCGAAGTTCCTCCGGTGGCGGAAGCGTTTGCAGAACCCGATGCAGAAATCAGCCAAGCCCGTTCCCAAGAGCCACTGGCTGCTTCCTGAAGAGGTGCAGGCCATCGTCGACTACAGTGGCAGAAATCCCGGCCACGGCTACCGACGTCTGACATGGATTCTACATGCTGAAAAGTCTACGGTGCCTTCACGACATGGTATTGATCCACGCTAGGCTGTTTCAGATGCTTCTCTTTGCCTCCAGGCCAAATGATACGGATAGACTTTACCTCGGATGACTTGCCCAAGCCGAAATGGGCGGTTGGGCGGTGCTGACCATGGATGGTTTCGCCCGCCGCGATAACCTGAATCTGTTTCCCCTGCTCCGTTTCGAGTTCGACTCGAGCACCGAGTGGCGATCTGCCAGACCCGTCTTCGGAAAGATGAACACCGACCCAGTGATTCCCGGTCTGCAGTGCGTTGTGGTAGACGTGGAGTACTTGCCCGCTCTGCCAACGGACTTCTACCACTAACAGATCCATGCGCCCATCGCCATCCAGGTCATCACTCAGTGCTGCCCGGCCATCAAATTCATCGGCGACACCCAAGAGAAATGCGATGTTCGTAAACTGCTTCCCACCCTCATTCATGATGAAGTTGCTCTTCTGATAGCCGTCCCAGGATTCACTCTTGTCAAAGTAGCCCTTGTGAATCTCCTGGAACACCTCATGCATGGCACGGTCCGGTTTTGAGAGTGGCTTGTAGATGTCGTGACACCAGAAATGCGTGCAATGATCTTTGGTCGACTTGCCTGAGGAATGGCCGTTGGCAACGAAGAGATCGTCGTCCGGGTCATTGTCGAAATCGAGTGTGGTCGTACCCCAGGCCCATCCGGTGCGAGCGACCTGATCCTTGAAGACGGGTTGTTGATACTTGCCCGGCTCCTGGCCAAGATACATGCGATTCCCATAGGCCATGATCATACGCATAGCATCGACGTTAGGGTCATCCGTTCGCTTTGCTCCCATGCTTTCCAATCGACGAGCGGTGGTGGACCCCATGCCCGCGACGTAGAAGTCGAGTTTCCCGTCGGTGTTGTAGTCCCCGAAGGTGGCGGACATGCCGAAGAGGTGGCGTTCGTCGATCGCTTTATCAGTCACATCGGTGAACTTGCCTTTGCCATCATTGAGATACATGTCCACGCCGGCGAAATCGCTGACAACGACCAAATCAAGATCGCGGTCTTCATCGAGATCCACGAAGGAACCCGTATAGCTGCGGCGCTGGCGCTTCTTGTCTAAGCCTGCTTCAGGAGTCCACGGCTTGAACCTACCGCCACCTTCATTAAGGAGCAGGTAGGCGGGAAAGCCATCATTCGCATCATAGTAAGGTGTTGGCATGACGCCGCGAAGGTAACTGATGCGATACTGGCCGACCCAGAGGTCAAGATCACCGTCAAGATCGATGTCGCCCGCGGTGAATGCCGTGGGTTGTTGCAAAGGGCCGCCACCTTTGGTCCTTCCTAACGGTTTGCTTTCTAACAGACCCGCTTCGCTTCCGGGGAAGAGCAACATGTCGCCCGTGCCATTCGGCGCGAGGAAGTCGACGTGCGCGTCGCCATTGACGTCAGCGAGGAGGCCTGTTTCGTAGAACCGCTCCCAGTTCCTGAGAAATGCCTTCGTCGCAAAGGAGCCTTTGTCGTTACGCTCGATGACCGTGTTGCACCCCACAGCGACGATCTCGGAGTCCCCGTCACCATCCAAGTCGTAGATCAACAAGGGATGAATCCCGGAGGGTTTGTCCGGTTTGGAGGGATCGAGCGTGAACCATTTCTCGAAGGCAGGTTTCCCGGTGCGTTTGAGAATGCGAAGGGTCGAGACATCAACGGATTCGGCACGCGGATGCTGAGATTTGGTCTTCTCAGGTCTCCACTTGACGGTGATCGGGCCTTCGATGGAGAGGCGCGTCTGCGTTGAGGGTTGTTCGATGTGTAGCACGATGGTGACCACCGAGGTGGCGTGGCCTGCAGGATCAACCTTAAAACTAGCATGATGCCACTCAGACTGGATCAGCTGGTAGCCCGCCGCTTTCATCGAATCTAACCATCCCTGCCACTCCGTTGTCTTGAGAAGCTTGCCAGCTCCAAGAGAGGCCTTCGTGATGCCATGGTCGAGGCTACGTTCTTTATCAATCGCGCCTAACCGAACCTCTTCTAAGCCTAACCCTTTGAAGACCGCGAATTTGTCTCCGGACTTCTTGCTGCTGATATCCAACAACGCATCCCAGAGCTGGACCAGGGTATTCTCGTGGCGCTGAGCCTCGGACTCTTGAGCCCAGACGGTTTGATTCAGCCGACTACGCTCCTTGAGCAACTGGTTGCGCCTTTGAAGATAGGCGTTGTCTTGAGCGCTGCTGGTGAAGCCACCAGCCAGGTAGATGAGAAGGACAATTCGCCCGAAAGTCATGCCAACATCATGAATCGCGACGGCGGCGCGTGACCAGCAAGAACGATCCCAAAATGACCAACAGCGGGACAGATGGCTCTGGAATCACATTGACACTGATCTCGTAGTCCTGGGCTGCTCCACCTTCACGAATATCCATGGTGTACACGCCTGGGCCGAGCGGCTCAGCAAGCGGCATCAATGCGGCGGGAGCCTCGACGAGATTGAGCCCCACATGAGCAACGTCGAGCGTCTCGCTGGCGATTAGGTTCCCTAGATCTGCGCCCACCGCGCCTTCATACAGATTGAAGAGCGACATGTTTGTGGCATCAGGTCCGTAGCTTTCCAGCGTGACGCTGAAGACCTGCGCATTCTGAGGCACTGTAAACGTGGCTTCATCATAGCCGGAGACATTGCTGACGATCGGACCAAAGATGGAACCGATGATGGAGTTCTCCCCGGTTATCAACGTGAGCGTCGTGGGGGCCGCTGGATTGTCTGACAGATCTCCATCCGTGGATTCGTTCCAATCGATGGCACCTTGTGAGGTAGCCAAGCTCAGACTGAACGCGCACGCAGCGAGAGTAAAGAGACGATGAGTAAACATGATAGCGTGTGGTTAGAGAAAGATTAGTCTAGGGATTGGATGAGACGAACGCGGTAGTAACCTTGAGAGGTTTGTTTCGGATCATGGATGAAGTTTAGCAAACCATTCTCACCCGCTTTCGTGGTGCCTACGACTGACCAGCCGTCAGGTTGTAGCGTCGTGGAGAACTCGATTTCGTAGGTCGCCCCCTCAAGGCCTTGCCATTTCAACTCAGTGCCCTCATCCGAAGTCAGTCGTGATGCGAGGAAGATCTCTGGCAGGGTGCTGGCGGTCAACGCTGGGGCAGCTTTCAATCCTGCAACACGTCCATAGGCTGCCGCCGCATCATTGAACCCAGAGGCGATGTCACCGTCTGAAAGAGCCCCATTGTAGATGCGCAGAGAACCAATGCTGAGAGAGCCAGCCAATGCCGTATTGGCCGTGCCCCATCTCCTTCCCACTGCGAGCCGACGATGACAGAAAGACCAGCGTGCGTGTTTAAGTTGATTCTTTCATCGGCTTTAGTTAGGACCCCGTTTATGTAGACCCAGGTAGTGGCCCCATCTTGCGTGTAAGCGATGTGTGTCCAGGTCCCTTCTTCTTTCTGGCCCCCGCCCGTAACAGCGTCGTCTGCGCTAGTCGAAGGATCCCATCCGATGTCAGGTCCATTTCCCCAGTGCCCGACTGCGCCGAAGGCATGGTGGGTCCCGTGATTGAACCACATGTTTGTTCCTTCAGGTCCACCGCGACGTCCCCAGGAAACGACCGTCTCTTCGACGGCTACCGCTGGGTTATAAATCCATGCAGTGATCGAGCGACCGCTGGCCCCTTCGATATCTGGTGTCGTCGTCGGTCCAACAAACCAGTCACCCTCGCCATCTAGCGTCACCCCTTTCGCGCCGCTGATGGTCTCTACGGTCGGGTCACTAGAAGCGGTGAGATCTCCGGTAAGCGTGCCTGTGTTAGCCCAAGTAGCGAGGGCACCTTCATCGAGCGCGGATGCTTGCAATTCGACTAACAAATCAATAGGCGTCACCGGGACGGAGGTTGGAGAAAGAGGATCCGTGCCAGCATCGACTTCAGCCTTGTCCGAGGCTCCGTCATTGTCGGTATCTGCCAGGCTTGGATCGGTCCCATTACTCGCTTCCTCGGCATTGGTAAGTCCATCTTCGTCAAGATCGCCGTCACCGGTCTGATCCAAATTCCCGAACGTGGCCAACTCGTAGTCGTCGGCCAAACCATAATTGTCGTCATCGGCGCCCGGAACAAAGGTCGGGCGCCCGAATGTTGGAGCATCGAGATTGTAATTCTCGGCAATCGCGAGATTGTCCAATGCCTGCTCCCAAACACGTACCACAGCAATACTCATGGAGCCTGACAATGGATCTGAGATCGCGCCGTTACCGTCATTCTGATTTCCCACCACAAATGGCAACGGCGTGGTCCCATCATCGGCCAACGGGTGCGTAGACAACGTGATCGGCGATTCACTTGCTGACAGAATCCCATTCGTGTAGACGCGAATTTCATTGCCATCCTTGGTGCAAGCAATGTAGGTCCAGATGTCCGCTTCTTCATCTCCATCCCAGCCAATGTCTGGCGCACCCCAATGACCGAAAGCACCGAAAGTTGGGTGCGCACCATGATTAAAAGCAACGCTCGAGCCATCTGGGCCACCACGACATCCCCAGGAGAAGACCGTCTCTTCATCATCAATGGTAGGATTCTTCACCCATGCTTCGACCTGCTTCCGGTGACAGAATCGGGTGCGGTCGGTCCGACCAACCAATCGCCTACGCCGTCCAGAGTGACCGCGAGGACGCCATCAACATCCTCGATCTGCGGATCTCCGATAGCCTCAAAACTTCCGCCCAGGCTGCCTATATTGGTCCAAGCCGTGATGGAGCCAGTCCCCGGGAAGCCGCGTGAGTCCAAGGCAACGAAAGGTGGACCGATAATCGGCGAACGCCCATAGGCCGAAGCGTGTTCGTCGTAGGCGCTGACGACGTCATCATCTGAAATGGCGTTATTATAAACTCTAACCAAACCAACACTAAAATATACTAACAAACCTTTATTCTTAGTGACCCCATCACCTTCCCATTGAGCACCAACAACAATGCCCTGACCGCTATATGCGTGGCGAGCGTGATGGGGCTTTCAGAATCCGCAAGAACGCCATTCGTGTAGACCCGGGTTTCGTTGCCATCCTGCGTGTATACCACGTGGGACCAGACGGCAGCTTCTTCGGTGCCATTCCACCCGATATCAGGAGCTCCCCAATGCCCCACCGCTCCGAAGGCCGGGTGTGCACCGTGATTAAAGGAAACGTTCGATCCCTTTGGGCCGCCCCGGCGTCTCAAAGACACCACGGTTTCGCATTCGATAGACCATCACCATCACCATCAAGATCATCGTCACCATTCTGGGCTAGATTACCGAAGGCGGCCATTTCAAGCTCCTCGTTGATCCCATCGCCATCGCTATCGACACCGGTCTCGTAGTCATCTCGGCCAAAGCTGGCAGCTGATTCGCGGTAGTTTGCTAGAATCCCCTCCGGAGAGAGACCTTCTGCATAGACGAGAAGCTTAGCGATCCCAACAGCGCATTCGACTGAGTGCCGTTAGGCTCATTCTGATTGCCCACCACAAACGGCAACGGCGTCGTGCCGTCATCTGCCACCGTATGCGTATTGACAGCAATCGTCTCTGAATTCGCGAGGACTCCATTCACATAGACACCCGTCTCAGAACCATCCTGGGTGTAGGCAATGTGTGTCTAAATGTCAGGCTCCTCTTGCCCATTCCATCCGATGTCTGGCGCGCCCCAGTGCCCAACGGCACCAAAGGTAGGATGGGAGCCATGGGTGAAGGCGACATTGCTACCTTCAGGACCTCCACGACGTCCTCACGAGAAGACGAATTCTTCTGGTCCAACCGTGAAATTGTGAATCCACGCATCGACCGTGCGCGGTGACAGAATCTGGAGCGATGGGTCCAACGAACCAATCCCCATCACCGCCCAACTGCACGGCCTTCACTTGGTCAACGAGCTTAACCACCGGATCACCCACCGCAGTGAACGACTCCCCGAGGCTTCCCGCATTGGTCCAATCTGTAATCGCGCCTTCCGACAGATCAGAAGCATCAAGGTCCACAATAGGATCCTGAGCGAAGGCAACCGGCGGCTAGCTCAAGCCTGCAGCCAGAAGGATGAATCGAGTGAGAGGTTTCATCATGTCAGATCAAAAGGAGGTTTAGAGCTTAACGGTATGGGTTAATTCAGTGGTTGTTCGTTCCAGACTTACTGGCGGGAGACGCGGTAGTAGCCTTCGGCGCTTGCGATGCGCGCGGCATCTGTGTCAGAGAACGAGGCGGGTGAGCCGTCGCCGTCGATGGACATGATGTCCGTCCAGGTGACGAGGTCTTCTGAATACTGGATGGCGTAGGTCGTTCCTGCGACAGTAATGAAGCTTAACGAGACGTTATTCGCATCATCGCGGGCGATGGCGTCGATGACGAAGGGGCCTTCTGGCCCGCCTCCTCCTCCGGCGAAGTTCGGCTGTGTCAGTTCGAATGCGGTGGCGATCTCTGCGTCAGTTAAGGCGCCGTCGTAGATTCTGACATAGCCGACGCTGAGTGAGCCGGACAAGGCTTCATTGACGGTGGTTTCGTTGTCCCACTGGGCACCGATGACAATGCCCTGACCGGTGTGTGTGTTCAGGGTGATACCTTCTTCGGAATTGGTTAGGCTTCCGTTGGTGTAAACGCGTGTGGTGCTTCCGTCATTACTGTAAGCAATGTGCGACCATTTGCCGGCCTCCTCGGGTCCGTCGGCTTCTTCACCCCAGCCGATGTCGGCAGCGCCCCAATGGCCGACTGCACCGAAGGTTTCATGGGTGCCATGGTTGAAGGAGACGTTTGTGCTTTCCGGTCCACCGCGGCGTCCCCAAGAGACGACGGTTTCTTCTTCGGCAATCTCTGGATTGTAGATCCAGGCTTCGACTGTCCGTGCGCTGGCACCTTCGATCCCTGGAACACTGGTAGGCCCGATGAGCCAGTCACCCGTGCCATCAAGGGTCACGCCTTGCGAGCCGTCGATCGTTTCGACCATGGGGTCGCCTTGTGCGGCGAACGCACCGCCTAACGTTCCTGCATTCACCCAACTCGCGATGGCGCCATTGGGAAGATTGCTGGCGTCCAATTCTACCAAAGTGGCGATGGGTGGTCCTCGCCCGAAGGTGTCTGCTTCATCATCCCAAGTGGCGGCGATCTCTTCATCACTGAGCGCGCCTTCCCAAATGCGGACTTCCGCGATGGTCATGTCTCCACGCAATCCACCTGTGACAGGTCCGCCATCACTGTCGCGTTGTGCTGCTATGAGGATGCCGTTTCCAGCGTGGGTATTGAGCACCACATCCTCGGAATTGGTTAGGCTGCCATTGGTGTAAACGCGTGTGGTGCTGCCGTCGTAGGTGTAGGTAACATAGCTCCAAATGCCCGCTTCTTCATGACCTAATCCAGTATCATCGTCGTTTCCGTTTGTGGTGGGATCCCAGCCAATGTCTGGGGCTCCCCAGTGACCAACCGCACCAAAGGTATTGTGGGTGCCGTGATTGAACGACACGTTGGTGCCCTCAGGCCCGCCACGGAAACCCCAGGAAACAACGGTTTCTTCACTAGCGACTTCAGGATTGTGTACCCAGGCTTCAATGGTGCGTGGGTTGCTCCCGGTGATCCCAATGGGTGAGGTCGGGCCATCGAAGTAGTCGTTGGTACCATTGAAATCAATGCCATTGACGCCATCGACGGCGATCACTTGAGGAGCGCCGCCTGCTGTGAAGACGCCCCCTAGCGAACCGGCATTCGTCCATTCCGTAATCGCCCCTGGATCGAGTCCAGTGGCGTCCAGATCGACCACCAGCACTTTGGGCGTCGCAGCAGGTTCACGGTCAAACTGGTCAGCCTCGCTATTGTAACTTGCGACGATTTCAGATTCTGTCAGCGCACTGTCATAGATGCGCACTTTTGCGATCGTCATCGTGCCGCGCAGACCGCCCGTGACCGTTTCGTTATCCCCTTCACGTTGCGCAGCGATGAGAATGCCGTTTCCACCTGCGGTATCGAGCGTGACGTCCTCTTCGTTGCTCAACTGACCATTGGTGTAAACGCGCGTGGTATTGCCATCGTAGGTGTAAGCGATATGGCTCCAAATGTTCGCCTCTTCGTCGCCGTTCCATCCAATGTCAGGTGCCCCCCAATGACCAACGGCACCGAAGTTAGCGTCTGCCCCGTGGTTGAACGCCACATTGGTTCCCTCTCCACCGCCACGCCGGGACCAGGAGACGACCGTTTCTTCACCATCGAGCGCAGGGTTGTGCACCCAGGCCTCAATCGTGCGAGCACTGCGACCTTCGATCTTCGGCACGGAAGTGGGACCTTCAAAGTAGGCAGCCCCATCGAAGTCGACACCGTTGACACCATCCACCGCAATCACTTGTGGGCCTTCATTGGCTGTGAAATCGCCCGCCAAGGTGCCGGTATTCTCCCAGGAGTCAATGGCACCTTCGGGTAGCGTGGTGGCGTCGAGCGAAACGAGCAATTCAGCCAACGTGATCGGGAAATTACCCACGTCCAATGGATCCGTGCCGCCATCCAGTTCTTCGCGATCGGTGAAACCATCTCCATCGGTGTCGGCGAGATTGGGATTGGTGCCATTGCTCTCTTCGTCGACATTGCTAACACCGTCCTCATCGGGATCGCCATCACCTGATTGGCTGAGGTCACCGAAGACATTTAGCTCCCACAAGTCCGGTAAGCCATCCTCATCACTATCTCCTGGCACGAAAGGATCTCGGCCAAAGCTTGACGCGTCGGCATTGTACGAAGCCAGGATCTCGTCATCGGTGAACGCCCGATCATAGATTTTGATCGTGGAAATGGTCATGATGGCCTTGAGCCCGTCGGTCTGCGTGCCGTCGGGTTCATTCTGGTTGCCCACCACGATGGGAAGGGGGCCGCCTTCGGTCGACTCGCCAAAGGTGTTTAAAGCTCCGGGCATTTCGGAGTTGGAGACAATGCCATTGGTGAACACGCGCGTTTCATCTCCAGTCCATACATAACTGATGTGCGTCCAAATGCTCGCCTCCTCGCGACCATCGCCTGTGTCCTCATCGCCCGATTGGGCGGTTGGGTCCCAGCCGATGTCTGGGCCATCGCCTCCCCAGTGGCCCACGGCACCAAAGGCGTTGTGCGTGCCGTGATTGAACGACATGTTGGTGCCGTTAGGACCACCGCGGCGTCCCCACGAGACCACGGTTTCCTCAGGCTCGATATCTGGATTGAAGATCCAGGCCTGAATGGTGCGGGCGCTATTGCCTAACAGAGTCTCGGGGGCTGCCGGTCCGATCAACCAGTCTTCCGATTCATCGAACGTCACCCCGTGCACGCCATCGATTTCTTCCACGATAGGATCGCCGTTGGCTTCAAAGGTACCACCGAGACCGCCTGAATTTGCCCAAGTCGCAATGGGACCGTCAGCGAGGCTGCGGGCGTCGAGGCTGACGATGCTGGGGGAGTCCGCAGGCGTTTCGTTAGGATCCGTGGGGTCGGTACCGCCTTCGAAGATTTCACTGCCGTCTGGCCAGCCATCGGCATCGGTGTCTGCGAGTAAGGGGTCGGTTCCCGTTTGAGTAGCACTGACAAAGTTACCGTCATTGGTCTCATCGGCATCCCCGAGGCCATCGCCATCGGTGTCAGCAAGGTTGGGATTCGTGGGGGCGGGTTGCCCGCCTACCATGCGGTTGAACTCGTCTGAGTCGCTGAGACCATCGCCATCGGAATCAGCCACAGCTGGATTGGAGCTTGCTTCCACCACTTCGACGCGATCATTGAGTCCATCGTCATCGGTGTCGGCTTTGTTAGGATCGGTGCCTGCTCGGAATTCATCGGCGTTGCTGAGTTCATCACCATCGGCATCGCCGTCACCGGTTTGGCTGAGGTCGCCGAAGGTATCCATTTCCCATTGATCCCAAAGACCGTCGTTGTCAGTGTCGCCTTCATCCCCGAGCACCACGATTTGACCGCCGCTTTCCGCCACCGTGTCCTCATTGAAACCAAAGCCAAGAAGGGCGTCGCGGTCATAGACACCAGGAGGGATCTCAAAGATCGATTCCCCGTCGCCGTCGATGCCTCGAAAGGTCTTGAAGACTGCGGTTCGATTATTGAAATCGATGAGGAACGCCGTTCCGCCGATGGCTAAGGAGCTCTCTGGCATCAACACATTCGTGGTCAAGACCAGACCGCCATCGAAGGTGGAGAAATTGGCGTTTCCAATAGGATTGAGGCCACCAAAGTCGACGAGCACGGCGTTGGAATGGACATCGCCGGTGAAATCCTCACTCGAGCCCGTCAAGGCTACGGAGGCACCCCCATCCAAACCAGAAGAGAAGTCGATGTTTCCGGCGCCACTGAGTTGGCTGTCCAGATTTAGGCGTTGGCCGGTGGTCAGAGCGACCTGGATGTCCCCGCCAAGGGTGAAATTGCCACCCAGACCAGCTCGCGACGCTCCAAGCGAAAGCGTTCCTGCTTGTATGGTTAGACTATCGAAGTGCGCGTTGTTTGGGTTACGCAGGACCAACTCGGCATCAGCATCAGATAGCGTCAGTTGAGCGCCTTCGGGAAACGTGGATCGCGAACCCTTCGGGGTGTGCAGCACGGAACCCGCCCCCGCACTGATCACATACTGTTTCCCCGCTTCTGCTCCGGCTCCGGAACTCCAGACGCCTTCGGTTGCCCAGCTTTCGTCTTCGGTGGTGTCCCGAACGAGGATGATGGTGTTCGGAGAATCGTTGGGATCGAGGGGATCGGTCCCGGCATCGCGCTCAAGATTGTCAGGTGCGCCATCGCCATCGGAATCAGCATTGGTGGGATCGAGGCCGGCATCGACTTCGTCTTTGTCCGAAATGGAGTCGCCATCAGTGTCACTGTTTGTCAGAGAGGTTCCCTCAGCGACCTCGGCTGCGTCGCCGAGGCCATCGCCGTCGGTGTCGCCTTCATTGAGATTGGAGCCTAACCGAATCTCGTCGATGTTCGAGACGCCATCGCTGTCCAAGTCGCCATCCGCATCGGCGGTGTTAGGATCCAGTCCAATGGCGTCTTCCAAATCATCGGGCAGGCCGTCGCTATCACTATCCGTGATTTCGGCAAGATCGCGGCTGAAGTTAGCAGCTTCCTGGTTGTAGTTGAAGGCGATCTGGCCATCTGGTAGAGCCGTGTCCCAGATTTGTACTTTGGCGATGGTGAGCGTGCCAGCGATCACGAAGCTGTTGCTGTCAAAAGCGGTCTGTTGGGCGGCAATGACAATCGCTTGGTTGGCGTGCGTGTTGATGTCGATTTCTTCGCTGGTTGTTAGGATGCCATTGGTGAACACGCGTGTTTCACTTCCGGTCTGCGTGTAGGCAATGTTCGTCCAAATGGCCGATTCCTCTTGGCCCAATCCGGTATCCGCATTGTCGGCCGTTTCTGAAGGGTCCCAGCCAATATCTGGTCCATTGCCCCAATGGCCCACGGCCCCAAAGGCATTGTGGGTGCCGTGATTGAACGACATGTTAGACCCATCAGGACCTCCGCGATGGCCCCATGAAACCACGGTTTCCTCGCCAGCAATGGCAGGATTGTAAAGCCAGACTTGGATGCTACGATCGCTGTCGCCGTCCATCTCTGGCGTGGAACGCGGGCCTACATGCCAACTGGAACCATTGTAAGTGACGCCTTTCACGCCGGAAACGGTCTCAACGGTGGGTGAACCCGACGCGGCGAACGTGCCGCCTAGGCTTCCTTGGTTGGTCCATTGAGCAATGGTGCCGTCGGCTTGCGGGCGGGCGTCCAGATCGACAACGAGCTCCGCTGTCGCGTGGCTGGCGAATAACAGCGTGATTAGGAGTGTGAGTGGGTTGGCTTTCATGAGTGGTTCGGGCTGGTTTGGAGCGGATAAGAGGCTGTCGGATTGCCCAGATCGATTTCAACATAAGTGCCATCCGTCTTCAAGCTTCCGCTATCGACGGCGGTCGTGGCCGCGGCAAGGAGCCACCGTTTTGACAAAGGATTCATGGGTCTCAGAGGGTTGATTGTAGAGAAAACTCTATAATTTATAGACGGCCACTCCGCTTACCTCAATCTGATCGCGCGCATAAAACATCGGCTTTTGCGCAAACGAATGATGCCCAATGTAGGCCACCTTACTTCATAGTAGGCACCACTCAGACAATCTGATCGAACGCCTTCCCGCGGTTCGCCTTGCGGAATTTCCCTGGTGAGATTCCGTGATCTTGCGCACCCTACGATACGTACGCAATGGCCTGCCCGCCATCGCCCTGGATACAATGGACCGCAAGAAGATTGGTGCCTTGCTTCACCGCTGCAACCGCCGTTTCATCGAGTGGCATCACTTTGTACTCGTTGGTGTATCCCTTAAACTCAGCGACCTTCTGTCCGTTGAGAAAGACCACTGCATCGTCATCATGGTAGAGATGAAATGCAGGATTCTTTGGGATAGCGCCCAGTTCGACGGAGCGGCGAATCCAGATATCGTTAGTTAACCAAGGAGTTCTTACCCGCGACCCCGGGGTAAAGTATTCGCCAAAGCCTCCAAGACCAGTCGGCCACGAGGCGTCATCGTAGTTGACTTGTTCCCAGCCGTCGGCGGGTTTTTCGAAGGTGTATCGCCAGGGAGGATCAGCAAATTGGG
>JAACDM010000141.1 GCA_009936795.1 Verrucomicrobiaceae bacterium | reverse complement strand
GCCGACGCGCTCGAGTGACCACGCCATCTCCATCCCAATCTTGCAGCCATTCTGGCTCCTCCCGCCCCAATCCGCCCTGCTCGTAATGCAAACGCCAGTCGACCAGCTGTGCATACCGCGCAATGCCCTGCAACAAGCCGCGCCCATACTGGGTGGAACTTTCGATGAAGACGGCAACGTTGCGCATGGGACAAACCAACTTAGGAGATGTGGAGAGACAAGAGAAGGCCTGTTTGATCACCGTGGGCGACAATCCTTTCACCACAGAATGATGGGCAAACCATGCGTTACCGTATAGTATCCCGCCATGATCTCTAACAAGTGTAGCCCGGTGCCGTCTACATAAATGATCGCCGTGCGGCCTTGCGCGTGGGGAGAATCTGTTGTGCTTCCGGGCACCAGGGCTGGAGATTGGGCGGGCGGAGTCGATCTCGATTGAGTGTGTGGAATTGGATGTGGAGATCGCGGAATGAGAGACTGTGAGGGAAGACCGAGATCATCGTCGTGGATTTCTCCGAAGTCCTACGCTGGTAGCCGTTTCCGTGTTGGATTTCGGAGAAATCCACTACATTACCGATATTATAATGCTGGGGCTCAGCCACATTGAACTGGCATCGGGCATGGGATTTCACTAACTTGGGCCAACCATATCCTTCCGATGGCTCAATTTCTCTCCCAGAACTGGCTGCTTGGTCGACGTCATTTCCTCCGTGGTATCGGAGCGTCGCTGGCCTTGCCTTTGCTTGATTGCATGCGCCCTTTGCGCGCGGCCGAGCGTGCTAGTGCTAGCGCTAGTCGCCCCCGCCGCAGCATCTTCATCTATTTGCCCAATGGGGTGAATACCAATGACTTTGAAATCGCGGAAGCGGGGCCTAACTACAAGCTCTCGCGCATTCTTTCGCCGCTGGAGAAACATCGCGCTAACATCACACCCATCAGCGGTCTCTATCATCCCAACGCGTTCGGCATTGCGCACAGTGCGACCCAGACTTGGCTCACTGCGGCCAAGCACGGCCCGAACGATCGCAATACCATCTCTGTGGATCAGTTGATTGCCACCGCGACGGGACCGAAGACGCGGTTCCCATCTTTCGAGATCAGCAATCAGGGACAACCGATGGCAGTCAGCGCTGATGGCATTTCCCTACCCGCTGAAAGAAATCCGGCCGTGGTGTTTCAAACCATGTTTGCCGAACCGAAAGGCGGCATCGATCAGCAGCGGCGGCGGTTGCAGCGCAAAGAAAGCCTCCTCGATCTTGTGTTAGACGACGCGCAAACTCTGGCTAGGAAGCTTGGAAATGAAGACCGCGGGAGACTTGATCAGTACCTGACCTCCGTGCGTGAGGTAGAAGTACGCACGAAGCGCGCCGAAGCCTGGCTGGAGACGCCTCGGCCTGAAGTTGATCCTGACATTAAGGCTAGACTCAATCGCGAGGTTCAGTTGGAGAAGCTCCGTGAGTATTTGCGCACCATGTATGACATCATTGTGTTAGCTTTTCAAACAGACATGACACGGGTGGTCACTTTCAACACCGGCAATGAAGGCACGGGGCCGTCCGTTCCGGAAATCGGCATCAGCCGAGATCGGCACTCGCTCTCGCATCACAATGGCGATCAGGAATTGCTGACGCAACTTACCAGGAGTGATGAGTTTAACGTGCGCCAATTCGCCTACTTCCTCGATCGACTTGCGGAGGTTGAAGACGGCGATGGGTCTCTCATGGAAACGACTCTCTCGCTCTATGGCAGCGGCCTTTCCTATGGCAACAGTCACGGCACCACCAGCCTTCCACTGGTCCTAGCTGGCGGCACGGAACTCGGACTCAAACACGGCGCGCACGTCGATTTCAATCAGCAGACCAAGGACTTCAAAGGCTATGGCAATGGCATCGGGGTCTATCACCGTCCCGTCAACTCGCAGGCGCACTTCAGCAACTTGCTCCTCACCGTGGCTCAGACGATGGGTGTGAATGTCGAGCGGTTCGCGGACTCTAACAGCAGCGTTACTGACATCCTAACATGATACGGGCGACGCATTTGAGCGTCCTGGGCTTGTTCGCCGTGATTAGCGTGGCGTCGGCTGCAGACGATGCCAAAAGTGAGGCCCTGCGCGATCATATCCCTAAACCTGGCGTCTTCCCACCGGCAGGAGCGGGCATACATTGGAATGGCGATCTCGTGATGAGTGATCCCATGAACCGCCGCGGTCCCTTACGGAAGAGCCAGCACGCCCCGCGACTCTACTTCGCCATGCTCCCTTACGGCATGGTATCCTATCATGGTGCGCCTGCCGATGTGCGCGATATCCCCTTGGGCACGCATCTGCATGGACGGTTCTTGTTGCCGATCAAAGGCGAAGAAGAGACCATTCCTCTCACAGAGAAACAGCTCAAGCAATCGCCGAGCTTGCGCCACAGCCACGCCATCCTCCTGGAGGATGATGTTAGCTTCCATCAACGTCAGGGTCGCTCCTGGAAAGTCCTCGGCTTCGAACAAGGTGGCGGACCGGCGCCACGTTTGAAACTTTCCGTCGAGCCCATCGGACCAGAAATCGAAGGCGGCCTGAACAAGCCTACCCTCTTCGACATCGATGATGCCGCGCGAGTCTGGCAGAAGCGCAGCCTCGTTGCAAAGGAAGCGATCAAGCCAGACCAAGAAGTACAGATGAACCTGACTTGGGGCCCCTTTGATAGTCTCGCCATCACCGACATTTGGTTAGACAACGAAAGCTTGACAGCTTGCCGGGAAATCCAGCGTCAACGCCATTTGAGACTGATCCGTTCGCGATTCTTGCCAGGTTGGGTCGATGCGGTGAAGAACACAGACACTGGTGGCGGGGAAGTCACTGTCACCTTGTTCGGCGGCATGGACCCCACGCTGTATGAGGAACTGAGCACGACACCGCACCCCAAGATCTGCGACGCGGCCACCACGTTGCGCACCTGGAGCTACCATCAGGAGTACTCGGTTCGAGGGGAGACGCTTCAGGTCGAGACGCTTGAGAATCCACCACTCGGCAGCAGCGGCATTCAAATGCGCTTGCAAATTCCTCAAATGTTAGAAGGCTTTCGAACGGGACGTATTGTTAGGCTGAAAGGTCCCTGGACCTACGTACTGCTGCCTGCCGACGAATGGCTAGCATCCCCAGAAGTGTTTGAGCAGGCACGGAGGATGCGATTGCCATGAAGATTCTCCACGGCATCCTTCTCCTCGTGAGCGCCAGCCTTTGGCTGACACCTTTCCCTGCCCAAGGTGAGGAAGGCTTGCGAGAAGCCACCCTCACATTTTTCGAGGCGCACTGCTATCGCTGCCACGGTGAAGAGAAACAGAAGGGGCGATTCCGTCTCGATACCCTGACCACCGATGTCGAGAATCCGTTAGTGGCGGAGAAATGGGCCGAAGTGCGTTTCCGCATCAATGCTGGTGAAATGCCGCCAGAAGACGAAGCGCAGCCGACCGCGGAGGAGATCGGTGGCGTCGTGGACGAGATCACTCAGAAGATCCAAGACGGTGCCGCCGCACGGATGGCGAAGCGCGGCCTCGTCAATCACTACCGGCTCAGTCGCCAAGAGTACGCGCACACCATCTATGACCTTCTCGGCGTCGTCTTCGATGTCGAGGCGCCCGGCGCGTTCAATGCAGACCCACTCTGGCATGGCTTCGATCGCATCGGCGCGCTCTTGTCCGTCGCGCCCTCACACATTGGCCGTTATCTCAGCGCGGCGGACACCGTCGTTGCCCTTGCATTTCTCGAAGCCGAGATCCCCTCCGAGACCAAGCGGCACTCTGCTAGCGAGGGGAAACGTCGTCTCCTGCAGCTTGGTGAGAGTTGGCGTTTCCATCTAAAACATCCCGGTCGTTACCGCATCACAATTCATGGCAGTGGTCTGCCTGCCTTCACCGGGCGGATCCCGCACCTTTCACTCTGGCACCACCACCACAAACGCTCATTCGCCGGGGCAGATCTCATGGGCACTGAGGGTAACCCTAGCACACTCACATTTGAGGGGCTATTTCCCGCTGGCGACTACGATGTCCGAAATCACGCCCGCACGCAGCGTCATGCCAATGGCAGTCTCAAGCTCTTCCGCAATGAAGAGATCGATGCCGCGCAGCCTATTGCTTCGCTCAAAACTCAACACCCATCGCCTTGGACCAAAGTCGTCGATGACGAAGGACGACCGGTGATGCCCACGCTCCTGCTGGATTGGATCCAAGTCGAAGGCCCTATCCTAACGGAATCCGATCTGGCCAAGCGCGAGGGCGTGTTTCCTACTGATAAGACGAATCTATCAGAACAACGAAACGCTCTCCGTCGTTTCGCCGAACGCGCCTGGCGTCGGCCTGTCGTTGAGTCTGAGTTAGACCGTTACCTTCGCTTCATCGCGACGGAGCAAGAAGCGGGCGAATCTTTCGCTACCGCCTACCGATCCGCCCTCACGAGTATTCTCGTTTCTCGCAGCTTCTTCCATATCGAAATGGGCTCGCCTGATGAAAATCGCTTGCTCCTCAATGATTTCGAACTCGCGAACCGTCTCTCTTACTTTCTCTGGAGTTCGATGCCTGATGATCTTCTCTTCGCCGCGGCACGACGGGGCGATCTCTCAACAAGTGAAGGTTTGGCTGCTCAGTTAGACCGCATGATGGCGGATCCCAAGATCGAGCGTTTCCTCCATTCCTTTCCCAAGCAATGGCTGCAATTGCATCGGGTCGGCATGTTCCAGCCGGATCCCGAACTTTATCCCGAGTACGATCCGTGGTTGGAGGAAAGCATGAGGCAAGAGACCATCGCCTACTTCACGGAGATGTTTCAGAAGAACCTCCCCTTGCGCCAGGCGGTGGATTCCAACTGGACCATGCTCAACGCTCGGCTCGCCTATCACTATGGTTTCCCTCGGCCTTCAGCTACCGGCTTCACCCGCGTAGAGCTTCTCCCAGACTCCGGCCGTGGCGGCATCCTAACACACGCGTCCGTCCTCTCACTAACCTCAGACGGCACCCGCCACCGTCCCGTTCACCGGGGAGCGTGGCTATCCGAAGCCATCCTGGCGTTCACGCCTTCGCCGCCACCGCCGAACGTCGATCCGCTGGAACCCGTGGCCGCCGACAAACCCAAGGCCACCATCCGGGCTCAATTGGAGGCGCACGCGACTTCACCTAACTGTGTTTCCTGCCACGCCAAGATCGATCCCCTTGGTTTGGCCTTTGAGAACTTCGACGCGATCGGTCGCTGGCGTGACACCGAACGCATCCGGGAAGGCATGGGTGTCGACCCACCGGTAGATCCCTCAGGCGTGCTGCCGGACGGACGTTCCTTTGCGAATGCCTCCGAGTTCAAGAAACTACTCGCCGATGATGAGCGCCGCCTGGCTAAAGCTTTCCTCGAGCAAGTGGCCACTTACGCCCTGCGGAGGGTCATGACGGTCGATGACACGGAGCAACTACACACCATCGTCGCCACGGCGGGACATTCAGAAGATGGCGTGAAGAGTCTCATGCGAGGGTTGGTGTTGTCCGAGCTATTTAAGAAACGGTAAGTGCTCTATGGTTTCGTACATGAGGTCGATTCCTACTCACACTTGCCTTATTCTGTGCTTGTGGCTGTCCGCCGTCGCCTACGGTCAGACTGCGATCAACGTACTGGGTGCTGGCTTTCGGGGAACGCTCCACGACAATGTCTCCAATGAGAAGCGTCAGGGGAGCGGCTTCAATCCCCTGATCCTTAAGTCTCATCCGAAGACAAACCTGTTCCGCGATGATGCGGTTGGCTTCAATTTCGAGCACATTTTCAATGGGGCGCAGGCGCAACACGCGATCTCGATGTTCACGCCGCGTCAAGACCCGTGCCAGGTGCGGGATGTTGGCAAGCATCGCCACCAACTTCATTGGCCAAGCAAAGCCTCGCAGTGGGGCATGGAAGCGCAGATGACCTACGATCTTTCCGAGGCCGACCACATTGACCTTGAATTCAAATGCACCCCCACAGAGGTCGCTATCTACTCCAAAGGGTTCGCCGCCATGATGTGGGCGTCGTACATGAATCGGGCACTTGACCGAAAGATCCGGTTCTGGGGCAAGGAAGGCGAGAGGGTTGGCTGGGTCGAATTTGGCACTGGCAAGGGAGGCGCTATCGAGGTGGGAACCGTGGCCCACGTGGACGCCCCCGACCTGCCGTTTGAGGACGGCGCGCAGACGCTTAACCTCATTGCTCATCCTAACAAGAAATTCATCACCCCGTTCTACTACGGTCTTCTGGATGGCGATCATGATCTTGAGACGACGGACGACAAACTGCTCTACCTCGTCCTATTCGATCAGACCGAATCGATCCGCTTTGCGATGTGGAACTTCTTCAAGAACGATCGAGACGAGCCCGACACTCACAGCCCGGCCTGGGACTGGCAATATGTCATCCGGAATCCAAAGGCGGATAAGCACTACGACTACCGTGCACGCGTTGTGGTAAAACCCTTCACAGGGCGGGAGCAGATCTGGGAAGAATACCGGCGATGGAGAGAAGAGTCGAAAGCATCGCTTCCTGATGGGGCTTGACCGCCCATGGAAATCAAATTTCCTTGACCTCCACCCGATGCTCAAGGCTATTCTATCACTTTTGCAATGACCTGTTTCAGGCCAACCCGTATCTTCCACTCGTATGGAGTTCCGCCTTTAGGTGGCCGGTGCACGATAAAACCGGCTGAAGTCGGGACTCCGAACGGTTGTAAGACGCCTTAACAAACACACCCTAGACAGGTAGCCAGCGCGGGTGATCCGCTCCTTGATCGTCAACGCCACGCGTGAGCAAGCGAGCGTGGTTTCCGTCTGCGTCTGCGATCCAGATGGCTGGCGTGCCGCCTGTTTCTGCCCGGCAGAAGGTGATCAGCTGCCCATCTGACGATTCGCTGGCGCGGAAGTCCCAGAGCGGTGGGTCGTTTGTGGTTAGGGCCGAATGCTCACCGGTTGCGGGATCGAGCCGACAGATCTCAACGCCTCCCCGGGCAAGTTCTGGTTTGAATGCGCGATTGAAGTGATCTGTGTCAGGCTGATTTGTTTGATACTCCCAAGGTGTCTTCGAATCTGGCAGCCTGAGCGGAAACAGAACATGGCCATCGTGGGTCCAACTTGGGATATTGGACCCGCCCCCCCGATTGCCGGGCTTTCCATACGAGGAACCGAACCACATCACCTGATTGTTAGTCAACGCTCGGTATTCGCTGCCATCGGGTCGAGCGATGCAAACGTCACTCCAGTCGTGCCCGGGATCCTTCTTGAAATGGCAATTCTGAAAGAGCAACCACTCACCGTCTGCCGACCAACTTGGCCCAAAGTAAAGGTGATCGGGATGGGCGGCTACCTGTACCCGCGTAGCGCCTTCGATGTCGCTGGTCCAAATTTGGTAACCCTGCGGGCTGGCTAAATGATAGGCGACTCGTTTGCCGTTGGGACTGAGGGTCAGCCCATAGGGCAGACCTTCTCCGAAACGGGTGAAATCGCGCGCATCGGTTCCGTCGAGATTCATGCTAACAATCTTCCCTCCGGAATCACTCACCACTTGTACGAGGAGCCGCTCTTCCGACAGCAGCAACGCCGGTGTGTAGAACACGGCTTGCCGTTCTTTCGTGCAGATCTCATTAAGCGATTGGCTATCGAAATCGTAAAGCCACAAATGCGTCGGTGTGAGATGATAGTGCGTATCGAATGGTTTGCCTGGTCCATCGCGACGCGCTTCCATGCTAAGAAAGACCATTCGCTGGCCATCCGCAAAGAAAGGACCCGGTTGCCAAGTCACTTGATCCGGCAGATTGAAATCAAAGTAGTGTAGCCCGGTGCCGTCTGCATGGATGATCGCCGTGCGGCCTTGGGACGTGAAGAAGAGCCTTTGGAGAGTAGTGTGAGATTGTGTGGGCCTCTCCGGCGCTTTCCCGCAAGCCGACAAGACTCCCACAGCACACGCGGCGGCACCCTTCTGAAGAAAGTCGCGTCGGTTTAGTTCTTGTTGTTTGGTTAACATTTTATCGTGAGCTAACTTGTAGCGCTGGCATTAGCCGGCGTCCGCTCTGTTAGTGCATTGAAACGCCGGCTAAAGCCAGCGCTACGAGTTTCTAAGCCAACACTCCCTTCACTACGTTGCCGAAGACATCGGTTAGTCGGAAGTCGCGGCCCGAGTGGCGGTAGGTGAGCCTCTCGTGATCGAGGCCCATCAAGTGGAGGATGGTGGCGTGGAAGTCGTGCACATGCACGGGATCGGTTTCTGGGTTCATGCCGTACTCATCAGTCGAACCGTAAACGGTGCCTGGTTTCACCCCGGCCCCTGCGAGCCAGGAACTGAAGGCCCAGTTGTGATGCTCGCGTCCAGGGGCATCGGCGGTGTTGTTGAAGGGCGTGCGTCCGAATTCGGTGGTCCACACGACCAAGGTTTCTTCTAACAATCCGCGACCTTTGAGATCCTTGAGCAAAGCGGCGATCGGTTGATCGACGTTCTTGGCCAGCTTGACATGATCTAACATGTTGCCGTGCGAGTCCCAGTTTCCTGAGGATCCGGTATCGATCAACTCGACGAACCGGACGCCGCGTTCAACCAGTCGCCGCGCTGCCAGACATTGCCAGGCGAAGCCCTCGGTGCTGCCGCGCTCCAATCCGTAAAGCTTGTGCGTTGCCTCACTTTCCTTCGAGAAATCGAATGCATCGGGAGCCTCCATCTGCATTCCGAAGGCGGTTTCAAAGGTCTTGATGCGTGCTTCTGATAGAGCATTGCCGGTCCGTTGCGAAAGATGCCGGTGGTTGAGCCGTTGCAAGGCGGCCAATTCGAGTTCTTGTCGGGTCTTGGCAACGCGTGGAGTGACATTGGCAATGGGCTCGGGACCAGGGACGACCAAGGTCCCTTGATGCGCACCGGGAAGGAAGTCGCTGGCGTAGACCTGGGTGCCTGCATAGGTCTGCTTGGGGGCGATGGTGATGAAAGAAGGTAGATTCTGGTTCGCCGTGCCCAAGCCGTAACTCACCCATGAACCAATGCTAGGACGGGCAAAGGCAAAGGACCCGGTGTGCATGCCCAGCGTGGCATTGTAATGGTTCGAGTGATCGGTGTGCATCGAGCGAATGAGCGCGATGTCATCGACACAGGTGGCCACGTGCGGAAAGAGGGTACTGACTTCCGTGCCGCACTGGCCATGGGCAGAGAATTCCCACTGCGGTGCTTTGAGAAAGATGCGTTCGTAGCCTGGCCGATTCTGGATCTCGGGATGGTCGACCTTCACCTCCTTGCCCACATCCGCAGTCAACTTCGGTTTGGGGTCAAAGGTATCGACGTGCGAGACGCCGCCCGTCATGAAGAGGAAGATGACATTCTTCGCCTTTGCTGAGTGATGGCCTTGTTTCACTGCTAGTGGGTCCAAGCCGTCTTCGGCCGCCGCCAAGCGATGAAGCAACCCAGGCATGAGAGAGGACCCCCCGACAAAGGAACGGAGAAAGTGTCGTCGATTCTCAAGTGAAGACGTGGTCATTCAATCGAGAAGTAAGAGTTCATTGCTAGCCAACAAGACCCGCGCGTAGGCCTCCCATAGTTCGGCATCCTTCGTTTCAGGAGTTCCTTCCGTAACGGTCTCTAGCACATTGGCGAACTCTCGGAAATCCACCACGTCTTCCGGCAGTGAGGGGCGGGCAAAGAGTTCGCGACAGGCGAAGTCTAGCCGGTCTTCCGCCGTCGTGCTCGATTCTCGAATGCGCACCGCGAATTTGGCCGCACAGTCGTGGAAGAACGGATCATTCATGAAATAGAGCGCTTGGGTGGGCACAGTGGTGGCCTCACGTTGCGCCGTGCTGGCATTGGGATCGGCCCCATTGAAGAGGGCAAAGAAGCGGCTCGTCCGATTGCGCTTTCGCATCACATAAACACTACGCTTCTTGGTGTCGTACTCGGCGGCAAAGGGGCCATGTTGGGTGAAACTCCAGCTCTCTTCCGGAGGGAACGGATGGGCCTCACCTGGTGTGCGATCGAGTTCGCCGCTGGCCACTAGCAGCGTGTCGCGCAGCTCCTCCGCAGTCAAGCGGCGGCGGGCGAAGGCCGCGAAGCTGTTAGGGGTGACATCATCTTCTGCGGCTAGTTGATAGGCGGCGCTTGAGAGGATGTGGCGCTGCAAGGCCTTCACGCTCCAGCCATGCTCGATCAAGTAACCCGCCAAGTAGTCTAACAACTCGGGGTGGCTCGGCTCGGCGCCATGATTGCCGAAATCATTCGGGGTGGCCACCAGGCCGCGGCCGAAATGCCAGGCCCAGAGGCGATTGACCATGACCCGCGCAGTGAGCGGATTGTCCGCGCTCGCAATGCGCTCGGCCAGTTCACGCCGACCGCTGGACTCACTGTCACCGAGCTCGCCTCCGCCGAGCATGGCGAGAAACTGTCGCGGCACTTCCTCACCAAGTTCTTCATGGTTGCCACGCAAATGAATCCGAGCCTGCTTTGGCTCTCCTTCTGCCACCGCGTAGGCCACTGGCGATGTTAGTTCATTGCCTTTGGCCGCATGCGCAGCGATCTCAGCCACCAACGCCGCGCGGGGCACACT
>JAACDM010000722.1 GCA_009936795.1 Verrucomicrobiaceae bacterium | reverse complement strand
GCGTTGGGTTAAAGAATAGTAGATCAACTTTAATAATATCCTACAGTTTACCACGTGTCGCTGATCATCAGCTCGATACCGATAGAATGGAGATGAGACCTGGATGCTGCTGAGCTGGCGTGTAGGAGATAGGCAATTCAGCAGAATGGAGAAGTGGCGACTCTCTGAATTTTCCTGTCGGCCGGACGAACATAGATCCACCATAGACGTCCACATTTTGGCTAAATTCCTTCGCTAACCTCTCACACTCACACTGATCTTATCCTTGTCTCATGCTGGCTTGAGGAGTTGCAGGTTGGGAAACCATTTCCGCAAATAGCCTCGATCGGTTGCTGCTAACTGATCGGCTTGGGCTTCTGCGTGGGCGGCGATGATGAAGTCGGGAACGAGGTGTTGTCTAGGGCCACCTGCTAGGCGGTAGCGCTTGAAGGTGAGCCCGGCGAGATGAGCGGCTTTTGGAGAGATGGAATCGTAGGAGATTGATAGACGGGCTAGCAGTTCGGCCAACTCCTGTTCATTGGTGGTGGAAGGCGCCAGTTCAGCGAAGGCGATCGGACAGATGATCAACGGTCCTTCAGAGGCCGCCTCCATGAGCGCTTCTAGCCAAGCTTCATGGCCAGGCTCCTTTTTGATGATGGCCCATAGGATTGAGGAATCGATGGCCGTGGTCATTTCTCGGCCTTCTCTTCCACCGGTCCACCCTTGAGATCATCAACGATGCGTGCGGCCGATTGATCTTCCCAAGGATGATCTTTGAGATTCTTGGAGGCCGTGTCCTGCCAGTCCTTAAGAGCGTTCGCCCACTCGTCTCGATTGACCACCCGGCGAGCTGTGAGCACCGGGGCAGACTCATCGAAGTCGAGCTGATCCCCCACTTTGAGATGGAATTTCTGCCGGAGCTTCAACGGAATCGTGATCTGGCCCTTGGCTGTGATCGTTACAGTCATGCATCAACAGTAAGGCTAAAAAGTAAGGAATTCAATATGGAATTTTCAGCAGCGCTAACTGGTTCGCTACAGAAGGAAGTGCGGTCATCGCCCGATCCAAACGCCAACCTGAGCTGGAGACTGCCTAAAAGTTGATCAAAGAAGGCTTTGGCTCTTCAGAGATCGACATAGGAAACGACTTCAGGGGCGGCAGCACAGGTTCTGGCACGGAGAGAATCGCACACTGCGTCTGAACTTTGCGCAAAGATGCTTGAAATGTTCAGTATGTGGATTAAATATCCACTTAATGGTGGATTCAGACCATCTTCCGAGGGATAGGCCCTTCGACTACCAGCTCGCCATGGACCGGCTGGCTGCCTATCGCTATCCACGCAACAAGCTCCATCAGCTCCGCCAAGCAGGCGAGATCATACGGGTGAAGAAGGGTCTCTACATTCCGTCAGCTCCAAGCACCGCTGCTGCTCGGGTGGACCCGTTGGTCCTAGCAGCGCTGATCTATGGACCATCTTACGTGAGCCTTGAAACCGCGCTAGCCCATCATGGACTCATCCCAGAGCGGGTGAACGAGATCACTAGCATGACGACCAAGCGATCGCGTTCGTTTGAAACGCCTGTAGGGCGTTATTCCTATCATTCACTTAATATTCGCGCCTATAGCTATGGTGTGGCTCTTGAAGAAACGACTGGTGGCAGCTATTTCCTAGCGACACCGGAGAAGGCACTCTGCGACCGGCTCGCACAGATTCCTGGCGTCCGTGCTCAAAGAGAGATACCTGCCCTGCTAGAGGATGACCTTCGGCTAGAGCTGGACGTCGTGATGCGTCTTCAGGCGAGCGAAGTCCAAGAAATCGCAAAGCGCTATCTACGAAACACGGTGACCGCCTTTGCTAAATGGTTTCAACGTTAAGCGATCAAAGGCCTCACATCATGACCCATCCGCTAGATTCTCTGTTGTCGCGTTATACGCCATCGACTCTAGCGGACTACGAGAATGCTCTCCGTGAAATCGTTCAAGAACTCGCGCTTCTCGGACTCTGGCGGTCCAAGTTCTATGAGCATGCAGCATTCTATGGGGGCACAGCGCTACGGGTCTTCTATGCCCTGCCCAGGTTCTCGGAAGACATGGATTTCTCGCTCATCTCCCCTGACACTGAGTTCGATCTTGTCCCACATCTCGAAGCTGTGCGGACGGAACTGATTTCGTTCGGGTTCACTTTTGAGGTCGAGCGGAAAGTGAAATCCAACCCAACGGCGATGGAATCTGCGTTCATCAAAGGGGAAACGAAAGTCAATCTCTTGCAAGTCGGAGCGCCTGACCACCTCAGAGATCGGCTACCCAAACTACAGCAGTTACGAATCAAATTGGAAGTCGACACCAACCCGCCTCCAGGTGCCGAGTTCAAGGTCGAAACCTTGCTCGTTCCGATACCATTTCAGGTCAAGCTTTACACGTTCCCATGCCTCTTCGCCGGAAAACTTCATGCTTTGTTATGCCGCAAGTGGAAACGCCGTGTGAAAGGGCGAGATTTCTACGATTTCCTTTGGTACCTTGGCAGGGAGACGCCCTGTCATCTCGCGCATCTCCAATCGCGAATGGAGCAAACCGGCCATTGGGATCCTGAGAAGACTTTGAATCTGGCAGCCTTGCAAGAACTGATCACCGCCCGCTTCGAATCCATCGACTTTGAACAGGCCAAATCCGATGTGCGCCCTTTCATCAAGGATGCCAATGCGTTGGATCTCTGGAGCCAAGAGTTCTTTGTTTCAATGATAGATCGCCTCAGACCCTTAGACTAACAGAGCACACGCCGACTAAAGCCAGCGCTACAGGCATGGAGTCCCGCCTTCGTCGCGGCATTCAAATAACGCTCTATTCTTCCCCGGCGCACGGGCGACTCTGTAGAATGCGCCTGATTCGCCGGCGTTGTGGTCGACGATTGCGGTGGTCGTCTGCGAACGGGCAGCAGCTGCGGGAATCTGCATCTCGACAACCACCCAGCCCGCATCCTCGACAATCCGTTTCTCTACCACGCAGTGTTCCACCAACTCGCTGGGCGAGGCCTGCGAGTGCTCATTGATCTGCATCGACGCCGCCCCGGACTTCGCCTGGTACCAGCCCTCCGTCGCCCACATCCGCTGGGATCACCGCACCGTGCGCTGGGCCAACAATGTCGCCCGAGGTAAGGGCGACCGTCGGCAGATCTTCATCAAAGCAGACTTCATCGAGGGCGGCACGATCGGGCGGGTGCCTTCGGCGTGACCTCCTCGGCTATACGCGAAATGCCGAAAAGTCGGATTTCTTCATGATAAAATTGAGAGGACGTCAGTTCACGCCTCTCGCAGTAGTTCGAGAAATCAGCGGCCGGGGCTCTATGATATGGAAGCTAATGTTGCCGATCATTTTCAGGTCGCATTTCCTAACGATAGCACAATACATCCAGGGGCACTGCAACACATCATCCCTCACCATGCCCACCCGACGATGAATCCGCTTTGCCCGAGAAACGCGCGTTGGGCTTGTGCACGTACTCAGTGGGCGTCCAGACGACATAGCCAACATCATGTCTCATCGCCACACTTGCGTGGATGTAGTGAGTGAGACCAGGGCTATCAGGCAGTTCAGGATTCACCCATGATATGGGATTGTCAGACTCCTGAGAACTAGCAAAGACCAAGATGAATAGACTGACCACGAGAGAACGTGCACTGACAGTCCAAAACGGCACATGCTTCATGCACGATCATTGCCTCGAACCTTCTCAATTGTCCAAAGCAATCAATGGCCGTCTGGCACCTGACCACTTCTGGATCCGCACCGGCACGCTTTCTCGAGCCCTCGGATCGCTGTCTTTCCGTGCATCCTTTCGTCTAAGGTTCAGGACACGTAATTGAGCACAATCAGAACGCTACCGACTAGGAGTCTGTCGGACTTTACCAAGTTGCGGGTGATGCTAGAATTTAAGCTATGAGCGCCCGCTTCGTAGATGTCGACAGACTCCTAGAGATCGAAGATCCTGAGGTTGAAGTCGAAGATCCTGAGATTGAAGTCGAAGATCCTGAGATCGAAGTCGAAGATTCTGAGATCGAAATCGAAGACCCTGAGGTCGAAGTGGAGAAGCCCGAAAAGCCAAGCAAAGACGACATTGCTGACAAAGCTAAGGAAGACATGCGTCCTGACTTTGTCGATGATCTTAAAGCGGCACGCGACAACTATAATGACGAGCGCAAAGCAATTCGCGACGCCCTGAAAACTGAATTGGCTACTCTCGGCGACGAGGCAACCAAAGAGCAAATCGAGGATGTGGTTTCTAAATTTCGCGATTCTAACGCAGAGTTGATTGCTGCTCAGAAAGCTGCTGCCGAAGAGATCAAATTGGCTGCTAAAGAGGAAGTCCGAGGCAATGCGCCTGCGCACGTTCTCGAAATACGCCAGACGCTACGCAATGCGAAGGACGAGCGTAAAGCTGCTCGCGATGCCTTCAAAGCCGCTCTTGCCGGAGCTGAAGCTGACGAAGACAAGAAGGCATTGGTGGAAGCTTTCCGCACGGACCAGCGCGACCAGCACAAGCAATTGAAAGACGAGCTCAAGAAACTCCGCGAAGAAACCCGCGACGTTGCGAACGACGGAGATCGCCGAATCGAAGAGTAATAAATGCTCCTCGCATAGAGCGTGGCACTCGAAGCTGAGACACGCTCTTAAGAGTAATACTAAATGTGTGAGCGCCCTTGCTGCCTATCAGCAAGGGCGCTCTCTGCGTTTACAACAACCCTTTCAATGGTATTGTTTGATTGGTCCTCCCCCTTGATGCGATCATTGCTTCCCATTGTCACCTTTGTTGGTTTCTCCTATTGCTCTGCCAGTGCCGAGGAGCCAAAGGAGTCGATCAATATTAACGCGCTCCTTCAGAATGATGACCTGCTTGATGCGTTGATCTCAGGGGATGAAACCCCAGAGGAAACTATTGTTGAATTG
>JAACDM010000721.1 GCA_009936795.1 Verrucomicrobiaceae bacterium | reverse complement strand
TTCTGTAACCAATCTCGACCGTAGCCCGTCTACCGGGGAAGAATCTAAAGGCAAGTCACGATGATACATGGACGATCACAGCGAAGAGTGGGACCTACTGGTGGCGGGAATCCGCCAGGGGGACGAGGCAGCGGCCCGCGAAGTGGCCAACCAGCTCTACCCGCGGGTGATTGGAGTTGTCCGCGCGCATCTGCCAAGTCGGGAGGAACCCGTTGATCTTGCACAGGAGGTATTCATGAGAGTTTTTTCCAGAATCGATCAGTTTCGCCGCGACCAGCCCTTTGTCCATTGGGTGGTCCGGATTGCTCGGAATGCCTGCTACGATGAGCTCCGCAAGCAACGGGTGAGGCCGGAAGTCCGCTTTGCCGACCTGAGTGAGCATCAGGCTCGCTATGTGGACACTGCACTGCGCGATGGGATGGCGCCGGTTTCTGCGGTTGCGGAGAGCATGGAGGGTATGGAGGTCGTCGAGCGCCTTCTCAGCATGCTAGGTGCTCGCGAGCAGATGGTGATTCGGATGTTGGACGTCGATGAGCGGTCTGTTAAAGAGATTGCGGAGGAAACGGGATGGAGCCTTTCTAAAATCAAAGTGACTGCCCACCGGGCACGTAAGAAACTTCGAGACCACCTAACCAAATGGAAAAACGAACTGACATGAATGCCCCACTTCAAGACCCGTGGAAACATGTGGTTGAGAGTGCCAAGCGGCCTGCCGTCGTTGGTGGAGAGGAGACAGCACCGTATGGCTTCGCTACGAAAGTCGCCAGTCAGTGGATCGCGCAACGTCAACGCCAAATTCAATGGTTGTGGCGTGAACGCCTCGCTCTTAAGGTAGCTGTCTTCTCTTGCGCGGTAGCGTTAGGATCATTCGTCCTAACGGATCGCCCTACCCAACAGGCCTCTCCTTTGTTTACCGTCCCTGATATTGAAATCCCTCTTACCCAAACGCCTTCAGAATGAAAGAGCACCTTAATATATCCTGGAAGTTTCTGCTCGCGCTCATCGTGATCTTTGTCAGCGGCAAAGTGGTGGGCTACGCGATCGCGGTTCACCGCGACACCTCAGTCTCGGCGCCTCCTGCCTCACCGCCCGCCTTGGAGACCAATGCTTGGTCTGCAGGCGCCATGGAACGTTTGACTGTTCAGTTAGGGCTCACATCCGATCAACTTCGAGCTATTGAGCCGATAGTAGCTCGCTCGGGTGAGAAAATTTTGAAAGAACGGGAACGAGCCCTCTTTCAAATTCATCTTCAACTTTTGGAGACCCACGACGAGATCTCCATAGAATTGAGGCCGGACCAATTGGAGGCGCTGGCAGAAAGCCAGTATCAGTTGAAGGAAGCCATCGCTACGCGGTTTAATCATATCATCGAACCCAACCCACAAGCCCAGTAATTATTTCTAGCTAAGTCATTACCGCTTGAAAGCCCGGCTCCCAGCGCTGTCCCGATTGGAAACCAGCATCGTTGTCACAACGATGCTGGTTTTCGCCGTCTTGATAGTTTGGGACAATACCAATTCAAAGGTGTCGCTCAAACCTGCTCTAGCAGAAAGAGAGGATTCCCTCGCAGCGCCCCAGCGTTGGGCTGCGCTTGAGCGCGAAAGGCACCGCAGATCAAGCGCACGCAATTCTCCCCACAAAGCGAGCCGTTCCGAGGCGGCCAAAGCTTCCTCGTCATTGCCCAATCGAGCAGAGTTAGAGCGGCGTGCCGCCATGGCGGAGCAAGAAGCCAATCATGAGCTGAATCGATTAGTGGGGTTGCTAGATCTGAACGAAAGTCAGCAAGATCAGGTCTTCAGCCTACTGGTTGAAAAATCGCCACATTTTGATCCCCGCTTTGAGGTTCGCGGCGGCGCTGTGCTACCACCCGGCCTAACCAATGGTTCTTTCGAGACAGGTTTGGCAGCCCTGCTCGATGAACGGCAATCGTGGCGCTTTGCCGATGAGGAAGCGAATCGGCGGGCGTGGTGGTCCGAGATTGTCGAGAGCCTGATTCCAGAAGAAGAGCTTCCACAGATCCTGCCTCCAACCGAACTTTCCCCAGCATCCCAAGCCCCTTCAACGCCGACGCAACCGGTCCCGGCAGACTCGCCGCCTACGAAAGCGGTCAATCGCCCGACTCGGCTGCCCATCGATTAATGACTAACCGCATCACATACATCGTGGCCACGATGCTAGCGTTCTCCAGCCTGACAAGCTGGGCACGTGAGATCTATCGCACGACGTTTGATGAGTTCGCCTCAGGCCCTAACCAATTGGCAGGTCAGAACGGTTGGCGAGCGACCGGCGGGAGCGATGGGGCGCAAGGCATTGACGAGAATATCTTGCCTGGATTGGGCAAAAGCGGATTTATCGGATTCGGCAGACCCGCTTCCGGGTTTGTCAGCGTGTTTCGGTCGATCACCGAAGAACTATCTGGCTTTGACTCGCAGGTGGTTGAGTTCAACACCCTTTTAGGTATTGAAGATTCCACCAATGGGGCCCGGGATAATTTTTACATTGCCGTCTACAATGCAGATAATCATCTGTTAGGGGCGGTTAACTTTGACAACACGCAAGCAAACTTGGGTATCTGGAGATTTGATGGCGCGTCTGCTGTCGCTACTGGGGCGTCGTTCGTCTCTGGCAACGTGCACGAACTCTACATGAAGATGGATCTGATCAACAACTCGTGGTCCGCGTCGTTGGATGGTCTGCCGCTTTTCTCTGACGCTCCCCTCAATGCGACAGGGCAACGACTTCAGTTAGGC
>JAACDM010000720.1 GCA_009936795.1 Verrucomicrobiaceae bacterium | reverse complement strand
TACCGACCTTCTTCTGTTAGGCTCAGCCAAAGGCGTCGGCTTGCGCAGGCGACTCTTTGGCACCGTTCCCGACAATCTCTTCAATCGTCCTGGTGGCATGGCGGTCGGCGTCATTCGCGATGCGCTTCCCGCAGGACAAGCGCTAGGTGGGAAGGTTGAACGCTGGTTGCGCCATTACCTCCCTCCACTGAGCCGGGACCAACGCTTGGAAATGTTCGAAAAACTCCAAGTTGGGTCCTCCCTTAGCATCGACTTCATCGTGCTCATCTCCCTGAGCACACTCATCGCCGCACTCGGACTGGTTCAGGGAAGCGCCGCAGTCGTCATCGGTGCGATGTTAGTCGCCCCCCTCATGACCCCTCTACTGGGCGCGGGGTTAGGCCTCGTTCAGGGCAATGTGCCTATGATTAGAAGCTGCGTGCTCTCAATCATTGTCGGCTTCTTCATTGCCTTCATCGTAGGCTGTTTCATCGGCCTTGTTACTTACCCTTGGCTCGGTATTGAATATGTAGATGAGTGGCTAAGTTATGTCCTCAAGCCTAGTACTCCCCTTTTACACACATCCGAGCTCATCTCCCGAACCGAACCGGGTATCCTCGATCTCGGTGTTGCCTTCGTGTCTGGAATCGCCGCCTCTTTCTGCCTAGCCCGGCCTGGTCTCTCCTCCGCGCTTGCAGGCGTTGCGATTGCCGCCGCCTTGGTCCCACCCATAGCGACATCAGGCATCGCCTTAGCCTACGTAGGCTGGGTAGCATCAGGCCTCGCAGCACTCCTCTTCACGACAAATGTGGTCGCCATTATTCTTGGAAGCTCGCTGACATTCTTCCTTATTGGCATACGCGGAATCAGTGAACCCAAAGCCGTGTTTGGCCGTCGCATTATCCTTACTCTTTTTCTTGGCTTCATTGTGCTAAGTATCATCTTCACGCAATCCATTCTCTAAAGCGTATGACCAACCACCTCCAAGCGATCAATGACCTTCTAGAGTTGGTTCACACGGAAGGCAATGCGTTTCAAAGTGAACGAGTGCCAAAGCAGGTCGACTCATTAGACCACTTTCGCAGAGTCGTGCCATTTACGACCAAAAACGACCTCGCCACAGACCGCGAAATCAATACCCCATTCGGTAGCAATCTTACTTTTCCACTAGAGCGCTACACCCGCTACTGCCAAACGAGCGGCACCAGTGGACAACCACTCCCCTGGATCGATACCCCGGAAAGCTGGCAGTCGATGTTAGACTGCTGGAAACAGGTTCATGCTGCTGCTGGTCTTTCCTCTCCCAGTGAACGCATCTTCTTTGCGTTCTCCTTCGGCCCCTTCCTTGGCTTCTGGACAGCCTACGAAGCCGCCACCCAGTTAGGATTTCTCGCGATCCCAGGCGGCGGTATGCGTAGCGAAGCCCGCCTGCAGATGATGAAACGCTTTGAAGTCACAGCCCTTTGCGGCACGCCTACTTACTGCCTGAGACTCGGCAGCCTCGCTCAAGAACTGGGACTCTCATTTCCCAATCTAAAAGCCCTACTTGTGGCCGGGGAACCTGGCGGCAGCATTCCCGAAGTGCGCTCCCGCCTAACTAAACTTTGGGGTGATCACGTTCGCGTCTGCGATCATCACGGCCTCACCGAAACCGGCCCTGTCACCCATCAAGATCCCGATACTCCAGGTCGTCTCATCGTCATGGAAGATGCCTTTTGCCCAGAAATTCTCGATCCTGACACTGACCAAGAAGTCACTGACGGCCAAACCGGCGAACTCGTCCTAACAACGCTTAAACGAACCGCCTGCCCCCTCTTCCGTTACCGAACCGGAGATCTTGTCCGCAAGCTTCACACCAACAATCAGCTCGTCCTCGACGGCGGAATCTTGGGCCGAATCGACGACATGGTCCTCGTTCGTGGTGTCAATGTTTACCCCAGCGCCATTGAACGTGTTGTCCGCCGCTTCGACGACATCGGCGAATACCGGGTGGTTCAATCCTCACAAAACAATATGGTGGAACTTAGGCTCGAGATAGAAGCTGCCACCGCCAGCAACCTCAGCAAAGGTCTCCAAGAAGCCCTCTGGGACCAATTCCAGCTTCGCATCCCCGTTGAGACGGTCGAGCCCGGCACCCTTCCCGAACAAGAGTTCAAAGCAAAGCGCTGGATGAAGACCTAGCAGGCAGGCCTTTCAACACTGATCATTTCTCACTTCTATCATTCACGCCACTACTTCCATAATTATCTCTCACAGGGTCTCCTGAACTTTGATCCAGCCAGTCGCGTGTGGATTGAATTCACTGCTGATGGAGCAAAAAAACAGGAAAACTTCAGATACAGCTGTCTGTTGACGGAGTAACGCCTCACTCAGCTCCTGCCGGTTGGAGTCATCCTGCTCGCTCCCCGAGTTGATCTTGCCGTCCCGCCAGACAGACATCAAACACTCATTGGTCAGGATATAGGGGTACACTTTGAGCATGTAGTTTGAATGGGCGGGGCAGCCACTCTCAATCCCGGCACGTCCTTTCCGCGGGCGTTGACTGGCTGGATCTTCTCCCACTATGACTCGACCGGGAGATCCAACGAGCCGCCTGCCATCATCATCTGGACCGGTTTGCCCTTCGCGCGCCTGACTCACTAACTTAGTCCCTTCATCATATTGATCGCCCCGGGGGCCGGAAGTCTATCTCCTCAGCCCCTCGCAACCTGTCCGGGAAGCCGCGATGAATCGCTCCCAGTTCAATACGCACACTTGCCGCTGGCGGCGTTCCGTGCAAACTCGTCGACTATGGACAAACAGCTGGTGGAATTGAATTCAGTGAGCAAGCGCTACGGTGATCGCGTGATCCTCGATGGCGTGGATTTGACCCTGCATCCGGGTGACCGATTAGCCATTGTCGGCCCCTCAGGGTCAGGAAAAAGCACCTTGCTCAATGTCATCGGATTGCTGGACCAGCCAGATGCCGGTACCTATACGATCGATGGCACGCCTACGGAGGGAATGTCGGAGAATGCGAAGGCAGCCCTTCGAAGTAAAGCGATCGGGTTCATCTTTCAGCTTCATCATCTCTTGCCCCAGTTATCGGTGTTAGAGAATGTGACCTTTCCCGCGCACGCCCTGGCAGTGAAACCGAACTGGAGCGACATCGAAGCACGCGGTCGGGATTTGTTAGACAAGGTTGGCTTGAAAGACCAAGAATCCAAGTTTCCAGCCCAGCTTTCGGGCGGAGAACGCCAACGTGTGGCGGTTGTTCGAGCCTTGATCAATCAACCGAAGTTGCTCCTCGCTGACGAGCCCACAGGAGCGTTAGATCGGGCCAATGCAGATTCCCTGACGGATTTGCTCCTGGAATTGAACGAATCTGAGGGCATTGCCCTGGTCGTGGTGACCCACGATGCGGCGATTGCGAAGGCCGTGGGATCCGTCGTAGAAATTCAGAATGGAAAGCTAGAAAGCCTCTAAGCCATGTTTCCTTACATTCTTAAAAGCCTGCGGCACTACTGGCGCACCCACCTTGCCGTGCTCGCAGGCGTCTTTGTCGCCTCGACGGTTCTGACGGGAGCCCTCTTTGTTGGAAACTCGGTCAAGGCGAGCTTAAAGCAATTGATCGAGGAACGCAGCGGCGGTATCCAAGCTGTCTTGTTAGGCAATGATCGCTTCTTCTCGCAGGCACTGGCTACGAAAGTCGCCGCTTCGACCAAGGCCACCATCTTGCCCGTCGTACAGGTGCAAGGAACCATCACCGATGAAACCTCCACCACCCGCGTGAATGCTATCAGCGTCATTGGCGTGCCCGATACGTTCTGGAGTATTCGTGGAGAACGTGCCTCGATCGCGCCCGGAGAAACGTGGATCAACGAAGCTCTTGCTCAACAACTTAACATCAAAGTAGGTGATACCGTCATCGCCAGAGTCGAACAGCCCGGCGCGATCTCTCGCGATGCTCCGCTTTCAGGGGAAAGCGACGCGGTGGTGCCGCTTCGATTGGATGTGTCCAAGATTCTGACCGGTAGTGAATTTGGCAATTACAGCATCAAGGCTGAGCAGACTGCGCCCAACAATCTGTTTCTGTCCATTGGAGAATTAGCGAAATCGCTAGACAAAGTTGACCGGGCTAATCTCCTCCTAGTTCTGGGTGACACTCCCCTACCCGATCTTGAGACGGCCATCGACGAGGCCTGGACCACTGATGACACCGACTTGGCGCTGCACGAACGTGAGGGCGATTGGGAAATCGTCAGCCGTCGTGTGCTCGTCGATTGGCGAGCTGAAGAGATTGTCCGTGAAGCCGCTCCAGATGGTAACGGAGTGTTCACTTACCTGATCAACGGCATCAAAGGCGGCAATGGCGAAGCGCCCTATAGCATGGTGGCGGCGGTAGAGCCAGGCACAGGGCCTGTTCCGGAGGATCTGAAGGAGAACGAAACCGTGATCAATCAATGGCTCGCGGAGGACCTTGGACTAGCCCCTGGAGATGAAGTCGCCATGAGCTACAATGTGTTCTCACCAGGAAGAAAGTTAGAGGAGAAGAGCACGACATTCACGGTGCACAGCATCTTGCCGATGACCGATGGCTCCATGCATGCCCGGTGGACGCCTGACTTTCCAGGCGTGTCTGAGGCCGACAACTGCCGAGATTGGAAACCGGGAATCCCTGTCGATTTGGAGAAGATTCGCGACAAAGACGAAACCTATTGGGATGACTATAAGGGAACACCAAAAGCTTTTATTTCCCTAAGCGCTGGCCAGGAAGCCTGGAGCAACCGCTTTGGACAGCTGACGTCCTATCGCTTTCCGAAGGGATTCGATGGCGAGAGTTTCAAAGCGACGCTTGACGAGAATCTCAAGCCTGGCGAGTTTGGTGTGCATCTCATCGATCTTGCGCAGAGCCGAGAACAAGCGGTCACCCACTCACTCGATCTGGGGCTCTATCTGACGGCTCTGAGCTACTTCATCATTCTCGCCGCGATTATCCTGACCGTGTTGCTCTTCGCTCTTGGACTCGACCAACGCGAATCACAGATTGGCACGCTCCGAGCCCTCGGCTTCACGTCCAAGTTTGCTCGCAAGGCCTACTTCATCGAGGGTGGAATCGTTGCTTTGCTAGGAAGCCTTCTGGGAATTCTTGGAGGGCTCGGCTACACGAAGGCCATGATTGGCGCGCTGACGTCTGTGTGGAAAGGAGCCATTGGCGGGCTTCAGATTGTCTATGCTCCAAACATGGCCTCGGGGCTCATGGGAGCCTACGGCATGTTCTTCATGGCCATCATCGCGATCTACTTTGCCACGCGGCGCATTTCCAAACACACCCCACTCAAACTGATGACCGGCGCAAGCGTGACGCAGTATGTTCAGCACGCAGCGTCCAACTCTCGGCTCAAACAAAAGGCGTTCTGGGGCATGCTCCTGGCTGGCCTACTTGCCCTTGCCTCTCTACTAGGAGGTCGTTCTCAACCTAGCGCCATGGCGCAGACAATTTCCTTCTTCTCAGGCGGGATGCTGACCCTAGTGGCCGGCCTTTGTGGCTCTTCACTGCTTCTCGCCGGTTCCCATCGTTGGCTTGCCCAACGGCGCGATCTCGTTTCCCTTGGCATTCGCAACAGCGCTAGGAAACGTGGCCGTAGCCTCTCGGTCATTGTCATCATGGCAGCTGGTGTCTTCATGGTCTGTGCCACGAACGCCTTCCGTCAAGAAGCGACCCAGGACGCCGACGTTCGTGCCTCTGGCACCGGAGGTTTCCGCTATGTAGGCGAGTC
The DNA here is from genome assembly GCA_009936795.1 of Verrucomicrobiaceae bacterium. GTDB lineage: Bacteria > Verrucomicrobiota > Verrucomicrobiia > Verrucomicrobiales > DEV007 > JAACDM01. The sequence goes on along the minus strand of JAACDM010000720.1, from coordinate 496 downwards.
TTCGTTGCCCATCTATGAGGACCTCAATACGCCAGCGGCCAAGATACAGTATGGCCTAGATGACGAAGGCGCAGCGTTCTCCATGATTCCCTTCCGCGTCCGAGAAGGTGAAGAAGCAAGCTGCCTCAATCTCAACCAGGCCCAGCGTCCTCGGCTCATGTCGGTGAATCCGAAGTCGCTTGCCGACCTTAACGCGTTCACTTTTCAAGTAGGTTCTGATTGGAAAATCCTATCAGAACCCTTACCTGATGGGGCCATCCCTGCGGTCATGGACATGAATTCCGCCACTTACGCTCTCAAGGTAAAAGTCGGTGATGACATACTTTATGAGAATGAATTGGGCGAGATTCTCCGTATTCGGCTCGTAGGTATTCTCCAGAACTCACTTTTGCAGGGTAGCGTCATCATCTCAGAAAAGAACTTCCTGAACGAGTTCCCATCGGCTGGCGGCTACCGCTATTTCCTGGTGGACGCGCCTGCTGAAACTGCAGAGAAG
>JAACDM010000140.1 GCA_009936795.1 Verrucomicrobiaceae bacterium | reverse complement strand
GTGGATGGAGACTGGGACTTACTACGGGATGGGCCAGGGTGTTCCGTTTGTTGCTCAGTATGCCACCTACTGGCCAAAACGTTGGTATCGTCAACTGACCGAAGGGCAATTTGCGCTCGGCGTCGCGGGCGATGAAGTCACCTTGTTCAATGGCAGCGGCGCTGAAGGCCAGAAGCTTTCCGGTCCAGAACATGAAGCTGCGTTGCATCAACCTCGAGTCGCTTCGGCTCAACTACTTTATCCTCTCATTGAAGACGAGTACAAGCTATCTACTGTCCCCGGCGTTGACGTTGAAAGCAAACCTACCATCGGCATTAAGGCAGTGCATGATTCGGGCGGCGAAATCAGGCTCTACTTTGACAAGGGTACGTTTCTCCTAACGAAGATTGAGGCGCAGGTGACCTCTCAGGAGAGGGGCAATAAACTGGTCAAGAGTGAGACTTTCTTTAGCAATCATCAATCGTTCGGAGGCGTGAAGTTACCGAGTAAATACAGGGTTCATCACGACGGTAAGCTGCTCGTTGAAAGCGAGACAACAGCCATCAAAACGCATGCCACCATTGATCCGGCGTGGTTTGGGACAGATGGGCCAGCGCGTGTTCGATGATTCTCAGTGGAAAGATGGCGCAACGATGGTGGATCATTCTCTGGTCTGCGTGCAGCGCGACGCTGCTGCCAGGCGAGATTTCCTATAACAAGGAGGTGCTTCCAATCTTAGCGAGCAAGTGCTTCGCTTGTCATGGTGCCGACGCTGCCAAGCGTGAGGCTGGGCTGCGTCTAGATAATCCAAAGGTGGCTTATGCTGAGCGCGATGGCGTGCGGGCCATTGTGCCGGGAGATCTCGAAGGAAGTGCCCTTGTCGCTCGCATCTTTGCTAAGAATGATGATGAGTTGATGCCACCTCAAGAGGAGAAGAACGCACTGACTCCTCAAGAAAAGCGGATCCTGCATCAATGGATTACGGAAGGGGCTCGGTATGAGAAGCATTGGGCATTCACTGCTCCTTCCAAATCTGCTCCGCCAAAGGGAAGTCTATGGGGGCGAAATCCCATAGACCTGTTCATCGAAGCGCGCTTGCTCGCTGAGGGATTGAAACCTCAGCAAAGGGCGACCACGGTGAAACGACTTCGCCGCGTTAGCATGGATTTGTCAGGGTTGCCGCCCAATATCAAGGAGTTGGATTCCTTTCTGGATGACTCTTCGCCGAACGTGTATGAGCAATTCGTTGACCGTTTGTTAGCGTCACCACGTTACGGCGAGCGCATGGCAACTTGGTGGCTCGATAGTGCACGTTACGGTGACAGTCACGGCTATGACAATGACCTGGAGAACGCGCAGTGGCCTTGGCGCAATTGGGTCCTTGAGGCTTTCAATTCCAATATGCCTTATGATCGCTTTACCATGGAGCAATTGGCAGGCGACCTCTTGCCCAATGCTCGTCATGATCAAATTCTGGCCACTGGGTTCAATCGCAATCACCGGATTCAGACTGAAGGTGGCGCCATTGATGAAGAATGGCGGACAGAGTATGTGATCGATCGAGTGGAGACCATGGGCACCGTCTTTCTCGGGCTCACGTTGAGCTGTGCGCGCTGTCATGACCATAAGTATGATCCTGTAAGTCAAAAGGAATTCTATCAGCTCTTTGCCTTGTTCAATCGTCTTGATGAGAAGGGATTCATCAACAACCTCCGCGGCAGTGCCAAGCCTCGCATGCGCTATCAGGCAACTCGCTTTGAAGCCGAGAGGAAAGGGATCGAAACGCAGGCAATCGACAATAACACGAAAGAACGCGCATTAGCGGCTCTTGAACAACGTTATCCGCATGTCATGATCATGCGTGACGAGATTCCTCGCCAGACCTTTGTGCTCAATCGAGGGCAGTATGATTATCCAGGGACAGCAGTCGAGCCCGGGCTCCCAACGAGCTTTTCTCCACGACCTGAAGGCAGTCACTTGACACGCCTAGATTTGGCAAATTGGTTAGTAAATGATGACCACCCACTCGTTGCGAGAGTGGTGGTCAATCGGCTTTGGGAACAGCTGTTTGGCACTGGCATTGTGAAGAGTTCAGAGAACTTGGGGGTCCAAGCTGATTGGCCGAGCCATCCTGCGTTACTCGATTGGTTAGCGGTCGACTTTGTGGAATCGAGATGGAACATGAAACGCTTACTACGACAACTCGTAACGAGCGCCACCTACCAACAGCGCGCTGTTTACGATGCCGTCAGCTTGGAACGTGATCCAAACAACCGATGGCTCAGCCGAGGGCCTCGCGTCCGCTTGCAGGCCGAGATGATCCGTGACCAGGCCTTATTTGTTTCAGGCATGTTGGTGGAAGAATTAGGAGGCAGCAGCGCGTGGGTGTATCAACCCGATGGACTCTGGGAAGAAGTTGAGAAACGCGGGACGTTTGTCCAGGATCATGGCAGAAAACTCTATCGTCGCAGTCTCTACTCCCGCATTCGGCGTACGGTAGCACCGCCTAGCATGTTACTTTTTGACATGCCCAGCCGCGAACAGTGTCAGGTGAAGCGGGCGTCCACGAACACCCCCCTGCAAGCACTCGCTCTGATGAATGAGGTTACTTATGTCGAAGCCGCCAAGAAGTTCGCTGAACGCATGAGGCGTCATGAGGGAAGCGCTCGTGAACGCATTACGTGGGGCTTTCGCCAGGCCACCTCACGCTACGCCACGTCTAAGGAGATGACTATTCTGTTGGATGGCTATGAGCGTCGCCTGAAACGTTATCGGGAAGACCCTGGGAGTGCTAGCAAACTCTTGGATCAAGGAGAGGCGCCCATGGTAACAGACCTACCGAAGCCAGAAATGGCAGCACTCACAACGGTCGCTTCGGCAATTCTTAACCTCGACGAATTGATGAATCGATGAGGCAAGACAACGTTCCTATTTTAGAGATGAGTCGACGAGCCTTTCTGCATTCATCGGCTCATGGATTGGGTTTAGCTGCCTTGGGTTCGCTTCTAAATTCTGGCCAAACCTCGGCCATGGCCTCATCGCAGCATGCGCCGAGTGCCAAGCGTGTGATCTCCCTTTTTCAATCGGGCGGGCCCTCACAAATAGATCTCTTTGATCCGAAACCTAACTTGCAGCAAGAACGCGGCAAGGAATTGCCCGCCTCCATTCGAGGCAACCAGAGAATCACTACCATGACCTCGAAGCAGGAGGCTTTGCCCATCTTGCCGAGTACCTATCAGTTTGTTAAAAACGGTCAAAGTGGCATCGACATGAGCGAACTGCTGCCGCATTTGGGTCGTGTGGCAGATGAGCTTTGCCTCATCCGTTCCATGCACACCGAGGCGATCAACCATGACCCGGCGATCACCTTTTTCCAAACAGGGTTTCCATTAGCGGGGCGGCCTGCCATCGGTTCGTGGGCCTCCTATGGCTTGGGAACGCTCAATGCCAATCTTCCAGCCTATCTCGTGCTCACCTCACGGTCCACGGCAGGGGGTGCGCAACCTTTGTACAGCCGACTATGGAATGCGGGATTCCTCCCCACGGAGCACTCAGGCGTGAAGCTTCGTAATACAGGAGACCCTGTTTACTATCTAGCAGACCCACCAGGAATCGACCGTGCGATGCGCCGGGATATCTTGAACGATATCGCCGCGTTGAACCGGGCCCAGCATGCGGTGATCGGTGATCCGGAGATCGAGTCGCGTATCACGCAGTATGAGATGGCCTTTCGCATGCAGGCGAGCGTGCCAGAGTTGGCTGACATTTCAGATGAGCCCGAGAGTGTTTTGAAGCTTTATGGTCCGAATGTCAGGAAACCTGGCAGCTTTGCGAGAAATTGTCTTCTTGCGCGCCGACTAGCGGAGCGCGATGTGCGCTTTGTGCAACTCTTTCACATGGGATGGGATCAGCATTCCAAGCTCACCGAAGCCCTTGCTCGGCAGTGTCTTGATACGGAACAACCGACCGCCGGTCTCATCCAGGACCTCAAGCAGCGCGGCCTGTTAGACGACACCTTGGTGGTGTGGGGCGGCGAGTTCGGACGCACGGTTTATGCTCAGGATCCTGGAGAGAAAGCGGGGCGCGACCATCATCCACGCTGCTTCACGCAATTGATGTGTGGTGGCGGCGTGAAAGGTGGGCACGTGCACGGGGCCACAGATGACTTCTGCTACAACATTACGGAGAGTCCCGTTCACGTACATGATCTCAATGCGACTATCATGCATTTGCTAGGAATCGATCACAAGCGATTGACCTACCGGTTCCAAGGTCGTGATTACCGATTGACCGATGTTCACGGTGACGTAGTCAACGGTATTCTCGGCTAACATCCAAAGCTCTCATATCATGCTACGCCTCCACTTTCTCATGCTCATGTGCTTCACTAACTTGCACAGGCTTGACGCTGGCGATTGGAAGCCAACGCAAGAACCACGATCTATTCCCCCCTCGCTCTTTGGAACGATCGATCCGTCGTTGGAAGTGACCATCTGGGCTAGCACTCCGCTTATTCATAACCCGACGAACATGGACATCGATCACGCGGGTCGAATCTGGGTCGCCGAGGGCGTCAACTATCGGGGAAGAAAGGGAACACGCCCTGCAGGAGATCGCATCGTGGTTCTGCAAGACACCAACAGCGACGGGAAATGCGACAGTTCCCACACATTCGTACAAGAACCCGGACTTATCTCCCCACTCGGCGTAGCAGTCATAGACAACGTCGTCTATGTTTCGCAGCCTCCAGATCTCCTGGCGTATACTGATGTCGATCGCAATCTGAGATTTGATCCCAAGATCGATAAACGTGAGGTCATCCTTACAGGATTCAATGCGATTAATCATGATCACGGTTTGCATTCCCTCATCGCAGGTCCCGACGGGAAGTTCTATTTCAACAATGGCAATTGCGGCGCCGTCTTTACCGACAAGTCTGGGAAAACCTTCTACATGGGTGGCACCTACGGTGGCGATGGGCCAAATTGGCCAGCGGACCATCTTCGCAACACCGGCAGAATCTCCGGTGACGGCCATGTTTGGACGTCCGGGTTCGCTGTAAGGATGGATCCCGACGGCTCGAACGTTGAAATCGTTAGTCATGGCTTGCGCAATTCTTACGAACAGACGCTGACTTCGTTCGGCGATATGTTCCAGAATGACAACGACGACCCACGTGCTTGCCGCACCACCTTCGCCCTTGAGTATGGCTGCGCCGGCTATTTCACACGCGATGGCAAGCAGCGCAACAAGATGGTCAAACGCCCCGAACAGGCTTATGATAGAGTCCACTGGCGACAAGACGACCCAGGCACCATGGATGCCGGTGACGTATACGGGGGCGGGGCTCCGACTGGGATCACGTTTTATGAGAACGGCGTGCTCGACCCCAAGTGGAACGGCCTCCTTTTGAGTGGTGAGGCCGCGCTTAACACTATTCTCGGCTATCAGCCAACACCCAAGGGCGGCACCTTCGCGCTTAAGCGCTTCGATTTCGTCACCACCAACCCCGAGAAGGAATTCGAAGGAGCCGACTTTGCCGGTCCTCCGAAGAACGGCACTGGCATTTCAGCAAAACACTTTCGCCCCAGCGATGTCACCGTTGGCTCCGATGGCGCGATCTATTTCTGTGATTGGTTTGACCCGCGTGTCGGTGCCTCTAGTCACTTAGACGAGTCCTTCTCCGGCACCATTTATCGGATTGCTCCACCAGGCTTCAAACCTGTCATTCCCACCATCGATCTCGCTACTACAGAGGGTCAGATCAAGGCTCTATGCAGCCCGGCCATTCATACTAGGTACCTCGGCTTTCGTGCCCTTAAAGCGCAAGGAGCAACGGCCTTTTCATCTGTCAAGGAGCTCCTCGAAGACGAGAATCCCTGGATCGCTGCCCGTGCGGTGTGGCTCCTGCCCTATCTTGGAGACCAGGGTTTAAAGGCTTGTATCGGCTTCTTAACACATGAGCGATCCCAACAGCGCGTAGTCGCTTACAGATCCCTGCGACGGTCTGGGCAAGACATGGTGCCGCATGCTCACCAGATGTGCACGGACCAATCACCACAAGTCCGTCGAGAGGTCGCCCTATCATTACGCGACATCCCTGCCGCTCGCACCACGGATATCTTCGTCGAACTCGCCAAACGCTGCGACACCTCCGACAAAAATTCCCTGGAAGCCATCGGGCTCGGTGCCGCAAAGCAAGAGAGTATTATTTGGAAAGCGATTAAAAAAGGTCTCAAACCAGGGAGGCCTTCCGAATGGTCCGACAATTTTGCTCGACTAACATGGCGACTTTGGGGAGCTGCCTCCATAGAAAGTCTCAAAATGCGTGCCCAGAACCCTTCGCTTTCGCATGACCAACGCAAACTCGCCGTGGAATCAATTGGCTTTATCGATGACGCTCACGCCGCGAATACCATGCTTGAATTGGCTTCTAACAGATCCCCGTTGAAAGGCGAAGCCACTGCTTGGCTCATGCGGAATCTCACTGGCGAATGGGCTAAGTATGACATCGCCAAAGGCCTCAAAGAAAAAGGCATCTACGACCCGGCTGCCATCGTCGTCACCGCCTCCCCTTTACCCGAACCAACCACTGACGCCAAACAGCCTACCGTAGAAGAGGTCCTGAGTCTCAAGGGAGACGCTACCCGGGGTCAACTTGCGGCCACGACCCGCTGCGTCCTCTGTCACCAGATCGGCGATAACGGGACAGATTATGGACCAAACCTCAAAGGCTGGGGTGTGAACCAAGAGCGCGAGTCTATCGTGCGTGCTATTGCCGAACCTTCTGCCGGTATCGCCCACGGCTACATGGGCACCGAGATCATCCTCAAAGACGGTAGAATCATCCACGGGATCGCCTTCAACAACAGCCCACTCTGGATGGACGGCGCACTTCCAACTGTCATTCAGTCTGCCGGCGGCCTAACACAACTCATCCCCAATATCCGCATTGAGAAGAAGCATGAATTCAAGCGTTCACTAATGTTCGATCCGGCGACCCTTGGTCTATCAGCGCAGGACATCGCCAACATCGCGGCATGGTTGCGAGACTATCGTTAACTTGCAGATTCATAGCAGTGCCCCTGTCGCCGATTGTAATTCGATGACGACTACAGTCATTGCACCTACTTAATCTCTAGCAGCAGCACTTCGTGCACATTCTCGATGAGTGCGGTGACCTCGTACCCGTTCACGCGCATGCTAGTCTTGGAATCAATGGCAGTAACTCTGCTTGGCTGGTCACGACTGTGAATATGAACGCGGAAGAGCGGGGTGTCTTCCATCATGGTCGGCAACACTGCCGGACGGCCGGTGATGGGCGTCGCCGCCGAAGGTTCGATTCTTGCAATGAAATGAACTCGTATTGTATCGCCTTCGCGAGTAACGACCGATTCTACAAAGGACGGTGCAGTCACAGAGATCATCGGTTCTGGCAAAAGGTAACGTACAGCATTCGGCAGGAGCTGACGCGCCTCGGTGATATGGAACTCGCTCGTGGCCGCCTCGCCAGGAGAACAAGCGAGGGTGACAACCTTACCCCTTCCAACCTGATTGACTAGGATTGCAGGGCCCGACGAATTTGCTGTATCCGCCGACATAGGAAAGTGGGTGGCCTCCTTACCCTCACGTTGCATCACTGTCCGATGTGGTGGGAGCAGTTCGCCGTAGGCCTTAGCGGTGACCGGTTCGTATACCACTGACTTTCCTTGGACTAGGAATGGCCAGCCAGCGGAAATGCCATTGGCGAAAGGCGAATCGCTCTCGGTCTTCTTGAAGCGGAAATGGTTGTCCATCGAATCCAGTGTTCGTTTCCAACGTCCCCCTATAAGGTGCTCTAAAACAGACGTTTCGAGACAATTGCCATAGCGATCATGAAGGCCGGTGGCACCGGTGATAATCAAGTTGCCTCCCGCTTCCACATACGCAGTCAGAGCAGTGACTTCGCCCTCCAATAGGATGCCGATATTCGGCAGCACGATCACAGGAAACGACCGCAAACGATCAAGCCCCGCATTCTCATCGAGAACAATGCCCCAAGGCACGTGGGCGTAGGCGAGTGCCTTGTGCGCACCGAGCGTTCCCTGCCAAGCTTGGGCTGCGTTCTCGCGCCCTAACCAGTCACGGGTGCGATGTGAGAAATAGATCCCAACATCCGCATGCAGCGGTTGCCCAAAGTGCTTCCGCTTCTCGTTGGCCTCCTGGAACACCTTCGCGAGTCTTTGGTAGAACACCGGATCGAGCCAGCCATCATAGGCCGTCTTGTCGACCATGGTGCCAAACGCTCCGTGCGCCAACAAAGTCATGGTTTCCCAGCGCATGTCGTTCAGAGGGCGTGTCGTTTGATCGTGATAGTGCCGCACGCCACGCTGCATCACCACCTGAACGCGACGATCGCTTGCAGTCGCCCGATAAAACTCCGCATTGAAACCGACGCCCAAGGCACTGAAAGCCCACTGACCGGTCTCGCCGGTGATGAAATCTCCCGTCACCCCGTGCTGCACAGGTCGCTGTCCTACTTCAAAGGAGAAAGGTGGATTGCCGTGATAATTGAAATCGACCGACGTGCCCGGCCAAGTCTCTTTCACATACTGGTCAAGGGCCGTTTCAAATGCGGCACTGCTGTCATATCGAAACTCCATCATCTTC
>JAACDM010000139.1 GCA_009936795.1 Verrucomicrobiaceae bacterium | reverse complement strand
GGCGGGATGCGATGCGGGCCGACGAGGATGTCGGCGGTCCCAGGATACTCCTACCCTTTCGCCCCGCCGGGCTTGCTGTTGCCGAAGAGAGATTTTAGGTCGGTGACTTTGGTAAGGACGAGCTGGCCTTTGCGCTCGCTCCTGTTGCCGCTGAGGACGATCGGGGTGCCGACGTGGTAGGCGAGATTGAACTTGTGGAAGTCTCTGAAACTAACATCGATCCTCACCGTCGGCTTGTCTTTCACGTCGATGTAGAAGATCTTCGCCTCGTCGAGGTCGTCCGACATCCGTAGCCGACCTTGCACGGTGATCTTGCCGTTGCCGGTTTTCACCCAGCTGTCGAACGGGCGTTCGTGGTACTCGTCGAAGGCACCGCCATCGAGGCCCGGTAGAGGGGCGGAGGCGTTGGCGAAGGTGTCCTCACTGACCCCGAATTTTTGCAGCAGCGTTAGGTGCAGGCGGCCGAGTTCCTGGTTCTCCGAGTAGCGGAGGTAGCGCCCGGTCTTGAGTATGCCACCCCCTTTGCCGGCGAGGACGATCGGGATGCGCTGGGCGGTGTGGTTGTCGCTGTGGCCCATGCCGGAGCCGAACAACACCACGCTGTGATCGAGGAGCGAGCCGTTTTGATCTTTGTAAGATTTGAGCCTGGTGAGGAGGCGGTCGAACTTCTCCATGTGCCAGAGGCTGATCTTGAGCAGCGCGTCGATGTTCGAGCGGCTGAAGTTGCGGAAGAAGTGCGAGAGGTAGTGGTGTTGTTTTTTAATGCCGAGGAAATCAAAGATCATGCGGCTGTTGCTGTTGCCTAGCATGTAGCTAATGCAGCGGGTCGAGTCGGTCCACAGCGCCATGGCGATGATGTCGAGCATGGCGTTGACCTGCTCGTCGAGGTTGCTGGTGCTCTCGGGCCGTTTGAGTTTTGAAAAGTCGATGCCTTGCGGGACTGCCGCTGGTTTCATGTTTTCGAGGCGCTGTTCGGTCTCGCGGAGGACGGTGAAGTACTCGTCCAGGGTCTCGCTGTCTTCGCGCCCGGTCTTGCGCTGCAAGGCCCTCGCATCGTCTCTGACCCTGTCTAGCAGGCTGGTTATTTGCCCGCGCTGTTTCGGGTCGTACATTGGGTTGCGGAACAGCCGGTCGAAGACCAGTTGCGGGTCGCTCTCGCGCGGGATCGGAGCGCCCTTTTTATCGTAGGAGATGTAGCTGCAGCCGATCTGGTTAGTGAACAGCCCATCGGTGGTAAGCTCGAGCGAGCGGTGGGCGGTCTCGCCTTTAATCTTGTCGGCGATCAGCTGGTCGAGCGATGCCGACTTGCTGTTGGTGTGGTGACCGGAGAGGAAGCGTCGGGTCGAGTTGCTGTGGGATGAGAAACCGAAGTCGCCCATGTTGTCGAGGATCAGCAGGTCGTCCTTGTGCTTGGCGAAGGGCTGCATCAGTGGCGACATGCGGAAGTCGTTTTCGACGCCGCCGTTGATGTTCCACGATGGTGGATGCACGCCGTTCGGCTTGAACAGGGTGACAAATCGCACGGGCGGTTTTGCCTTCCCGGCGAGATCGCGCGATGCCGCCCCGGCAGCGGACTCCATCAGGTTGAGGAACGGCAGCGGGATGAGTGCGCCGGCGGCGCCCCGCAGAAAGGTCCTGCGCTCGATGTTCCAATGCTTACTCATGGTTCTTCTTCTGGCTGGTCACGATGATCGTCTCTCTGAACGGGAGGCTGTTGGCGATCTGGACAAACAAACTCTTCCATGTTCCGTCGTTCTCGCAAAGGTTCTTCGTGATGCGATCAACGGTGGGCTGGTCACTGCGCACCAATTTTCGGCCCAGCGCGTAGGCGAGCGTGTGCTCTACGATGTTGCGCACGATGGTCTCGCGCTGGCTGGTCATGAGGATGGCTTTGAGCTCGGCGAAGTCTTTGAAGGCCTCACCGGTCGGGAGTTTTCCCGAGGTATCGATCGGTGGCGGTGGTTTTTCCCCCTTCGCCTGGTCCGATGCGAGCGTGAACTTGCCATTCTGGTCATAGCCGTCGAGCGCGAAGCCCAACGGGTCGATCTTCTCGTGGCAGCGGGCGCAGCTGGCGTCGCTGCGGTGGGCCTCGAAGCGCTGGCGGAAGGAGAGGTTTTCTCCGGGCGGGCTCGGCTGGATCGCGGGGATGTCTGCGGGAGGTTCGCCGAGCTGCTCGCCGAGGATCTGCCTGAGCATCCAGGTGCCGCGCTGGATCGGGCCAATGTTCATGGTGAGGATGCCCGGCATGGTGAGGATGCCGCCGCGCCCCTCGGCGTGTTCTAGTGTCAGTCTCTGGTTAGGCGTGCGCGAGCGTTCGATCCCCTTGGGCACGGTGATGCGTTTCATGCGCTTGCGATCCTTGCCATAGAACCCCTGGGTGCCCTGGTTCACGAAGGTGACTTTGGAGTCGATGATCTCCATGACAGAGCGATCTTCGGTGAACAGGTAGTTGAGAAAGTCGAGCGGCTGCGTCTTGAGCGCGTGGAGCCGGATCGGGTTTTTCAGCAGCAGCTCGTCGAGATTGCCGATGAGCAACCACTGCGCGCCGAAGCTCTCTGAAAGGCTGCGCGCTTTCGGCGACTGCAACATCCGGGTGACTTGCGCTGCGACGACTGCGGGATCTGAGATCGATCCATCCCCAGCCAATTTCATGAGCTCGGTATCGGGCTGGTCTTCCCAGAGAAAGTAGGACAGGCGTTCTGCTAGTTCGAAGGGATCGACCTGCTGCTGCTTGTCGGGTTCGGCCTGCATAAGAACTCCTCGGTAGAGAAATGAGGGCGACATGAGGACGGCTTTCAGTTCGAACTTGGTTGCGGCGACCAAGGCCTCGCCCTGCTTGCCGTCGAGCGCGGTGAGGATCTTTGCTAGTTGGTCGTCCGCGACGGGGCGGCGCCAGGCGCGGGGGACGAAGGTGCGGATCAGTTGCTCGGCTTGTGCTGCCGAGAACTCTGCGGTCGTCCATTCTTCTTGGAGCGGTGCCCCTATCAGATGGCCAAGCTGGTCGCGTTCTTTCTTGGAGAACAATTTCTCCAGCGCCGCGCCGGCTAGCTGCGTATACTGATCCCAGATGACTGCCGAGAGGCGCGCGCCGTGGGTGTCGTTGATGAAGCCGCTCTCTCCGGGTGGGTCGGTCGGTAGCAGCTTCATCACTAGCGACTGCTCACCGACCACTGTCTGTTCCGCCTCGACCACAGCGACCTTCAGCTCGAACCCGAAGAGCGAGTGGAGGGTGTTGCGGTATTCCGGTCCGGACAGACGCCGCGGGCGAAACACTCCAGGCCGCTCCTCGATGGGGGCGGCGAGGCGTTGCCGGTGCCAGTTGAGGATGGTGTTTTTGTCTTTCCCTGAGAGTGGTGGCTCGTCCTCGGGTGGCATCTCTTCGGCCTCGATGACCTCGGCGACGGTTGCCCACAACTCGTACTGCGAATCGGCATCGGTCTCCGTCAGGATCTTTGAGAAATCGACATGGCCCTTCACTTTCTCTCCGCCGTGGCACTTCAGGCACGAGCGCTCAAGGATCGGGCGGACGTTCTCCTCGAACGCCAGCTAGGAGACAAGGAGGATCGGTTGAAGGAAGATGGCGTAGCAGAGGAATCGCATCGGCTAGATGGCAGCATCCGGGTTTTTCTGGCCGCGATCAAAGGGATTCTGACTGTTCTCGTCTTTAGGAGTGATCCGTGGTCGCGCACTCCTTTCTATTGAACTCAGGAGATGGTTTGATCAGACTTTTCCTCATGCGCTGCTACGACACCCTTTTAGGCTTGTTGGGCATCCGTGTGCGTCTCCGATGTAATCTTCTTCTCGCTGCAGGCCTACTTTCGCTGGTAACCAACGTGGTGGCGGCTGATTACCTGACCGAGATGAAGCCGCTTCTGCGTGAGCGCTGTTACGCCTGTCATGGAGCACTCAAGCAGAAGGGAGGCCTCCGAGTGGACACCGTGGAGGCCATGCGGCAATCCAAGGTGATCGTGCCGGGTGATCCCATGGCTAGCATTATGATAGAGCGGGTGAGCACCGGTGAACTCGACGATCGGATGCCGCCTGAACACGAAGGGGAACCGTTGACCCCCGAAGAGGTGGATTGGCTCACGTCGTGGATCATTGCGGACGCCCCAGCACCCGAGGATGAGCAACCGGAAGCGGACCCTGAGAAGCATTGGGCGTTCCAACCGATTGCACGTCCACCCGTGCCTCCGCATCCCAATGCCTGGGTTCGCAATCCAATCGACGCCTTCATCGCGCAAGGGCACGAAGCCAAGGAACTTCAGCCTCAAGGGGAGGCGTCGCGTTTGATTCTGTTAAGGCGTTTGTCTTTCGATCTCCTTGGCCTACCTCCTACTGCCAAGGCGATCGAACGTTGTCAGACGGACCCATCGCCGGATTGGTATGATGCTCTTGTTGCGCGTTTGTTAGATGATCCGCAGCATGGGGAGCGTTGGGCTCGCCATTGGATGGATATCTGGCGGTATAGCGATTGGTGGGGGCTCAACCAGCAACTGCGAAACAGTCAGAAACACATCTGGCATTGGCGCGACTGGATCGTGGAATCGCTCAATGAGGACGCGCCCTATGATGAGATGGTTCGGCAAATGTTGGCCGCTGACGAGCTGTATCCCACGGAGCTTTCGAAACTGCGGGCCACCGGCTTTCTCGCTCGAAATTACTTCATCTTCAATCGCACCCAATGGATGGACGAAACGGTGGAGCATGTGAGCAAGGCCTTTCTTGGACTGACCATGAATTGCGCCAAGTGCCACGATCACAAGTACGATCCCATTGAACACTCGGACTATTATCGCCTGCGGGCCTTCTTTGAGCCCTATCATGTGCGCACGGATCGTATCCCGGGCGAGCCCGACCTTGCCAAAGATGGCATTCCCCGAGCGTTCGATGCGCTGCTAGACCAACCAACTTACCGCTACATTCGAGGCGAAGAGAAGCAGCCTGACAAATCCACGGTGATGGACCCGGGCGTTCCTGAGCTATTGTCATTCAAGGAACTTGAGGTCGTGCCCGTCTCTCTACCAGCCGAGGCTTTCCACCCGGAGCGCCGGGCATGGGTCATGGAGACTCTGTTGAGCACGGCTGAAGAGCTCCTTCAGGCAGCCGGGAGTAAGTGGGATGTTGCTGTGGCAGAGGCCAACTTGGAGAGTATCCAAGCGCGGGTGGCCGCCACGCGCGCTTCTTGGACAGGGAACGGGCATGAAGCGCGTGAGCCAGCCATTCATGCTGAGCGACAACTGGGATTGGTCAAAGCGCAGCGTGAATTGGCTCTCGGCGAAAACTCCAAGGACGAGAATCACCTGAAGAAAGCCAAGCAATCGCTGAAGAAAGCGGAGGAGAAATGCTCTGCCCCAATCACGGCCGAAGATACTTTCACTCCAATCCATGGGGCGCGGTGGTCAGCCACGCGCTTTCTCGATTCCTCGAAAGATGACCCGCCGCTGCCATTCCCCTCACAGAGTTCTGGAAGACGTTCCGCGCTCGCAGATTGGATCACCGACCGACGTCATCCGTTGACCGCGCGCGTGGCGGTGAATCATCTCTGGGCGCGACACTTCGGAAAACCGCTAGTCGCTGACGTGTTCGATTTCGGAAGGAACGGCTCACCGCCCACGCATCCAGAGTTGCTGGATTGGTTAGCCGTGGAACTGATGGACCATGGTTGGAGCATGAAACATGTGCATCGTCTCATGGTGAGTTCCGCGACCTATCGGATGCGCTCTTCCACGGTTGGCGCGGCAACCCAGTTAGTACGGGATCCTGACAATCGCCACTGGTGGCGACGTGAGCCGCTTCGCCTGGAATCCCAAGCCGTTCGCGATACCGTTCTCACCTTGTCAGGCACGCTCGATGTCTCCATGGGTGGCCCACCTGTACCCACGAACCAGCAGGCTTCTTCGAGCCGCCGCAGTCTCTATTTCTTCCACTCCAACAACGAACGGAATCTCTTCCTAACCATCTTCGATGAAGCCAGAGTAACCGACTGCTATCGCCGTGAACAAAGCGTTGTCCCGCAACAGGCCTTAGCGCTTACCAATAGCAAATTG
>JAACDM010000138.1 GCA_009936795.1 Verrucomicrobiaceae bacterium | reverse complement strand
GCCGCCGCCGGGCTCACCACCACCGGGTTCGCCGCCGCCGGGCTCACCACCACCGGGTTCGCCGCCGCCGCCGGGCTCACCACCACCACCAGGCTCGCCGCCACCGCCAGGCTCGCCGCCTGGCTGAGACGCAGAGCGCGCGAGGCTGCTGATTCTCAGCTCGTCGATACATCCATCGAAGCCTCCCATCGAGAGGAGCCAGGCAGAACCCCGATTATAGTTCGGAGGCAATGATGTTGCTGAGATAGCATGATCATTGATGTGGGCTGTTACTAAGCCGTTGTCATCGAGTGTGACCTTCATCTTCGTCCACGCAGTTGGGAACAAGGGTTCCATATTCTCGTCAGAAATGAGTTCCGTCCCGTTGACTCGTAGGACTGGGTAGTAGGGCCTAGCCCACGGGTGCGTGTTGAGTTCAATGTATGTGTCGTAACCTTGGTATAGTCTGATATAACTGATGCTGTTGCCTGATCGTGGTGGGATGCTTGTGGGTTTGACGTTCCATTCGACAGTCAACTCCGAGCCATGGCTGGGAAGGAGAACAGCATCTGGGAGTGAAACGAAAAGCTCGTCACTTGTGCCAAAGCAGGCGGCAGCGCCTGATGGTGTTGTCATCCAGCTAAGATCGCTGCTGCTGTAAGTAACGTTTCCGGTTGCCTCTAAATCGTGCCCATTCCCGGAGGAATCGTTGCCGTCACCATCGAAATGATAGAGAGCGATGGTCGAACTATCACTGCTAAAGGGCTCGCCGGGTTCGCCACCGCCGCCGCCGGGTTCGCCGCCACCACCGCTAGGTTCGCCACCGCCGCCGCCGGGTTCGCCGCCACCACCGCTAGGTTCGCCGCCACCACCGCTAGGTTCGCCACCGCCGCCGCCGGGTTCGCCGCCACCACCGCCAGGTTCGCCACCGCCGCCGGGTTCGCCACCGCCGCCGCATCCACTTACGGGCAGGTGGCGAACATAAAGGTTCCGAAAGATGATCTTGTCATGGAAGCCGCCAAGGCCTTCTCCCTGCAGGGCAATGAGTCCTGAGCCAAGGGGGCGATGAATGTGCCGACCAAACGTCTCGAAGTCGATGTCTACCGTCGTTTCGTCGTTCACCTCAATGACGACGCGAGTGTCCAAGACGACGATACGTTGTTTGTTCCAGACTTCGTCTTGTATGTCGGTCGTCTCTAAGTTCACCGTCCCGAATAGCGAACCGGTTTTCTTGTCAATCGCTGCGGAAGAGGTGTTGTTGATTTGAGCCTCGTTGCCGATCGCCGGGAAGCCATCTGCTTGGTATTCGGTGTGGAAGTAGATTCCCGAATTTGCGCCTACACCTGACTTCCATTCACACACCATCTCGAAACTGGTGAAACGACTGTTTGGGCCATCGTAAAACAAATGGCTACTCCCACTGACGTCTTCGTGATGGAGGTTACCATCAATGACCTCCCATGCTCTAGTGCCACTTTGAAGCCAGTCGTTTTCAAGAGATGATTGCGTGCCGTCAAACATTTGAACCCAACCTTCACCGCTCGGTGGAAAACTGTCAGGGGCAGAACAAACGCCACCGCTGGGTTCGCCACCGCCGCTGGGTTCGCCACCGCCGCTGGGTTCGCCAGGGCCTCCTGCGGTTGAACTGGCAAAGTTCAGCGATGCCGCTAGTCGGAATCCATTGTCAGTTGATTCATGGGTAGGTGCAGCGAAATTGATGAAGTGGTTGCGCTGGTCGTAATCTCCATTTGCCCAGTCTCCACCACGGATATCTTGGTGAGTGCTATCTAGGGTTGAGTTTCGATCTTCCAGCCACTCCACGACGTTACCTCCCATGTGCATGATCCCGTAGTAAGACTCTGTGCCGCTACCGCCGGAGTCCACCTGGCAATGGCCTTGGGTATTGTCTCTACCATAGTTAGACAGGTGAGGTTGAGGGTTGGTGATGATGCGAGAAGAATCGAGCCTTGCACGGATGGGCTGTTCATCTGACTGTTGAGGGTAGATCCAGTAGTGTGAGTCGTTTCTTGGGCCTCCTTGCGACGTCGATTTTGGGTCGTAGTACGCAGCCTTTTGCCATTCATGTTCATTTGGCAGGAATACTTGTGCTCCGCTTTGTCGGTTAGGTGCCGTTTGAGACAGGTCGTAGGAACCGTTTTCCGTATCGCCGTTTCCCTGACCGTTGGCTAACCAGTTCACGAATCTAAGTGCGTCTCGGAAGCCGACAAAGTTGACGGGGAGTTTGGCGAATCCAGATTTGGCTGCGTACTGGTATGGATTGGACGATATACCACTTCCAATCCGGGTAATGTAGCCAAACGAACTGGAGCTTGCTCTTGGATTGTAGAGGCCGTGGGGGTCGCCGAACCTAGCTTTACAGTTGAGAAAGTGAGCATACTGACCAGCGGTGACCTCGTGTTTCGCCATCGCGTACTCATGATTGACTTGGCCAATGGTAATCACATTGCTCATCTGGCCATGCGGCCGAGTTGGCATGCCTGGATTTCCGGGATCGCCGATCGTTTTCCATGCAAAGGTGATGGACCCTGAGCTGCCAAAGAGGGAGGACCAAGAGCCTATCAGGGCTAAGATCAAACACAGGTTAAAGCTGTGAACTGGAACAGCGACTAGAGGTTCTCATAGGTAGGGGCAAGGCGGCTGACTATAGAAAGCAGAAGACGTTCTTATGGAAAAGTAGATTGTGTCTCATTTTTGAGAGGATTTATCGATCAACGACCGCACCGTTTTGATCTCGATCTTGTTTCTATGGTGCCACACTCATGCCTTTTCGAATCACGCTTCTATTCATTCTCTTGTTGGCCTCGGTTCTCGGAGAAGAAGCACGAAAGCGGGGACACGTGATTTACGGAAAGCTGTGCGCGGAATGTCATGGCCCTAGAGGTCAAGGTGTGGCAGATGAGTATGACGAACCGCTCTTTGGTGATCGGACGATTCCTGATCTCGCCAAGCTCATTCACAGGACGATGCCCGAAGATGATGCTGCCTTGTGCGAGGATGATGATGCTCAAGCCGTGGCGGCGTTTATTTATGATACTTTCTATTCTGAGGCAGCGAGGGCGCGGAACAAGCCTGTGCGCGTGGAGCTAGCGCGGCTAACGGCGAGTCAGTTTCAACAGTCTGCAGCAGATCTTGTGGGGAGCTTTCGTCGGACAAGAGAGTTGGGAGAGGAGCGCGGCTTAAAGGCGTCCTACTACGATGGCCGCCGAGCGCGTCGCGACCAGCGGAAGTTGGAGCGCGTCGACTCCGAAGTTCGATTTAATTTTAAGAATGGGAGCCCGGTGCCAAAGGAGATCAAGGCTGAGGCCTTTGCGATCGAATGGGAAGGCTCGGTGATTGCTCCTGAAACTGGGGTATACGAATTCATTGTGCGGACAGAGAACGGCTTTCGTCTTTCGGTAAACGGGGATTCTGACAAACCACTTATTGATGGCTGGGTCAGCTCAGGAAAGATGCGAGAAGAAAGGGCTTCGGTGACGTTGTTAGGTGGGCGGGCCTATCCTCTAGTGCTGGAGTACTTCAAATTTAAGGGAAAGTCAGCGTCCATCGAGCTAAATTGGAAGCCGCCAAATGGTGTTGATAGGGTCATTCCCAATTACTTGCTAGTACCTTTGCGAGTGTCTCCTGTCATGGTGGTGAGCACGGCCTTCCCAGCAGATGATAGTAGTATGGGCTACGTTCGAGGCACGGCAGTTTCGAAGGCTTGGCACGCAGCGACTACTTCCGCTTCCATCGAAGCCGCAAACTACGTTGTGGCGAATCTAGCGTCGCTCGCCGGAGCCAAACCAAATAGTGAAGGTTGGGCTGGCGACGTTCAGGAGTTTGCTACACGCTTTGTCTCACTGGCATTTCGTCGACCGCTGAACGAAGAGGAATCGGTATTCTATGTTCGGCGGCATTTCGACGTCGAGGTGAAACCGGATGTGGCTGTCAAACGAGTCGTCATTCTGACATTGTCTTCGCCGCACTTTCTTTATCCGGAGATGCTCGCTAGCAATGGAGTTGACTCGGGTGATGTGGCTTCCCGTCTGGCTCTCTATTTGCGGGATAGCTTGCCAGATGAGCAGGCTGGCGAGATGGTTTTCGATGATCCCAAAATGGTTCGAGACGAGGCAACGCGTCTCTTGGATCATTCGCTGACACGAGCCAAGATCCGCGGATTCTTTAACCACTGGCTCCACATCGAGGGGGAGCTTGACTTGGCGAAAGACCCAAAGCTGTTCCCTGAGTTTGATCAGGAGACGATTGTTGAGATGCGAAGGTCACTCGATGTGTTCATCGATGACGTTGTCTGGAATGAGTCTTCAGATTACCGTGAACTCTTGTTAGCTGACTACCTTTATCTAAATGCCAAGCTGGCAGATTTCATAGGCGAGGGGACTTTCAAAGGAAGTGATTTTCGCAAAGTTCATTTTGATCCAAAAGCGCGTGCAGGGGTTCTCACCCATCCCTATCTGTTGGCCCGTTTCGCGTATCACCGGACGACGTCGCCGATCCATCGGGGTGTCTTTCTCACGCGGAATGTCCTAGGTCGTTCTCTCAAGCCACCGCCTGAGGCCGTGAAGTTTGAGGAGAGTCGCTTTGATCCGCATCTCACCATGCGCGAGAAGGTCACGGAACTAACCAAGTCAAAAGCTTGTATGAATTGTCACTCGATCATTAATCCGTTAGGTTTTAGTCTCGAGCGATTCGATGCGGTGGGGCGTTTTCGTTTTGAAGAGAAAAATCGGCCGATTGAGATTGAAGCGAGTTACGAGGCGCCTGATGGGAAGCGCATTGCGATCAATGGAGCACGCGACGTGGCCGAACACGCAGCGACGAACCGCGAGGCGCAGCGAGGCTTCATTCAGCATTTGTTTGAGCATCTTGTGAAACAGCCTTGCAACGCCTATGGACTGGATACGCTAGACAGCCTTCACGATGGTTTCGTTGAATCGGGGTTCCACATCCAGAAACTCATCGTTAGCATCGTTACCGCGGCTGCTTGCCATCAACTCGACACTCTAAATACACAAGAATCATGATTCGCCGCACTTTTCTTCGCGAGATTGGTCTATCTGCAGCCTCGCTTCCGTTTCTCAGTGGTCTTCCCAGCTTGCAAGCTGCTGTCGGTAGCTCGGTGCGCAAGCAGCGCATGGTGATCATGATCAGTCCGAACGGCACCATTCCGAAGTCTTTCTGGCCAGATAAGAAGGGCCGCGACTTTGATATTAAAGAGATCCTCTTGCCTTTGGAAGCGTTTCGCGAGCGCATGCTCGTGCTTCGTGGGATGTCGAACAAAGTGCGTGGGGATGGTGATAGTCACATGCGTGGCATGAGTTGCTTGCTCACGGGCAAGGAGTTGTTTCCGGGCAACATTCAAGGTGGCTCCCACACGCCAGCCGGCTGGTGCAGTGGCATTTCCATTGACCAGGAATTGAAGAATCATTTCCAAAGCCAAGAAGCCTCGCGTACGCGTTTCGGTTCGCTGGAATTTGGGGTAGGCGTGCCGGATCGGGCAGATCCTTGGACGCGCATGGTCTATTCTGGCCCTAACAAGCCGGTCGGGGCGATCGATGACCCCTATCAAATGTTCAAGAAGCTTTATGGTCAGCTCGAAGATAAGGAGCATCTTGGCAGCGTGCTCGATGAGCTTCAGACCGACCTCAAGAAGCTACAGAAGGTGGTCAGTCCTGAGGACAGGCAAATGCTAGCGGAGCATGCGGAATTTGTTTTCGAAATGGAAAATGAACTCAAAGCAGCTGAAGCCCAGAAGCTGCATCATGCTGCGCCTGAACTGGAGCCAGGAATCTCGGACACCAATGACAACATTCCCGAGATCAGTCGTATGCAGATTGATCTCATGGTCAATGCGTTTTCAAACGACATGGCGCGTGTCTCGACCTTGCAGTACACGAATTCCGTTGGGCAAGCGCGCATGCGCTGGTTGGGCATCAATGAAGGCCATCATGGTCTCTCTCACGAGCCAGATGACAACGAGGATGCCCAGAAGAAACTGGTTAAGATTAACACTTGGTTTGCAGAGCAGCTAAACTATTTAGTGACGAAGCTCGCCGACACGCCCGAGCCAGGAGCCGACGGCAGCATGCTCGATCATACGACCATCGTCTGGACGAATGAGTTGGGCAAAGGCAACTCGCATACGCTGAATAATATTCCTTTCGTCTTGTTAGGCGATGGCTTCGGCTTCGATATGGGGCGTTCCCTTGCCTATGAGAAACTTTCGATCAATCGTCTTTGGATGGCATTCGCCCACGGCGCAGGCCACCAGCTTGAAAGCTTTGGTAATCCGGAGCTCTGTGAAGGTGGTGCGCTTGATCTGAGTTAGTCGCAGCAAGATTGCTCAGCGTGACGAATCCGAGTTGTCAGACTCGGATTCGCTTCTATGCGTAGGGATGTCAGATTCTACGTCGTCATCGTCATGTTCGTGGTGGCGTACGGTTCGGAATGCGGTTGCTGGGAAACAGCACGATTATACATCGGGCAACTTGAGCCAGGCAGTGGTTCTGTTAGCAATCCCGATGGTGTTGGAGACGGCTATGGAGTCGCTCTTCTCTATTTGCGACATTTATTGGGTTTCTAAACTGGGGACGAATGCGACTGCGGCGATTGGATTGACCGAGTCTGTTCTCACGCTCTACTACGCACTGGCGGTGGGGCTCTCAATCGCTGTGACCGCAATGGTTTCCCGGCGTATCGGTGAGAAGAGACCGGAAGCTGCGGCGAAAGTGGCTGCTCAGACGATCTACATGGGGCTATTCGTGGGAATCGCTACCGGCATTGCCTGTTGGTTTGCCGCGCCGCATGTGCTTCGGTGGATGGGGGCCTCGGCCGAGATCATTAAGGAGGGGAGCGGTTATGCGCGGATCATTCTTTCTACGAACGTGGTCATTCTGATGTTGTTCTTGAATAACGCGATCTTTCGTGGAGCGGGAGATCCCGCGCTTGCGATGCGGGCGCTTTGGTTAGGGAACGGGATCAATCTTGTTCTCGATCCCATGTTGATCTTTGGGTTTGGGCCTATTCCCGCTATGGGTCTTACTGGTGCCGCCATTGCTTCGGTCACGGGGCGGAGTGTGGCGGTGCTCTATCAGATCTACCAGTTACGGAGGGGCACTGGCCAAGTGCGCCTTGTCGGAACTGCTTTAAAGCGTGATTGGGCTATCATCCGACGGCTGGTCCGGGTTTCTGTTGGTGGCATTGCGCAGATGGCTGTGGCGACTTCGAGCTGGGTTATCATGATGCGATACATGGCCAAGTTTGGGAGCGATGCTTTAGCAGGTTACACGATTGGCATCCGCATCGTTATCTTTACCATTCTGCCAAGCTGGGGACTCTCCAATGCGGCGGCAACTCTCGTCGGGCAGCATCTTGGGGCCAAGCTGCCTGATCGAGCGGCGCGTGCGGTTTGGATCACCGGTTGTTACAACATGGCGTTCATGATGGGTGTGACGATCAACTTTGTTCTGTTTGGAGATGTCTTTGTAGGTTTCTTTAGTAAGGATCCCGAAGTGATTGCCATCGGTGGGCAATGCCTACGCGTTTTCAGTTATGGCTACTTGCTATACGGGTGGGGAATGGTTATGACCCAAGCCTTCAACGGAGCAGGGGACACGACCACACCGACGTGGATAAACCTCATCGCGTTCTGGATCTTTCAACTCCCGTTCGCTTGGTGGCTAGCGTTTTCACAAGGTCATGGGCCAAACGGAATCTTCTGGGCCGTGATTGGTGCAGACACCCTCTTGACGGTCATGGCCTTTATTATGTTTATGCGAGGGACATGGAAAACACGTGTGGTGTAGTTGGATCACGCGATCGAGAAGAAGTCTTCTCCCTCTGTATAGCCATGTGCTAGAGCAAGATCTCGAATCTGCTTCCGTTTGCCAGGTTGGCCGACGGCACCTAAGAGCACAGCGCGGCTGGGTTCAATGGACTCCAGGGACTTTACTTGGAGACCCTGAATCGTTTCGCCAATGCGACGTGGATGGACGTCGTAAAAATGGTGCAGTTGGGTGCCGCAAGCGCGGAGCGCCTTGGCCATGGATTTGCCGATGGGACCGGCACCGCCAATGATCACTCCCTGATCTTGGACACGGGGTAGCTTGCTAAGGAAATGCGCTTTGCAGTGCGTGAAGGCATCTTGCGTGTAGTCTTCATTTGTCCGTGTAAGTCGATAGGGATGGTCTGTCCACGTGAATAGAACCTCTGGCACTTTGGCGATCTTGTGGCCAGCATCCAACAGTCGTAGCCAGAAGTCATAGTCTTCTGCCCAATCGAGATCGCTGCGGTAGGCTCCAAGAGCCTCGAACACACGTTTGCGGACGAGCATTGTAGGATTGACTAAGGGCTGATCGATAAAGCGTTGTTTGGCAATCGCCTCGGGTGTTGTCAGGGAGTTTAGCCATCGGGCAAATCGTTGATAACCCTCGTTAGCCGGCTTCAGTTCGTCGCCAACGCGTTTGCGAATGTCGACAAGGCAGCTCACAGCCTCGAGCTCATCATGCGATTGCAGGAGGGCGATCTGCTTGGATAAGCGATCGGGATGACTGAGATCGTCTCCATCCATCCGGGCGATCCACTGGCCTTGGGCTTGATCTAGCCCGAACTGAAACGCTGCGGCGACACCATCCTGTTTTTCCAACTGATGGTGATGGATACGATCGCCATAGGTTTTGAGAATCTCGCTCGTGCCATCTGTGGATGCGTCATCGATTACAAGGAGCTCAATTTGTCGGTGGGTCTGGTTGAGGCAGCTATCAACTGCAGCGCCTACCGTCTTAACCGCGTTGTGGACGGGGAGGATGATGCTGATGAGTGAGGGAGCCACGGAAGACACGGAATACACAGAAGTGGTTTCTTAGAATAGGAGAAATTGGTCGCTCGCGGCTGCGATGGCGTGGAGAGTCAGCTTATGGAATCAAAGGATGGCCTATCGACAGAACCGGATGGGATGGTACGTTGCTGGTGGCATGGTGGGCATCCCGACTACATCACCTATCATGACGACGAATGGGGCATGCCCGTGGACGACGAGTTTCGCCTGTTTGAGAAGCTTTGTCTCGAGGGTTTTCAGGCGGGGCTCAGTTGGCTAACGATTCTGCGAAAGCGAGAGAACTTTAGAGAGGCCTTTGATGGCTTTGATTTCGAAATGGTGGCGAAGTTCAATGCGAGGCGCGTGGAGAAACTGCTGAAGAATGATGGCATTATTCGTCATCGAGGGAAGATAGAAGCGACAGTCAATAACGCTCAGCGCGCTTTGGCGTTGATCGAGGAGTTCGATTCTTTGGGGGCTTATTTCTGGGCGCACGAACCCAAGAGGGAGGAACGTCCCGACGTCTGTGATTACGAAACGTTGCGTCACTTGAGCAAGACACCGGCGTCTGAAGCTTTGAGCAAGGACCTACGCAAGCGCGGATGGAAGTTCGTTGGACCGACCACGGTCTATGCCTTCATGCAGGCGATGGGGATAGTGAATGATCACCTGGATGGGTGTATGAGTCGGTTGGGTGTCGATCGAGCGCGGAAGCGATTCAGGCGACCAAAGTAGGCCTACTGGTTTGCCTTAGACTTACTCACGAACACAATGGTGGCTGCGCCGAGGCTTTAACGTAGCAACTAGCAGCCCTGATGTAGATGGTCATCGCGAATTGGGATGCCTCCCTCACGGTCGAGTTGGCGGCCAATGCGAATTCGGGCTTGGACTTGTTGAAGGAATCGCGTGCAACTTATCGAGGCGTTCATGGCTGGTGCCGCCTAAATGCCGAACCGATTGAAGAGCGGGGTGCGTGGCCTCTTCTCTCCTGCCGTCCTCTCATTAGAAGGCGCTTGAGACCTTTATGAGCATACGCGGACCGTGCGCCACGCTACGCGCTGGTTAATGCGGCGGCTGTGCAGGAAGCGATTGGCAACATCTCTGAGAAGGCGCTCTTGAGGAGGTTGGGAAGGCTAAAGATACCTTGAGTAGATTGAGCAGCAGAGTTCTGTGGTCCTTTCTGTCTCGGAATGTCCGAACAGAACATATCTGCTTTGAGGAGTCAGAGTTAGGCATCATGAATTTTGAAAGATTTATTCCGATGAAATTACGCAGAGCTGACGTTTAACTGTGAGACTTCATTCACCATGAAACGACTCCTACTTTCATTCTTGCTGACGGCCCTTTCCTTTGCTGGCCTCCACGCCGAATCCTTCAATCCCGCCGATACTGAGCCTTTGATGGAGGATCGGGCGTTGCTCCTCAACCTGGCGAAAGGAACACGCCAAGCGCGGCTGCAGGTGAAGGACGAGAACGGTGAATGGAGCGTATTTAGTCTGGCTCACCTGGCCGGTGATGAGGGCTTTCTAAAATTGCGTGTGCCTGACGATGTCTTATTAGAAGATTGCCGGGCGGAGGTCGCTATGACCGATCCGTTTCCCTATAGTTTCTACCAGGGAAGCACCAAGTTTGAACAAGCTTCGGCAACTGGCGGTGCGAATCGTGGTGGCGGACCCGAGGTGGCTTTCGACGCCGGTGCTCCTGAGGCGGATGGGCAGGGCGGTTCTCCAGATGTCGTTCAGGAATCTGACTTGTGGCAGTGGCGTGGTGATACGTTGTACTTCTTCAACCAACAGCGGGGCCTACAGGTCTTCGACTTGAGCGAGCCTGAGACACCGAAGAAGCTGGCGACGTTACGCATGCCAGCGGTGGGCGACCAAATGTATGTCCTCGATGACGAGCATGTTCTTCTGCTCGCAAATTATGTGAACTACTCAGCCTATGGTTGGTGGGATTTCAGATTACCCTATAGCTCGGTGCAGCAGACCGAGGCGATCGTCGTGAAGCACTCTGGCGATACTTTGGAAGTGGTGAATCGCGTTGCAGTTGATGGTGACTATTTGGAAAGTAGGCTTGTTGGGAACCGTCTCTACTTGGTCTCACGGATTCACCAGCCGAAGGAAGACGAAGAGGGCGGTTTCTATTGGCGTCAGGGATTGCAGGTCAATAGTATCAATTTCTCCAATCCAAATGCGCCGACCCTTCTTGAGCCGCTTGAACTCGTTGATCAGAATGGTTGGTTCTGGAATTCAGTAGTCACGGCATCTCCGGACCATCTGTTAGTGACAACATCGCACTATGATGACGAACGAGAGCTGACTCGCTCTAGGGTGCATGTCATCCCTATCAGTCGCACGTTGACTTCCATGGAGGTGGCTCACACGGTCGATCTGAAGGCGAATTTGCCTGATAAGTCCAAGCTGCGGATGAAGGAAGACATCCTCACTACGGTGACCCAGAAGAATGTGTGGCGTCGTGAGCTTACAACCTATGTGGAGAGTTTTGATCTCTCTGGAGATGAAGCTGAGAAACTTGATGAGATCATTCTTGCGCCGCAAGAGCGTCTTCATGCCACGCGGTTTGATGGGGATCGGCTTTATGTGGTGACGTTCTTTGTCGAGATTCGTAAGGATCCGCTCTTTGTTATCGATCTCAGTGATCCTGGGAATTTGAAGTCGCTCGGAGAGCGGGAGATTCCAGGTTGGTCGACCTATCTTGTGCCAGAAGGTGACCGTCTCCTATCTGTAGGCGTCGAAGAGGATCGGGTAGCCATCTCCCTCTTCGACGTCTCAGATCCGAGTCGACCTAGCCTGAAACAGCGAGTGTACCCTGGTGAGGGGCGCTCTTGGAGCGAGGCAAACTGGGACGAGAAAGCCGTGGGCTATCTACCTGGCAAAAACCTGCTCCTGCTACCTATTTCCACCCGAGTGAAGGGAGAGGAAGGGTATGAATACAAGAACCTCATGCAGATTGTGGATGTGCGTGATGATGCTCTCGAAGTTCGTGGTGCAATTGAGCATGAAGTGCAAGGCCGTCGAGCGACTGCGGTAGGGGATACGGTGGTTTCAATATCTGGTCAGGAAATGATCGTGGTAGATGCGACTGATCGTGATGAACCAGACCTTCTGACCGAAGTTTCTCTGGCGTGGAATGTCGCTCACGTGGTGGAAATTGGAGACTCTCTTTGGCAGATCGAGAATGGCCAATCCTGGCAGAGTGACATCAAGACGCGCGTGCGGATCACGGACAAAGAGGATTTCGATTCCGTGAAGACTGATTTCTACTTGGAGCCGGGTGCGGTCGCCGGTCTCCATCGGGTTGGTAGCAAGCTTTACGTAGGGCGTTATCGGCAGTGGAATGAGAAGATTGAGGTTCCAGGAGAAGAGAACCCTTTCCCGGACGGCGAAGAACCAGAGGATTGGGAGCCTGAGCCTGTGTTTGATTGGGTGCGCCAAAATGAATTCTCGACGGACGTGATCGATGTGAGTGATCCAATGGAGCCCTCATTGTTAGGCTCGGTCACCCATGATCTTGGTAAAGGCTATCAAATTAGTGGCCTGACGACAGCAGATGGCAGTTTTGTTAATGGTCATCTAGTGTGGCGTCCAAAGGTCACGAGCAATCGCTATTGGGGAGGCTGGTTCTTTGATGATATTGCGATTGCCGCGGATATTGATTTCGGATGGGGTGGTGGAGGCTACTGGGGAGGTTACTCATACTATGACAGTGTAAGTATTCTCGCGGTGAATGTTGATGATCCTGCTGAGCCCTTCATTGCGTCGGCAACGGTCATCGATCCCAAGGATTCTGTAGAGTTTGGGCCTATGATTGTCCAAGACGAGCGCCTCCTGCTTAGCTACAAGCGCACGACCTACTTTGAGACGAAAGAAGGGAACAACTACTTAAATCGCTATCACTTGCGCGACGTGAGCTTTGCTGATCCTGCGCATCCCGTGGTCAACAATGCGGTGAGCCTACCGGGCATGCTTGAAGGGGTGGTTGATGACAACGGTGGTTTGGTCTTGATCTCAACGGCGCCGAAGTACGCTCAGAACGATCAGCGCCATTGGTTCGAGTCCTCCAATAGCGTGTTGCAGGCATCGGTCTACGACGGCACTCAGGCCTACCTGGTGACAGAGGTGACTGCGTTAGAAGGGCGCTACACGAGCACGGTCGTTCTGAATGGACAGATTTATAAGACGGGCGAAGAGGACAAGAAGACAGGATTGCTTCTCTGGGCCTGGACGAACGATGGTGACAGTGCGGCCCTAGTGAGGGATGGCTTCATCGAACTCGAGTCCACCCCGAACAATCTTGTCGTGCATGAGGGGCTCCTCTTCATGGATTACAATGACGCGATAGGCGTGGCTCGTGGCGGTGATGTAGCTAATGTGACTCTGTCAGGGCCTGTTTATACGCAGAACTTGAGTCAGATTGATGTCAATGATGAAGGAACCTTTGCCTGGTTGGCTGTGGGTAGCTATGGAGTTGAGCCCTTGGACCTTTCAGGTCTAAGCCCAGTTTCGCCTGCATTCGCGGTCGCTGCTCAAGGTGAGGGCTTTGCTCCCGCTAACAAGGCTCTCCTTTACTATGTGCGCGCGTCTGGTGATGACTTTGTGGGTGAACTGCGTGACGAGGACATCTGGAGGTTCCGTGCTAGTGGAGGCTTGGTCGATTATGCCGAGTGGGCCGCGATGCACTTCAATCCCACGGGTGAGAGTGATTGGACCATGGTTGCACTAGATGAGGATGCAGATCTAGATGGCGCTAGCAATGCGGTTGAGTTCCTCTACGGCACGTCGCCATTGGAAATGGTGTCCAAGCGGAAATTGAATATTCGTTTGGATCTGGAAACGGATTCTGTGAGTTTGCAATCCGATGTCTTTGATCAGGTGGGCGAGAAGAATGTTCGACCTGTTGTGGAAGAGTCGGCAGACCTTCTGAAGTGGAGCGCTTCTGATTACGATCCAGATAGTGGCAGAATGGAACGCGGACAAGAAGATCAGACGGTCTACCGAGTCCGGTTTGAGCTGGCCGAGTAGAGCTGTCACTTCGGCTTAAGAACGAGGTGCGTGCGCAAGTTGCCTTGAGGGTCGAAACACACGCGTCTTGTAAAGAGCAGAAAGAGCGAGATGCTCAGTGTGGTGCAGGTGAAGATGGCGATCATGATGGCGATCTGATACTTGATGGCTACGCCAGGATCACTGCCGCCTAACATCTGCCCGGTCATCATGCCTGGCAGCGAAACTAGCCCCATGGTCATCATGGCAGCAATTCCTGGTCGTAGAGCTGCGGTGAGGCTTTCCTTCATGTATGGTCGAAGCGCAACATTTAGGGGAGCGCCGTTGCCCAATCGACTCTCATAGGCGCTGCGGTTGTGGTCGATGGCCTGATAGAATCGGCTGGCAGAGATAATATTAGCAGAGAGGCAGTTTCCTAGTAGCATGCCTCCAAGGACAATGAGGTAGCGTGCTTCGAAGAGGTTCTCCAGGCGTACCACGAACGCGTTTAAGTAGAGGACGATGCCAAGTGTGGCCAACGCTAAGGCAAGGAAGGCAGGAATAATGAACGTGCTCCAGCGTAGCGCGCTGTTATACAAGACAGAGCCGGAGGCTGCTACTAGCATGACTGCTAGCCAGGCCAGATTCATTCCTGGATGATTCCATTTGAACAAATAGCCAAGATAGAAGCCCGCTAGAATGAGTTGAAGGGTCATTCGGCACACGGCCACCAGGAGATCGCGTGTGAGCCCAAGGCGTAGTTTCGCCGTCACTGCTAATGGGATCAAGAGCAGGAGGAAACAGCTCGCCAGTGCTAGCCAAGAGATGTCTGGCGCACCTTTCATGAGGTTACGGGGAGGGCATAGGATCGAAAGGCCTCGCATCCTTTCCAAATGGCGTCGTGTGAAACTACAAGGACAGTGGCCTCGGTTCGGGCAATGTGTGAGACCACGAGGTTCCTCAGGGACTCATTGAGTGCAGAGGTGACCTCATCGAGCAAGTAAAGTTGGGGCTCACGAGCGAGCATCGCAATCACTGCAAGGCGCTGACGTTCGCCGCGGGAGAGATCTTCGAGAGATTGTTCGAGTACGGCTTTCGTTAACTGAAAACGCGAAAGGTCAGTTTCGTGCATTTCTCGTGTTGGGGGAAGACTTTCTTTCAGCCAGTCTCGGACACTTCCAGTGCCCAGTTGAAGTTCCTGGCTGATGTAACCGGCCTGCTGGCGCAAGTGCCAGATCGCTGGAGGCGAGATCTCCTCGTTGTCTATCTGATAACTTCCCTGGAGTTTGTTGAGAAAGCCAAGAATGCCGCGTAAGAGGCTGGTCTTGCCACACCCAGACGGCCCCTCAAGCAACAGCTTGTCGCCAGGGGAAATAGTGAGATTGACAGGACCAACGATAGGTGTGCCGAGGTGGCCGAAGACGGTGTCTTGAAGCTGAATTGTCGGGGCGGGCATGAGGTGATTACGTTTCTGCTGGTCAATCTTGGCTACCAGGCCATATCACGGCAGGGTGAAGATGCCTTATCAAACCGCACTGTTCTTAGTAATGATGGCGATGGTTTCTTTCAGTCTTGGACAGGCGGCAGAGTTGCGCTTGGGCCGAGTCTTCTGTGACCACGCGGTGCTTCAGCGAAACACAACTGTCGTGATATGGGGCTGGGCGTCTCCAGATCAAGCCGTGAAGGTCTCCTTTGCAGGTCAAACTGTTGAGGCGATGGCTTCTGCGGATGGTTGCTGGGAGGTGCGGCTCAAGCCTATGGAAGCTAGCATGGATGGCCGCGAGCTGCTTGTCGTGGCCGGTGAGAAATCCGAGGTGGTGCGAGATGTGCTCGTGGGCGATGTGTGGCATGCTAGTGGCCAGTCGAACATGGCCATGACCATGCAGTCGGTGGCGAAGAGGTTAGAGTCAGCAGTCGAGCATATTCGGAACGCTGAACATCCTGGTCTGAGGTTCTGCCGCATTCAGGGTGGGCCTTCTAAGGCGGCGCTTCTTGAAAGTGGAGAATTGTCGTGGGCTCGTATCACGCCGAACTCGGTCGGGAAGGCCTCGGCCGTGGCCTTCTACACGGCGAGGAAGCTGCATGAGGATTTAGGCATACCCATTGGGATTCTCGATTCTTCGCGGGGCGGCACGCCGATCGAGCCCTACATTCCGGTAGGTGCTTTCGTGAATCATCCGACGTTAGTCCGTGAGCGTGAACTGGGGGAGGCCGAAGATCTTGCGGCATTGGCCAGGCTGCCTGGTGGTGTGCGTGCTCGCGACGCGCATTGGCTGCCAGGTCGACTGTTCAATAGCCGACTAGCACCGTTGCAGCGTTTCGCGGTGAAAGGAGCGCTTTGGTATCAGGGTGAGTCCAATAGTGGTGTGATGGAGGATCCACGCGATTACGAATACAAGATGCGGGCTCTTGTCACTGGATGGCGCGCCAGTCTGGGGCAAGCAGAGATGCCGTTCTACTACGTGCAATTGCCGGGCAGTGGAGCCGGTGCTGGTTGGCCCTATCTCCGTGAACAACAGCGACTCAGTCTATCGGTGCCCCATACTGGGATGGCGGTAACGATTGACTTGCTCGAAAAGGATATCCATCCAGCGAACAAAGTTGATGTCGGTAAGCGTCTCGCTCGATTGGCCCTAGCAAACACGTATGGGCGCGATGTTGTGCCCAGTGGGCCACTTTTTCAAAGGCTGACCGTTGATGGACATCAGGCGGTGGTTCATTTTAACCATACTGACGGCGGGTTGCGTCTCGCCGTGAAGAGAGGACTAGCTCCGCCTTCGAGTGAGGATGAAATGACATTGGATCATGTCGAGGTGGCAGACGAGACCAAGGTCTGGCATCCTGCGGTGGCTCGTATCGACGGCAAAACACTTGTCGTCGAGAGTGAGCGCGTCGCAGCACCTGTAGCCGTGCGTTATGCGTATGCCGTGGACCCTCAACACGCTTATCTTTACAACGCTGCTGGATTGCCGGCCTCGCCGTTCTGTTCCCACCCTCAATTGCTTCGCTACGATCCACAGTTGCCCAAGGAATGATGGCGAGTTCCGTTTCCTCAGCTAAGCTGACCTCAATGAGAGTTCTCGTAGCAATGTGGTTCAGTGTGGGTGTGCTTTCTTCAGCGGAACCGCCAACCTTCAAACGTGACATTGCGCCCATTTTCAAAGCGAAGTGTCAGAAATGCCATGGGTTCTTGGTTAAGCAGAAGGGGCTTAGCCTTCGTAGCCTGAAGTCCATTCGCAAAGGCGGCGAATCGGGTGCGGTAATCGTGCCGGGTAAACCTGAATCGAGCATTCTCGTGCAGCAGCTTTCATTGCCTACCAAGAACCCAAAGCGTATGCCGCCCGCGACAGAGAAGTTACAGTTGACCGCTGCCGAGAAGAAACTGATCGCTCGCTGGGTAAAGGCTGGAGCGAGGTAGCGAACTAGCGCTGGTCTTCAGGTAGGCGCGTGTCTTCGAGGACGGAGATTTCGCTCACGCTGAGCGGGCCTTTGTCAGGATCACCTGTCACCCGCAAGATCTTGCGGACGACATCTTTGTTGCGGTTCCAGGCCACTTCTAACTCGTGACTGCCTGGTTCTTTCTGAGAGATCTTCGAGAGTTGGAACACGATAGGATTCTCACGCCCACCCTTGATGACGGTAGCCTTGGTGATGCGATCATAATCCAGCTGATCCATCTTGAGGAAGGCGTGTCCTTCGTCGGCTAGCGACTCCATGAATGCCTCGGATGCTGGCCGGAGGGCTCCTCCAACTCCCAGAGCATAGGGGACCGCGTTATCTGGATACGTCGTTTTCGCCTCCGCAATAAGGTAAAGGAGTGCCGCCATACCTACGGGGTTTTCGAATCCACTGGGATCGTGTGCTGGCCTGTCCTTGGACTGACAGGCGATGAGCACAAGAAAGCAAAGAGCAGCGAGACTAGTCCTCATCTTTGGTGAAACCGAGGTCCTGATCCTCCATTTTGTAGAGGATCTCTGTCATATCTTCCATCCTGTTCCATAAATGTTGCGCGACGTAGATCGGGCAGCTTTCCTGGAGGGCGATGGCCAGGCAATCGCTGGGGCGGGCATCAATCTCGACGATCTTCTTCTCTCCGATTTCGTTATCCATATGGATAATGAGGCGTCCGTAGAAGACCCCATCGTTAAAATCGTTGACGACAATGCGGTCTACTTTCGCTCCGAGACCCTGAAAGATACGACCAATCAGGTCGTGAGTTTGCGGGCGTTCCCGAGAGACTTTCTTCATCGTCATGGCGATGGCAGACCCCACAGCGGGATCTACGTAGATGACAAAGACCTTGTCATCATTGCCCAGAAACACGGCGCAGCCAGCGTTTGTAGGGAAGATGGCGCGAACTTTGGTGGCGACGACCTGGTGGGAACTCATACCTATCCATATAAGCATGGGGGGCACGCCATACGGCTGCAAGGTGGTTTTATCTGAACCTGATGATTTTACTTGTTGAGTCTCAATTGAGCCGAGCAAGATTTCTCTTGCTGGTAATTGCGGGATGTGTAGGGTGATCCTCCCTCCAATTGGAAATTTCAAGGACTATGGCGTACGCAATTATTAAGACAGGTGGCAAGCAGTATCGGGTATCCGAAGGCCAGCATCTGGATGTAGAGAAGCTTGAGCTCGCCGTAGGCGACCAGACCACGCTAAACGAAGTTCTCTTCTATAGTGATGGTTCAGCCGCTAACATTGGCGATCCCATGATTGAAGGGGCGTCGGTTACCGCTAGTGTCATCGACCAGTTTCGCGATAAGAAGGTAACAGCCTTCAAGCTGAAGCGACGCAAAGGCTACCACAAGACGAAAGGCCATCGTCGTCATCTGACGCGACTGCGCATCGATAGTATCTCAGCATAAACTCCATAATTTTTAATTTTTCAAGATATGGCTCACAAGAAAGGTCAAGGTAGTGTTAAGAATGGTCGCGACAGTAATAGTAAGCGCCGTGGTGTGAAGAAATTTGGTGGTGAGAAAGTCATTGCTGGAAACATCCTCATTCGTCAGTGTGGTACTAAGTGGCCCCCTGGCAAGGGTGTTGGTTGTGGCAAGGACTACACTCTTTTTGCGCTGATTGACGGAAATGTCCGCTTCGACAAGGATGGCCGTCGGATCAACATCGATGCGGCTACCGTCTGAGTCATTCATCCCTTAGTCGCTCTCTCTCAAGGGCTTCGAAATTTGCGTATCCCTGTCTTCCACCTAAGGAGGCAGGGATGTTTCATGTAGTACTCGTAGCCCCAGAGATTCCACCTAATACCGGTAATGTAGGGCGTCTATGCCTAGCGACCCGCACACGGTTGCATTTGGTGGAACCTTTAGGATTCAGTCTCGACGACCGCCAGTTGAAACGGGCGGGACTTGATTACTGGAAAGATGTGGATTGCCATACTTGGCCCTCTCTTGAGACTTTGCAGGCAGCATCAAATGGTCAAGGAAGGTTTCACTACTTCACAACAAAGGCCCAGACGACACATTGGTCCGCGACTTACGGTCCTGACGATTACCTCGTCTTTGGATGTGAGACTCGAGGTTTGCCAGAGTCGCTTTTGAGGGCGAACGCGGCTGATTGTCATCGGATTCCCACCGATAACGTTAGAAGTCTAAACCTTTCCGTCAGCGTAGGAATTGTCCTGTACGAAGCCCTACGGCAAACTTGTAGCTAGGCTTTCGTTACGTTTGTAGCCTAACTAAAGTCGACGGGAAGTAGCCTGTTATTTCTATTTATCCTATCATCATCCGATCATGTGGTGATGGTCACTAGGTTGTCCTTCAACCTTTGGTTTCGACCATCAAACCTTCCCAACCTGAAACAAAGGAGACACAGCATGACTAAGACCAGATCCAATTACGGCATTTCCCGTATTGATCAGCCTGATAAAAAGAATCATGGCTTCTATGTCCGGATCACGCACAACAGTACACTCCATCAGTATTGCTTCCCTGACAAAACATTAGGTGGTAAGGAAAAGGCGCTAGCGGCAGCTAAAGGCTATCGAGATGAAGTCGTCAAGAAGTTGCCCAAGCATAAGTAAGAAGCGGTTAATTCGCGTCGAAAGAAGATCCAGCAAAGTGGTGTGTCCCACGTAGTAGCCAATGCCCCAAGCGCCAAGAAAGCTTATGACTACTGGCAGGCTGCTTGGGATGAGTCGAATGGTCGCCGCGCCGCGAAGTTCTCGATTAGCCGACACGGCAACAAGGAGGCTCATGAAATGGCAAAGAAAGCTCGCAACAAGGGTGTTCGCGGTGCCAAGAAAGGTGCTAAAAAGGAACT
Organism: Verrucomicrobiaceae bacterium; assembly: GCA_009936795.1. Classification (GTDB taxonomy): domain Bacteria; phylum Verrucomicrobiota; class Verrucomicrobiia; order Verrucomicrobiales; family DEV007; genus JAACDM01. The sequence goes on along the minus strand of JAACDM010000138.1, from coordinate 24 downwards.
AAGAGAAAGAAAAAGTAAGCTAGG
>JAACDM010000719.1 GCA_009936795.1 Verrucomicrobiaceae bacterium | reverse complement strand
GAAGTTTTTCGGAAATTGACGTGAACCCAACGATATCAGAAAAATAAACGGTAAGTTCCTTTCGGCTTCCACCCAGTTTGGCTTCCTGGCCGGACTCCAATAGTTGTCGAACCAATTCAGAGGGCACAAATTTCTGGAATGAGCGCAGGCTCGTTTTCATTTCCTCCACAGCGCCGGCCAGCGTACGGATCTCCTCGATCCGACTTTTTATCGGTGACTTGGGCGTGAGCTCGAATCGCCCGATCTCGCGGGTTTCCTCGGCGATGCAGCCGAGATTGACGGAGACCCGGCGAGCCAGGATTAGCGACAAAGAACCCGCCACGACGACTCCTCCGATGCCCACCCACATCATAATAATGGCCATTCGTCGCACATCGCCAAACACTGCTTCTTCGGGAATCAGCATGCAAATTAACCAGTCCGGCCCGTCTTCGCGACCCAGATGGCAAAAACCGCCAATGTATTGTTGGCCGGAAACGTCGACATCGATTTCTAGGCATGTCCGTGGGACAGACGAGAGGTCAGATCCCAAGGCGGAGAGCGCACTGACTACCCGCGGGTCGGGAACCTGATCCGCAGAGACAGTGACTCTGCCCTCACCGTCTGGCGCCGGCTGCGTTAGATCGATGCGTTGGTCAGGGTCCGGGTTAGCAGCTCCGGGATGAGCGATGACTCTGGGCGTTCCGTTCGCGGCAATCTCCACCAAAAAACACAACCCATCCGCGCCGAGATCCACCTTCGAGAGGAACCGGCTCAGCGCATGAAGATCAAAATCTGCCGTCAACACTCCCTTGAACCGCTCATCAGCGGAGTCAAAGAGTGGGATAGCTCGACTTACTCCCGGGACATCTAAAGATTCGCCAGACCCCAGGAAAACAAACGACTCGGTCCAGATCGGCCGGCCGGCGTCCCTCGTCCAGGTAAAGTAGGGTCGCTCGTAGGCCGGAGTGCGGATTGAATTCTTGATGTCACGGATGACCTCCCGCTCTCCGCTCGGCTCGAGTTTGAATTCGAGAAGGTTACGTTGCCCATTTTCCTGCGGGAGCAACCACAAGGCGCTAAGATTGCCGTCCTGATCACGAAAACCGTGATAGTATTTCCCGCTCGGTGTTCCAATGCTCAGGTAGGACAGGCTGGGACGGGCGTTGAGAGAGGCTATGAAATGTTCTGTGATTCGTGCATGGTCATCGGGCGTCAGTAGCCCACGATCAATCAGGGTAGTAATGGTTGATGCTTCTCCCTCTGCGATGTCCAAGGCGTGGTGCACATGTTGGTTCACTCGTTCGGTTTCCTGTTCGAGAACCTGATAACCAAGGTTGCCAACAGCAAAACGCGCGTAAATATACCCGGCCGAGCCAAGCAGGACCACAGCGGTCAGTAACACCGCCATCATCAGTGTGAACAAGGTTGCCCTAAAGCTGATGCTGTAATTTATCGGCGATTTCACCATGGTTCGAACAAACGATGAGGAGGGTCCGTGTGCGGATCGGCCGTGCCACGGTTTCAGAACCGCCTGCGCGCTTCCACTGATTGATTAATATTTATCTGCTTATTCAAGGACAAAATTCAAGCCGTTTGCAGCCCTCGGGTTACTCCCAGGAAAGGAAGTATGCGATGAATGACAGACCATTGAGAAGGCTCGGTGGCTTCGGCCCTATTCCGTTCCACTCTTGATCTGTTGATAGATAAGCTGTGCAGCTTCGCCACGGGTCAGGTTAGCGTTTAGATCGGGCGATGAAGGCACTTCCTTCCGTAGCAAACCAGTTAGAATCTTGGTAGCGTATTCGCCGCTGAGTTCCTGGTCGGGGCGAGCAAGCACCCTGGCGCGTTTTTCAGGTTCTCTTAGAATGTCGTAGTCGAGGAAGGGCTCTTGAGACTGGGTTGAATGGTCGTAGAGGGTCTCAATGTATTTGAAGGCTGGGTAGTTACGCGGGACATCGTTGAAATGGGCTGCGGTGATGCTGAGTGGAATCTGCAAACCACGCACCGCCATTCTGGCAAATTCACCAAGTGTGACGGGATCATTCGGGCGGAAGCGATAGACTTTTTTATTGAGATCCGAGAGGCTGGCGGCTGGGCCATCTGTTTGGAACCGATCTGGATCCGTGTTCTCGAAGGCACCGAGGAGACTCAATTTCTGCACGGCTTCGAAAGCGGGTGCTGTCTTTGGGAGATCAGTGTAGAAGAACAGAACGACGCCTTGCCCCACCAACTCATCCTGGATTTGTGTGACGGGCACCTCAGCAAGAGCCACCCCACGCTCCACGGCTAAGGCGGCTGCGACACCGGCGGCTTGTCCAAGCGCCGACCAGACAGGTTCCATACGGACGCTACACATGGCAACGTGGGTGCTGGAAATGCCCACGGGGAAGAGGATGCCGCGATGCTGTTTCGGAACCATGACGTCATAGGGGATTTGATAGGGTCCTGTCACATCGAATAGGTGCAGCGTGCCTTCGGCAGCACCTTCTCCTGATCGTGGTTCCTTTCGAGAGGTGGGCGCTTGGACATTGTGCGCATCAATGCCGTAGATACCGATGGCCACGGAATCCGGATGAAGCGGTCCTCGCAGCCCGTTGCCGCGAAGGTCTTTGTGAAGATCGCTCTCCGTCAGAGTGTAGCGTCCCTCGATCCGACGTCCCTGACGGACGTAGAGTCGATAAGGGAGATTGTTGTTGTCCGCGAACTCATCTTCTGGCAGACCAATGTTAGGCGAGCCGCCTTCGGTTTGGATGTAGTAGAGCCAGCCAAGGTCATAGTTGCGAAAGATCTTCTCGATCTCCGCGCGTTCCTCCCAGTCCGCTAGCACCCACCGCGTCCCATAGCCTGTGGGGTCGCCGCCCCAGTTGATGCCTAACAAGTCAAACTTTCCGTTAGGAATGATGGGCTTGCTGTTCCGGTTCCATTGATACTTGGCGGGGTCGTAGTTCGGCGGCGCTTCATTCACGCGGAAAGCGTGATCCGGCCTTCCATAGTCTTTTCCGGTGAGACGGTAGGTGAACGCTTGTGAGCGATCATCCGCTTCCCCTGTGCTGTGTGGGAGAATGGTGGCTTTTAAAGCACCTGGCACACCGCGAAAGAAATTGGTGTAGATCTTCCCGGCATGCGGTTCTTCGGCGGACCGCGCTTCGCGACCGATGCGATACGGGATCTTGGCGAACTCCGCCAGATCGGCCTCGTAGGTGGCGTCAATGATCACTTTGCCAGTATACGCCTGCTTCTTTCCCAAGTTTCCCTGATTGTCACGATCCTGCGTGATCACACCGGTGACGCGGTTCTCGTTCATTTCGACATCCACGGGCACTTCGTTAAAGCGCGTGGTGATGGTGTCTAGCTCAGCGACCATTTCCGCATAAATGCGAGCAGCGGTGTGCGGTTCCCAGGCTCTTCCGTCAGCCACATTCCAAGGGAAACGAGGATCACGTGTCAGGTGAGCTTTCACCAGAGGATCCTCGGCCAGCTTGGTGCGATGATAGGTTTTCACGCGTTGCCGGAATTCCTCCATGACGCCACTGTTCGACTCCACGTAGAGATCATCCAATCGAATCACGCCTGACGCATTCATGCCTCCAAGCACGGGAGACTGCTCTATCAGGATCACCGTCTTTCCTGCTCGGCCGGCCGCTATCGCTGCCGCGACTCCCGCCGGGGTCCCACCGACGACCACCACATCATAGGCCTCGGGATTCGTTGTGCCGGCCTCAGGAAAATCCTCGATGGCTTCTATTGGAATGTTGGCGAGCGCCAACAAGGCGATGACGATGGCTGATAAGGGGATAAATCGGTTCATGAATGTGAGTATTATAGAGTGGAGGAACGAGAATCAATCGACTACTGCACGCCGGCTAAAGCCAGCGCTAAGAGGTGTGGTTCGTCGGTGATTTGGTGGAGAGAGTCGGTCACTTCACGACACCGCGATAGTAACCTGCTTTCCCGCCAGCGCATCCGGCATCGCCGTCTGTGTAGCTGCCAATGACGTCGCTTGCGATCACTTCCCAAGTCACCAAGTCGGCTGAGTACTCAATGTCATAGGTGGTGCCAGCCGGCAGTTGCAAGGCCACACCCTCGGCGCTAGGGCTAATCCATTAATTCAGATTTTCACCCAAGTGCTTATAGCCCAGAGGTTTAGAAACGATTCGAAGTGAGAAGCTTTACG
>JAACDM010000718.1 GCA_009936795.1 Verrucomicrobiaceae bacterium | reverse complement strand
CTTCCGTAACGTTCGAGATGCTCAATGCCACCGCGCACGGAATAGGCAATGGGCGGTTCACGCTCCCACGTCTTGCCGTCTGCTGATGTGTAGATGCGACCTGCTGGAAAGCCGGTAAGAACCCATCGCGAATCGATCACGGTAACGTGTCTAAAGAAGAGGGGATGATCTCCGTTTCGATTGGGAGAAAGCCAAGGGGCTAATCCTTCGGATTGTTGGACCAATAGAGGCTGACACCGTCTCCTGCCGCTACCCAGATTCCGTGGGCGAAGTGAATCGTCTTCAGGATCTCTTCGCCACCGATCGTTGCCTTGTTTCAAGTGACACCGTCTTCGGAATAGATGATCGTGCCAGCAGTTCCAACGGCTGCCCAAGTTTCGTTGCTGTAGTGAATGGCTTCAAGCAGCCCATTGGTAGTGCCAGTATTTGGATGAGAGAGGGCCTGCCAGTTGTTTCCGTCAGAAGATTGCAAAATAATCCTATCCTGACCACTGGCGATAAACAGCCCGTCGTGTAATTCGAGATCGCAAAGGTAGGGTGCTTGCTAGCCGCTAAACTGAGGATGTGCTTTCCAATCTAGGCCATTGTCAGAGTAGGGCAGGCCTCCAAGGCCACCACTCGCAGCTATCCAACAGCCATTGGTATGAGCGATGTCTAACATAAACAGGTCGTCGCCTGCTAGTTGAGCGGATTACTAATTTAAGCCATCGGTTGACATGGCTGCGAATCCTATATCTACGAACGTGTCCACGCCACCCGCAATGCCCCACCGTCCCTCGGCGTGATCTACCGCATAGATTTGAATCGACTCGGTTGGATCTTCTTCGAACACGACTTGCTTGGGTGCGGTCCACGCTTTCTCCCAGCTTGAAAGATCTGTGAAAGTGAAGACTTCGCCGAGGCCACTCACTGCGCCCCATCGTTCGTCTGCTTAGTGAATGTCATCAATGATAGAGTTTGTCGGTATCGTGGCTTCGAGCGTCCATTCGCTCGTGTCTACAGGGGCAAACACTCGTCCAACAGCGTCCGCGACGGCCCATTGACCATTCCCCCAAGTGGACGCCCAGATCCAGTCACTATCTCCAACCCTTTGAGGTCGCCGGGCCTGCCCGCCGACAGAAATGAGCACTTAGGTAGAGTCTCCAGTGACCATCCAAATGCCGCCGTGATGGACGACGTTCTCCCAGAATGTAGGCTCGTCGGTAAGTTGGTGGGTCCATTCGATGCCGTCGGTTGACGTGCACAAGCGTCCGTCCGTTCCCATGGGCTGCCGAAGTGAGCTCTTCCCCGGTTCCAGCGCCAAGAGGCCAATATTCGAGGGTAAAAGAGTCCCGTTGCGTCCAGGTCAGTCCATCGGTGGAGGTGGCGAGATACCCAAAGTCGCCCGCAGCCACCCAGGTGCCATTCCCGAAAGCCACTGTATTGACATCATTGGGCGTTGGTTTTGGAAACAGGGGCTTCCAGGAGCCGGGTTTCGGAAAATCAGCCTTAGCAGATAGAAGGCTCATGGTAAAAAGAGCGACGAGTATGTAGCTTCTCTTAAGCTGTCGAGAGAATGGAGTTGAGTTCATCTACGAAGAGATAGACACGGCGGCTGAGAAATCTTACACGCTACTTGTGAGTTTAGGCTCTCCTGAAGCTATGAAATCAATTATCTGCCTCACCTTGATGCTGGCCGTGACCGCTTCTAGCAAGCCGTTCGAGATTAAGGTTCGTCAACTTACTACAGGGCCCGCCACGCATTTCTTTGGCTACATGGGACACGTGGGTAATGTGCCCTGGAGTGGTGATGGGCGCTATATCCTCGCCATGCGAACCACGATGCTCGATCACCTGCCGGGTGCGAACGATCCCGCTGAGATTATTCTGATCGATACACAGAAGGGCGATGCGATCACCTTGGTGGACGAGACTCGCGCATGGAACCCACAACAAGGCACAATGTTTTACTGGAACCCGCATGCGTCCGATACGCAGTTCTTCTTCAATGACAGGGATCGCGAAACAGGGAGGGTGTTCACGGTGCTCTATGACATCGTTAAAAGGGAGCGCATTCGGGAGTATCGTGTTGAGGGGACGGCGGTCGCCAATAGCGGAGTGGCTCAGAAAGGTGGGCATTTCTATGCGATCAACTATGCGAGGATGGCTCGATTAAGGAAAGTGACAGGGTATGCGGGCGCGACGGATACGACTGAAGGGGTGGCGCACCCCAAGAACGACGGTGTCTTTAAGATCGGTATCGAGAATGGCAAGAAGACGTTGTTGGTGTCGTTCCATCGACTTGCAGAAGTGCTGCGGGCTACGGAAAAATACACCAACGTGCCTGCTCTCTTTATCAACCATACCTTGGCAAATCGTGAGAATGACAGGGTCTTCTTCTTTGCTCGCGGAGGTTGGGACGGCCATGAGGGGCCCAAGGTAAACCAAGGCTTTGTTATGCGTCCTGATGGCAGCGAATTAATAGCGATCAAGGACCACATTGGCGGGCATCCGGAGTGGGATGCCGGGCATCGGATGATAGGCCGCATCGACGACAAGCAGGCGATTTATGATATCGATCGGCAAGAGATGGTGGGCCAGCTCGGGAATCCAGATATCTTTCCTAATCCTGAAGGAGATGTGGCTCTTTCGCCTGATGGCGAGTGGTTCGTCAACGGCTTTAAGAATCGGAAGGCAAAGAGCACTTACTATGTCGTCTATCGGCGATCGGATGGAGCGTCAGTGAGATCACCGGGGGTCAACATTGGGAACCTAGCCTCAGGGGACTTGCGACAGGATCCATCTCCATGCTGGAATCGCTCTAACAATCAGATTCTTGTGCCTGCTATTGCTGAGGATGGGAAGAGTCGGCAGCTCTTTGTCCTAACGATCGATTCAGAACCGGATTCGCGATGACGCGACTAGCCACACGGCTGGGGAAACTTGGGCTCTTCTTGGCGAGCGCGCTGTGTTTGGAAGGGCTTGCTCGTCTGTATGTGCACAAGGTGGCATCCCCTGAGCGTCGTCGACAATTCTCGGTGTATGAGAATCTGCCAGAGCATGAGCGTCGTGTGACGCCGCATCCCTATTTGGCCTACGTGAACACCCCGCACTTCGAGCGGGGTGCGAAGAGTCACAATGCGCTGGGGTGGCGTGGTCCTGAGACGTCCTTGGACAAGCCAGAAGGTGTCTTTCGTATTCTTATCTTAGGTGGATCTACGACATACACCGAAGCCGTAGCTGACAACGACCACACGTTTCCTGTGCAGCTTCAACGATTGCTGCGAGAAGAATACCAGCAATCAACTATCGAGGTTATCAATGGTGGAGTGCCGGGCTACAATTCTTGGGAGTCGTTGGTGAATCTTTGTTTTCGCGGAATCACCATGGAACCAGATCTTGTCATTGTACACCACGGGGCCAATGATGTGCACAGTCGCTTTGTGAGGCCAGGTGCCTACCATTCGGATAATCGAGGGCGTCGGCAGGCTTGGCAATGGGAAGCGCTTTCTTGGGCAGAAGAAAACGTGACGCTTTATCGAATTATGATGCGTCTGAAGAAAGGGACTCACGTGGGTTTAGAGCCGTTCGTTGATTCCCCGGATCTTATCGGTCCATACAGTGACTACGAGGATCCGGAACTGGCCTTTGAGAAGTTGCTAGATGAGCATCCGCCGATTCATTTCCGAAACAACTTAAGGAATATTTCCGCTATATGTGAGGAACATGGAGCTTCTATGCTCCTAACCACTTGGGCTTGGTGTCCAGATTTCGAGAATGACTATGCCGGATTTGATTTCTATCAACGTGGCTTCCGTGAGATGAATGCGGTTGTTCTTGCTCTGGCGAAGGAGCGAGGCTGGCCTTGCTACGATTTTGCGGCTCGAATGTCCCAAGAGAAAGCTCTTTGGGCAGATGGGAGGCATGTAAATGCCGAGGGAGCCCTCGCGAAGGCTCAGTTGTTCGGCGCCTACCTCGTTGAAAGTGATTTGTTGCCCTGAGTTGATCTGATTGCACTCGCGGACGAGTAGGCTAAGCTAACGGTGCATGGTGAGTAATCGATGGCGCGGATTGATCAGCTTGGCCCTTCTGTGGGGCACGTTAGCTGCGCTATCTGCCCAGGAGCCAGCCGAGCCCGAAGAAACGCCCGTAGCAGAGGTCGCCGCTCCGAACGAGGTGGTAGTGGATCCTAACGAGGCCGTGATGGCGCGCATGAACAAGCTTGAGGAGGGGTTGAACTTGGGAATTGCACAGAGTGATGTGGATATCTTGAGTCGGCTCGAGCATCTTCAGGGACAGATTGATAGAGATAGGACGCTCTCGTGGGTACCGCTGCTCATGATGAGCTTGTTGTTGCTTACACCTGTCGCACTATTCATGTTAGGACGAGCACTCACGCAGCGACTTTCTGGTCAAGTGGACGAGTTGAAGCGTCAGCGCTTGCAGCTCGAAAGCGTGGATGAAAGTTTGCGGGAACTTCCTGCCAAGTTGCCTAAGCCAGCTTTCGATACGTCTGAGTTGGCCGATAGCCTTCGAAAGGAGCTGCGCCAACCTGCGCCAGCACCGGTCACACCTCCACCAGTCGTGGCGACCCCGTTCTATCAGAATGCGCAATGGCTCGCCTCGGCCGCTGAGCCGCCACGTAGGTATTTAGATTATCTCGCTGAACTTCGCCAAGCCGTGAATCAGATCCACGTTGAATTGACCGACTCGGATAATCCGGGGGAAGCCCTGGCCCTCGTAGGGTGGATGTTAGCTCGCTTTTATGAACGGCAATCGGCCTGCCCGGCAGGACAATGGCGGCAACTCTTGCAGGTGGCTGAGGAAACTGGGTATGTGTATGATCCGGCATTGGGTGACCGCCTCAGTAAATCACGTAGTGATGAAGAGGCCGCTCGCACCCTGCATCGAGCCCTCTACCGCGAAGTCTTGGAGCAGGGCATTAGTGATCACCTGATTCTTTTAGAAGAAATACGTCATTTGCCGAATTTCTGTGGCGCAGAGGCGTCCCATGCGACGTGTCAGGCCATCTCGCAGCGCATCGATCCCCTGGTGGAGACCTTTCTCTCCCAGACGCGCCGCTTGGCGGGCTACACACCAAACCATGTACCTTTATTCTCTGAGTTTACCGAGGAATCTGCACAGTTTCTGCGCAACAACCCCGCGGAGAAGCTCCCACGCATCTATCAATCCCTGGACTTGCCCCGACGGCAAGTCCTCTACGTGCTCGCTTATGGCTTGCGTCGAGAGCGTGGCTGGGAGAATGAAGAGACCCAAGTCATTCTAAGTTAATGGATTTAGACGCCCTTACAGAACGCTTCAATTCCGTCTGGCCAACGTTACTGCGCTACTTCAACAACGCAGACCTGCTGAGTCTGAAGTTCTGGATCACGCCTTTGGCGACGATCCTGGTCATGGTCTTTCTCGTCCTCGTCATGGCGAAGATCTTTCGGCGACCGCCCGCGGTGGATCCTGATGCCCACGCGGGTGATCCGCCCGTGCCATTCTCGAGGATCTTCAATCTTTGGCGGGCGTGGCTCGTGGCTGGTTGTCTCACGGCCTTGTTGTTGGTTGCCTGGATCACGTTTGTCAGCCGTCGTGGCGAGGCGTTTCGAACGAATTACGAACTGCCGACGCTGATTAGCTTCACCATGGCCATGCTCTGCCCGGTCATCGCTCTGGTGAAATTGCGCGCAAGCTTTACGCGACAAAAGTTAAAGAACCT
>JAACDM010000137.1 GCA_009936795.1 Verrucomicrobiaceae bacterium | reverse complement strand
GCGATGGGGCGCTCGGAGCCATCGACGAGTGCCAGCTTCGTTATCAAGTTGAGGGGATGCCGATATTATAGAGAAAGTCATGAAAACGGCACCGGCATCATTACCGTTTTAAGGCGTTTAGAGTTCGCCCTCTCCTCATCAAGGAGTGTTAGGAATCGATCCCGCCACTCTACAGTAGGAATGAGAATGAAATCGACCCGAAGCACTCAGTGAACGCAACTGCACCGCTCCACCCAACAGCCCGTGAATTCTTTGAATCCGGCCTGTATTCTGGCCTTTCCACGTTCGGGGAACTCGAAGGCCGAATTTCCGCTCTCGGTGAGAACAAGACCAAGGGGGACGCCTTCGAGGTCTTCGCCGAAGCGTATCCGGTCACGCAGCGCAAGCATGACGCGGACACGGTTTGGCCGCACGGCGCGATCCCATCGGAGTTACTGAGGGAGCTTGGATTAACCGAACTGCTAGGACATTGCTTTTCGTCCATGGGGTCAGATTCGCCGCATTGATAGGAATTGGAGGGGGCAACCCATGAATGACTGCTAGGACATTGCTTTTCGTCCATGGTGTCAGATTCGCCGCATTGCTAGGGATTGGAGGGGGTTCAACACTTTTAGGATACACTGCCCCAAAATTTGATTTGCTTTCTCTTACCGCAGCTCGATTTTTAGTTGTAACTTTTTTTTCTTCAGCGCCCCATCATCCTCAGCAATGTTCGACAAGGCATACACGCCATTCCAACATTATGCTAAATCCATGGAGCGGGTTAGGAAGCCCCTACACAATGCCTGAAATGCTTAAGCGCCTCAATAGCACTCCATCTGTGGCGGGGCCATAGATCCAAAGGGAACGCGATGAGAACGAGATCAGCCCTCTATCAACTGCCTGGAATACAGGCTCTCTGCCTTATGCTTGCGTTCGGGCATTCGTCCGCAACTGAAATTACGTCGGACGCGCAATGGACCCTCTCAGACAGCCCTGTTTCCTTAACTGAGAAGGTCATTATCCGGCCGGGCGTAACCCTCGTTGTCGATGCCGGGGTGACCGTAATGTTGGGCGAGGATGCTGCGATTTTGGTTGAGGGATCACTGCTCGCCAATGGCACAGCCAACGAACCCATCCTTTTCACTCGCGCAGCTGGATCGAGCGGCTGGCCGGGGATTGAATTTTCTGGAGCCCGGGTTTGGAACACTCTTTCAAGCAGGAGTGTTTTCGAGTTCTGCCATTTCGATTACGTTTCAAACGAGGTTGCCTTAGAAGCCTGGGAAGTTGATTTGGAGTTTTCAAATTGCGTATTTGAAAAGATCGCGGACACGGTGATTCGCTGCCATGACGGAAGACTCACGCTAGCGGATTCCTTCTTTAGGAACTGTGGAGAAGGAGTCAACGCCGTGCGGTGCGACGCAGATATTACACGCAACCGCTTTTATCACATTCGCAACGGCGCCGATGCGATCGACGTGGACTTGGAATACAGCGGGGAAGGATTGAAGCCCGCTAACATTGCACAGAACATTATTGAATATTGTTCCGGAGACGGAATCGACCTTGGCAGTAGCGCTGCGCGTATTTCAGGGAACCTGATCCGGCGCTGCGCGGATAAAGGGATCTCGTTGGGTGAAGGTTCCAATGCCCGTGTCGAGAACAACGTGGTGCTACATTGCGCGATCGGAATCTCGGTGAAGGATCGTTCAGCCCCAGTGATGGCGAACAACAGCGTCGTAAGCTGCACGGTCGGCGTCAGCGCCTACGAAAAAGAAATTGGCATGGGCGGGGCGCGGGGGCACTGGGTGAACGGGATCATTTGGAATTGCGATGAAAGCATCCGGCAGGATCTCCTATCGTTTCTGGATGTGAGATATTCGCTGGTCGGTGGTGCCGAAGTTTGGCCCGGCGAAGGTAATACCAATGCGGATCCCCAATTCGTGGATTTGAATACCGAAAACGTCTTACTACAACTCGGCTCGCCCGCCCTAAACGCGGGCACGTCCCGTCTCGCCTCTACGGTCGATTACCATGGAGTCGCCCGCTCCACCACACCCACCGCGGGTGCGTTCGAAGATGTGGCGACCGGATACGATAGCGACGGAGACGGCCAGGTGGACGCAGCGGATGACTTGCCCTTCAACTCGCTAAATGTAGCGAACCCGCCAGAGGAATCTTCGGTGATCATCAATGAAATCATGTATCGTCCCGACAACGATGCCATCGCCCTAGAGTATCTAGAATTATACAATCGAGGTGACTCTGCAGTCGATCTTACAGATTGGCAGTTGGTGGATGAAACCTTGTTCGACTTCCCGGTTGGGACGACGATCTTGCCTGGTTCGTTTCTGGTGGTGGCGGCGAACCCAAGTTCGATCGAGGCCGCTTACGGTCTTTCGGGCGTCCTAGGCCCCTGGTCAGGCGACTTGAGCGACGAGTATGCGGTGGTTCGCCTAGTCGATGGAAACCGCGGCGACGTGGACACGGTGGAATACCGGAACGCGGACGGCTGGCCGCTGACAGCAGATGGTTCCGGATCGTCCCTGGAGTTGATTGACATAAACACCGACAACAACATTGGATCTCACTGGGCTGAAAGCGTGGAACGGGGCGGGACTCCCGGGCGCAAAAACGGCGTGGCGGAGGGATCAGTCGTGATCAACGAGTTTCTGGCGTCTTCGCTAGTGGGAACAGCGGACTGGATTGAGCTCTACAATCGCGGCGACACGGAGCGGGACATTTCTGGATGGTATTTGACGGACGACGCAGCAACGCTGACGGAATGGATCATCCCTCCAGACACGGTCCTTCAACCCGGCGAAGCGGTGTTTTTTGATTCGCTCAATTTCGGAATATCGGCCGAAGGCGAGGAAGTTTTCCTGACCCGTTCCGACGGACTCACGGTGGAAAGTAGGGTCGCGTTCGGCGCCCAGCAGGCCGATGTGACGCGAGGCCGTTATCCGGACGGCTCACCATCTTGGAGCTACTATCCCGCCAACGGCACACCGGGCCAATCAAACGGGCCGCCGACAACCTCCGCCGTGGTCATTAACGAAATCATGTATCATCCTACGGGCGATAATGACGCGGAAGAATTCATTGAACTGTATAATGCGGGCCCCGAAGAGGTCGATTTGAGTGGGTGGAGTATTGACGGCGGCATACGCTACCAGTTCCCGGAGGGCGGGACCCTCGCCGCGGGAGGCTACTTGGTGGTGGCGCACGATCCAGACTCGGTGAACGCAAAGTATGCCTTGGATGATTCGCTGGGGCCCTTTGGCTCGCGCCGGCTTTCCAACCGGGGCGAAAACCTGAACCTGCGCGACGCGCTGGGGAACGTGGTAGACGCGGTCTTTTACCGGGATCGCGGGCGGTGGCCGCGAGCGGCGGACGGGGAAGGCGCTTCGCTCGAGTTAAGGTCGCCGACTATGGACAACGCGCTTCCGGAAGCCTGGATGGTGGACAGCGTAGCATCCGAAGGAACGCCCGGAACCGCCAACCATACGGATACAAATGCCGTAGCCGTCATTTTTTCCGCAGGGCACTATCCGGTGATGCCAACACCCATCGAGACAGTCAGCATCCGCGCTCGGGTGTCGAACGGAGAGCGACCGGTTTACCTGCGCTGGAAGAAAGATGCCGAGACAGTGTTTCAGTCGATCGCCATGACGCCGGTTTCGGCCATGGATCTGGTCGCGGTGATACCACCACAGGGCGACCGCGATTTGGTCGAATACTACATCGAGGCGGAAGACGCAGCCGGCCACCTCACAACCTGGCCGCCGGGAGCACCGGTCTTTCAGCTAGCCTCGGGAGGTGAGGTTCCTTTCACGCTGCGCTACCTCTG
>JAACDM010000136.1 GCA_009936795.1 Verrucomicrobiaceae bacterium | reverse complement strand
TCGTTCATGCGCAGCATCCAGAGCGGATCATGAACTATTTCAATAGTCGGCATATAGCATATGCGGCATAGATCTACCTGTATTTGAGGGCCGTATTGATAAGTTGATATTGTGGTGGCGGGCTGCGGTAATCTGTGGCGGATTATTGACATGAAACTTATGACCGTAGGGATCCTTTTTAGTCTGACCACTTCCGCTGCGCTTGCCGATTGGCTGCAATGGCGTGGTCCATCGTTATCTGGTTCAGCGGCTGCGGATGCCGAGCCGCCGATTTCTTGGGGGGAGACTGAGAATGTTGCCTGGAAATTGCCCATTCCTGGACGTGGTTCGGGGACGCCTGTCGTGGCAGGTAATGACCTGTATGTGGTGACTTCGATCGATACGGGGAAGACGCCAGATGGAGCGTCGGCAAAGAAAGGCGACGGGCGGGATGCTCCCGAAGCGTTGCATCAGTTTGTGGTGATCTGTGTGGATCGCTCTTCAGGCAAGGTGCGTTGGAAGAAGACGGTGGCTGAGATGGTGCCACACTCTGGACATCATCGAGATCATTTTTACGCTTCAGCCTCGCCGGTTACGGATGGTAAACATGTTTGGGCTCACTTCGGGTCTCGGGGCACGTATTGCCTAACGAAAGATGGCGAGCTTGTTTGGTCTCGACAGGATCTTGGTAAGATGACGACCAGAGGAGGGTTTGGAGATGGTTCTAGCCCAGCGCTCTTTCAGAATTGCCTGATTATTCCCTGGGATCATGAAGGGGATTCTTTTGTCACAGCACTAGATGCGAGGACTGGCAAGACGCTTTGGAAGACTGATCGTCCTGACACGATGTCTTCGTGGTCGACGCCGTTGGTTACCAAGGTTGGCAATCAGGATTTGGTGATTCTTAACGGACATCCAACTGCTCGTGCCTATGATGTGAAGACCGGCAAGGAAGTCTGGCGTGCTGACGGTCCTACTCAGCGTCCTGTGGCCACACCCATTGTGACGCAAGGTTTAGCCCTTATTTGCAGTGGTTTTCGTGGGAATTTCTTTGGCGCCTACAAGCTAGAGGGAGCTTCTGGTGATCTGTCTGGCAGTAAACATGAGCTTTGGACGCATGAAAAGAATTGTCCCGATATTGCTTCGCCCGCGGTGTCTGGCAATCGCGTTTACTTCCATTCTGGCAAAGACGCTATTCTGTCCTGCCACGACATTCACACGGGGAAGGCACACTACATGAGAAAGCGTATGCCTGGTCTTAGGAAAGTGTATGCTTCACCTGTCATCGCCAATGGACATGTTTATGTCACGGGGCGAAGCGGTAAGGTTGTAGTGATCAAAGATGCCGACAAATTCGAAGTTGTCTCGACCAATGACATCGGTGAGGGCGTGGACGCAAGTCCCGTTGTCATTGGAGACACCATTTACCTGAGAGCGACGGAGCACCTATACTGTATCAAGGCGTCGAAGTAGTGTCAGAATCGATTTTGGTATAAAGCTGTCCCTCGCAGATCGTGACGGGATAGGTGTTTACTTTGCCTGTGGCTGGAAGTGAGAGTGCTTGGCCCGTGTTGAGGTCAAATTGGGCGCCATGCCACGGACAGGCGACACAGCCTTCCTCCAGCCAGCCGTCCGAAAGTCTAGCATTCGCGTGGGTGCAGAGATCGTCGATAATGTGAATCATACCTTCCTTCGTCACAGCGATGGCGAGCGGGTGAAGCCCGATCTCGACGCGTGTGAGCGTGCCAGGACTATACTGATCTACGGAACCTAGAGGAACATTGGCCATTGTGTATGCTATGCTTTCTTTTTTACGGTGACTGTCCTACGGGCAGCGTTCTTTTTCGGACGACGCCCTTGGATGGTCTTTCCAATCATGTCCGTGTTCGGAACGATCATGAAATTGCCATGAGGGTCTTCTAGCCGAGTCGAGGTTGCCCCAACTGCCGTGACCCGACGGAGAGCATCGTCATCGACTTTTACTTCAGTGCCCACAGGAAAGAAGTCCCTTGGATAGACGCCCGAGGCGATGTTCTCGGCAATGCCCGTCATCCCAAGTCCAATGGCTAGTGCAAGAGCGAGAGCAATACTTCCAAGCAATATTTGAATTGTCTTGGAGAGAGGCTCAGTCTCGATGTCCATTTGCCCGAAGGCGAGCGTCAGGATGACAACAACCAAGAACCCAGAGACGACATGTGCTAGAGTACGTGCGTATTCCAGGCACACACTTTCTGCGCTGGTGAGGAGCGATCCATGAATAAGATGAGCTACTAGGAGGCCAACCAATCCGTAAAGGATGGCAGAGGCCGCTCGTGGAAAGTAGGTCACGATGTCTTTTAGTACTTGGGCAATGCTGTCCAGTCCCGGCACGACTTGTGTAGCACTCATGAGGAACATGAGAATCAGGACGAAATAGACGACCTTCGCTACAAGTTTGGGGAGAGGTGTATTCAAGCCAATGCCGTGAAGCATCTCTTGCATGCCTGTCCGTTCACTGACTTTCTCGAGGCCGATCTTGTCTAAGAGTGGTACCAGGATTCGCCTCACAATCAGGGCAACAATGAGCCCAACGATGAAGATTGTTAGCCCACCAATAAATCCAGGAATGAAATTCTGTATGGAAACTAATAATTCTGTGAGCGACTGCTTCGTGCTCTCCAGTATATTTAAGGAAGGCACAGCCGGCGTCTCGTTTGCAGCGGGAGGAGATTCTTGCGCGACGAGGAAGGTCATAATGTTAGCTAGTCTTCGGGTGAGTGGTCTTGCGAGGCTTCATCTGAACCTTGGGCGGGGGAACCTGGGAGAGCTTTGAACAGCGCTTGAGCGATGCCGCTGAGGGTGATGCCGAAGCTCTTGAAGATGAAAGAGGCGGAGTCTTTGGCGAGGGACTCCAGCTTTACCCGATTCATGATATTTGCGATACGCTTTTCGGCCCCTTCCGGCGGTGCCTCTTCAGCCCACGGCGAACCACCACCGAAGAGGGCTTCTACCTCGGCTTCTTTTTGTCTGAGCTCGTCGTCTGAGATCATTGCTAGGCTGCGGATTGGTGATCAAGTTTAACGTAGCTTTCCTTGAAGCGATCTAGTGACCGGTAGAGACGCATCTTCGCGGCGCTGAGTGAAACTTTTAGCACGT
>JAACDM010000135.1 GCA_009936795.1 Verrucomicrobiaceae bacterium | reverse complement strand
GATCTGCAAGCGCTATATATCACCATCGTGAACTGACAGTCAATGAGTTAGTGCTCTAAGCGAATTAATGGATTAGCCCTAGATTGAGAGGTGCTCCTTCCCTCTTGATGAACTGTGAGTCGATCGCTGCCATACCAATGGGTTCTGCTGATCAGTAGCGTAGGGCTTGACCCCTTCTGGGGATGCTTGATGTTAAAGACCTATGGAGTCCCTGTCGAAGTTTGTGGCGAGATCAATCACGGTGATGGGTTCCATCGGTGGTTCTGCTTGTGCACTCATTGCGAACAACCCGGACGCTAGTTCCCTCTGGCAGGGCCTTGCTACTATTGGGATTGGGTCTGCCATTGCGGGAGGCGTCAGCTGGTTCCGGGCGGATAAGCGGTTAAAGCGAGATCACAAGAAGAGGCGCGATCAGCGGATGATCACAACGGCGAAGCGGAAACACGGTCGGGTGACGGATGTCGAATTGGTGGCTGAGACACGTTTCTCTTTGGAGGATTGCCGGGCCTTTCTCAAAGAGATGACGGAGAGCGGCTCGGCTGAAATGCACATCGGTAAGGAAGGAACCATGGTTTACATCTTCCCGGGCTTTCTCTCGGAAGATGAGAAACGGGAAGCCCGTTCGACCGCAGATTGGATGCCCGAGGTTCGCGCTCCAAGAGAAATCAAGACGGCGTCTCCTCCTCTTGCTGAGGATGAAGGTTCTTCTGCTTCGACGACGACCACACGTTCTCTTGAGATCGAATAGCGCATCGGTTTCATCACATAGGCATTGGATTTCGGAAGGTAGTGCAGGGGCTTGTCTTAGTGCCACTGATCCTTTTACTTCGACATCGAGGGACATTTTAGCTCATTAGTGATCCACTCATTCGGCTCATCAGTGATCCACTCATTCAGAGTGATTGGGGGATTCTTGATGACGTGGTCGTCCCGACATTTGGCGAAAGAGGGCTGGTCTCTCGCTGGCATTCAGGGGTAGGCTCTGCTCTGGTGGCTGAAGCAAATGAGCAAACGGTCGAATAAGCGTAGAAAGCCGAAGAAAGCTAAGCGCAAGAACCATTCCGCGAAGGTGCCGGTAGCTAAAAGTGCGCCTCCAAAGGCCCCTTCTCTTGCGGCTAAAGACGTGCCCTCGCCCACCACTCCGACAGTGAAACCCGACCAGGATAAACATTCGACCAAGCCTGAGGAAGAGCCCATTCTAAAGCCAGCTCAAGCTTCGAAACCAGTTTCCAGACGGGCCTCAGCGCTAGTCAAGATCGATGAGGATACGGAGCTTAATATAGAGGGAAGCGGTCTCTTGGACCCCAGAGAAACTCGAATGGAATACTTCGGCATGGTTCCACGTGCTACAGGGGCGGCGCGTGCTTCAGAGCAGGAAGACGAGAAGGTCGCTCGTATTGATCTAGAAAAACTGGCCCCGGGCATTGAGATCCCTGAACCTCAGGACGAGGCGCCGAGCGGCCTCGTCGATTTCCTTGAGACGCCATCGCCACCAAGAGTTCGGCGCGTGCAGTTCTTGCCCGAAGATCACATCGAAGAGCCGCGCTATTTCCCCGACGAATTGCTAGCCGAGGAAGGTGCGGAGAACACGTCTTTAGAGCATTCAAAAGTCTGGGGAAAGAGCCAGGTGGACACCCCTAGCTTCAAAGAATTCGATGAATCTGAAGCGATCAAAGAAGGGCTGCGTTCCGTACCCATTGTCGGCAAGACGATCATTTCCGAACAGCTGCGCGTTCGAAGACGCGCTTGGAAATGGATAGGAATCGTGGCGGTCACAGGAGCGTTCGCGTGGGGAATCTCCACCGTAAAGAAAGGTGTAAAGCATAGCGAGACATCGGGGAGCACGGAGGTTCCCAGCAACTCACTGGGGCTTTACGAGCCTGCTGCAATCCATAGCATCGACGAGTTATTGACCCGCTACTTTTCGGCAAAGACGATCACAGAACGACTTTCCTATGTACGGGCAGCCATGCACGTTCAACCGATCATGGAAGCTTATGAGCTAGAGAATGGTCCCCAGATCTACACTGGCTTCACTCGTGACACAGTAAAAGCGCCGGCCCCCTACATGGACACTGCCTACTTCACAGTGGATGTCACCTTGGATCCTACTCTCGAGAAACGACGTTTGGTCATCGAGCGTAGCGATGAGAACACCTACCTCCTCGATTGGGAGAATCTGGTGGGCTATCAGAAAATGAGCTGGGACGTTTTCACGGAGACGCGTCCGACAGAGCCGCAGGTCTTTCATGCGGTGGTCCTTCCATCAGACTACCATAACTACGGCTTCAGCAATCCCCGCGAATGGATGAGTTGGCGACTTCGCCATCCTGCGAATCCAGATTTAGATCTCTATGGATACACGCGTGTGGATAGTGAAATGACGAGCCAGTTTCTCAGGGAAACGAGCATCCGATTGAACGCCCCTGATACAGGCACTGCAGTCACTCTTCGATTGGCCTATCCAGAAGATGCCAGCGAAATAGGGAAATCTCAGGTCGAGATTTTGGAGATTGTCAAACGGGGCTGGATTACGACATACGAATAGGAGCAAGGGTGACTACCTTTGCGCCTACAATGCTTAAGTCGCTACCGACCCTCACCATTACTCCGAGCAGAAAATCAGGGGCTGAGAGCTAGGCGCTTTGGGCAAGGGCTGCTACGAGTGTGAAGTCCACGCGGCGAGACTCGCGCAGTGCAGCCGAGTCATCCATAATATAACGTTGGTCGCCCCATTCTCTTCCATCGTGATCACTTCGGGTGATACACCCTTCTTCTTCAAGTAGTCGACGACTGCGTTGCAACGCTTGCGACTAAGGGCGAGGTTGAAGGCGGCATCGCCTTGTGGGTCTGCTAAGCCGCGTACGTGAAGCTGCGGGGACAACTTGTCGAAGGAACGGAGGTAGGACGCGAGCTGTTTGCGGTGCTCAAGACAAACTGTGTATTTGGCTTTAGTAAAGTATACAAGGTAGCTCCAGCATAGGCTTTCACATGAACGATGCGCTTGCCTTCGTCACCGTGTAAAGCGATTGACTTCATGGTCGGGTTCGCTTGAGGGACTTCCATTACAGGGTCAGAGGCCTTGCTCAGAAGGGCCCATGAAATGCGGAAATCTACCCGACGCTGTAAGGAAGAGGGACCTCCAGCTTTCCCGGAAACAGGCTTCACCAAGAAGTCTTCCTCAGGCACTCCCTCACCGACCAAATAGTCGCAAGCAGCACTGCAGCGACGCTTGGCCAAAGCAGCGTTCAACTCGGCAGCGCCAGAGGGATCGCAGTGACCTACGATCTCGATCTTGGCCGCACCGTCTCTCTGAATCAAGCTTGCCAACCTGCGAAGCTTTCGCTTGCCTCCACTTCCAAGGCCCGTGCTGCCAGAACGAAAATAGATGGTGCTATCTGAAAGCGCATCGAAGAGGGGGTTGCCCTCTGTCGGAAGGTCGCCGGCAGAGAGGGCGATCTCGGAATAACCCAGGCTGAGGCCTTCCTTCCATTCAAGTTCGTTCGTCACGATGTAGGTAGAGGTGGGAAAGCCTTTCAGGAGGAAGCTGCCGAAAGCGTCAGCAATCTGCTTGGTGCCAGTCACTCCACGCAGCAGAACATTTCTATCCTTCACCTTGAATTGCTCAGGCGAGACGTTCGTCAGGAAGTATGGAATCATCATTTCCACTGCACCAATCCAATCCGGAGTCACCGTTTCTACCTCTGTGGAAATCGTCTCCACCATCCGGCGGTCACCCAGGTGAGCGTTGATCTTTGCCACAAGAGCTGCTTTCGATTTCTCATCGAGCGCGCCCTGCACCAACAACGTGTTCTTGTCTGCCATCCACATATCAAGCTCAGGAGCAATGGTGCGGATACCGAGCCGAGCGGCTACGGGAATCTCGTCCCCGGGGACGCCAGCTTCAAGCGCGGCAAGAATCTCTGACTTGAGCTGCTTCGTCGGCACGGACCCAGTCATTTCGATAATGCTATCCGGAAGAGCAATCGACGCGTTTTTCACACTTGCCGCCCTTTCAAGCGAAGCCAGCAACTTGAGAGAATCGAGCCACTGAGGAGTGGTTGCCTTAGCAAACACGCGAATCTCGTTCACTAGTTCCGAACCCGGGAAGATTGACTGACAGTATTTTTCAATTTCTTCGGAAATTCGCCAGATTGGCACGACGCCAGTGATATGGATAGAGCCAGCAAGCGTTTGATAAATCGTGACCTGAGATGCCACGGTGATCTGCTCCATTTCAGGCACGACAATCGGAGCAATGTTCTCAGGCGCCTTGAACGCTGCAGTGAACGTGTCTTGCTCTTGTATCGGAGCGAAGAGATCCTTGGCGAACGTTCTAAAGTCTAG
>JAACDM010000020.1 GCA_009936795.1 Verrucomicrobiaceae bacterium | reverse complement strand
GAAACGGACGAACTTTCTAAGAAGCCTGTCTCTCATCCGGTATCGATTCCGGACTTCCACGCCACGACCCATCAAGCTTTGGGAATCGATCCTCACAAAGAACTTTCAGACGGGGACCGGCCCATTCCGATCACTGATGGCGGTGTTCCTGTCAGACACTTGTTCACTTAGACTTGAATCCGTAATCTTTTTTATCAGGCGACGCATCCTTTGGTTGGCATCGTCTTGTTTCATGGGTTTCTCTCAAGTGGGGCGTGTCCATGCAGGTGAGGTCCGGGGAGTGTATGCAGTGAGTATTTGGGCAGGGCACGGGCAAGTTCGTGGCCAGGACGATGGTGGGAAGGCTCGGGTTCTGTCTTGGATCAGGAGGCGAATGCTACAGCGGCAAGAGTAATGCGCGTTAGAGCGAGTTGCTCCATGGATTGGTTGGTATAATCTGGATTAGATTAATCTTGCCCGTTGGCGTTTTGAAAGAATCTCTTTTGAAAGGCAGAAGAGGACGGGGACAACAAACATGGTCATGAGTTCGATGGCCATACCACCGAAGATAGGAACGGCCATGGGAGCCATGATATCGGATCCGCGGCCGGTGGAGGTGAGGACGGGCAAGAGCGCTAACATCGTGGTGGCAGTGGTCATCAGGCAAGGACGAACCCGGCGCAGACCAGCTTCGAGTGTGGCTCGACGAATCTCAGTGATCGTGTTAGGTTTGAGTTCCTCGAATTTCTGGCGTAGATAAGTGGAGATGACCACACCGTCATCGGTGGCAATGCCGAAGAGCGCTAAGAAACCCACCCAAACAGCGATTGATAGATTGATAGGATGCACTTGAAAGAGATCGCGTAAATTGTGACCGAATAGATTCACATCGAGGAATCCAGGTTGCCCATAGAGCCAAAGAAGCAGAAAGCCGCCAGACCAGGCCACGACAACGCCCATAAAAACAATACCCGTTGAGACAACCGATCTGTTATTGAGATAGAGTAACATGAAGATTGAGAGAAGAGAGATGGGCAGCATGACGAGCAAAGTCTTATTGAACTCCAAGGCAGCTTGGTAATTGCCGGCAAATTGGTAACGCACGCCATCGGGGACCCTCAATTCTCCAGAGGATTCTTGGTTGGCCAGATAGGCCTCGACAGCTTCCACGACATTCACTTCGGCGAAGCCTGGATTGGAGCCGAAAGTGACGTAGCCCGTTAGGAAGGTGTCTTCCGACTTGATGACCTGGGGTCCACGCACATAGCGGATCTCTGCGAGTTGCGTTAAGGGCACTTGCGCGCCTTCTCGACTTATTACCAAAGTTCGCTCTAACGCTTCAATAGAGTCCCGCTTCTCACGCGCGTAACGCACTTGCACACCATAGCGCTCTCGACCTTCAACGGTTGTCGAGACAACCATGCCGCCTACGGCCATGTGAATAGTGTCGTGAATGTCCTTAACATTGAGACCATAGCGTTTGGCGGCTTGCCGGTCTGGCACGATCTCCAAGTAGGGTTTTCCTACGATCCGATCGGCATTGACTGTAGCCACATTGAGCCCGGAAATGGGAGCTGCACGAAGCAACCTCTCCACATCAAGCCCAAACTGCTCGATTGATGTTAGGGATGGCCCCTTGATCTTCATGCCCATCGGCGCGCGCATCCCCGTGCGCAGCATGACGAGCCGTGTCTCGATCGGTTGCAACTTAGGCGCGCTGGTGGCTCCAGGGAGCCTCGCGACCTTCTCGATCTCCAGCCAAATGTCTCCTGGTGCCTCGATATGCGGTCGCCATTGCCGGAAAGGCCTTCCGTCAGGATCGGGTATCAATTCATCATTCTGATAGAGAAAGTCGCCGTCTGAATCGATCTTGAATCGCAGGGCGCGTCCCTTGGCATCCGTAATAAACTCAGACCGATAATTGATCACCGTTTCAATCATGGAAATGGGAGCAGGGTCTAATGGTGATTCAACACGACCAATCTTGCCCACGACTTGATGGACCTCCGGCACGGTGGCGATGGCGGCATCAAGTTTGCGCAGTGTATCGATGGATTCATCAATGGAGGCATGCGGGCTCACCGTGGGCATGAAGAGAAACGAACCCTCGTCCAAAGACGGTCGAAACTCGCGCCCAAGGCCGGGGAATCGATTGGCGGCTTCTTCCCAAAGACGCGTCTCGGTGATGCCCGCTCCTAGGATCTTGGGCATGAAGGAGAAGACCTTCGGAAAACCTAACCAAACGCAAAGTGCGGTAACAAACAACGCTAATGGAGCAAGGAGAAAAGTGCCTTTGTGTTCGAGGCACCAGCACAACAGTGGGCCATAGCTGCGTTCAAAGAGGCGAAACGCCCCGAGCAATCCTCCAACGCATAGGAAGACGAAGAACAGATTCGCGATCGTGGCCCGATCAAGGCCCAAGGGCATCCATTGCTCGGTGAGAATCCAAGCCACCAGTAGACTGACAAAGGCGTTGACGAGATAGAAACCTCTTCGCTGCCAACGCTCGGTGATCTGCGGCGCTAGAAAGGCGACCACAGCAAAGAGAGCGAGAGCGAAGGCGAGCATCCACGAGATACTGACGGCAATCACCGACGCTGTCAGCGCTAGGACTGACGTCCATGTGCGCCGCTCACGAATGAATTTGGGGATGGACCCGAGTAGTAAGTGCGCGGTTGGGGGAATGATCGTTAGGGCTACGATAATCGAAGCGATCAATGCAAGAGTCTTAGTATAAGCGAGTGGGCGAAAGAGTCGTCCTGCTTCCCCCGTCATGGTGATCACTGGGAGGAAACTTACCACCGTGGTAGCCACCGAAGTGCTGACGGCAGAGGCAACTTCCGTCACGGCACGATAGATCACCGCACTCTTCGCCTCGCCCAGATCCGCTTCATCCAGGTGCTTCAGGATATTCTCTGTGAGCACGATCCCGACGTCCACCACCGTCCCGATGGCAATGGCGATGCCAGACAACGCGACGACATTGGCATCGACACCAAAGAGTTTCATCGCAATGAACGTGATGAGCACTGCCAGTGGGAGCATTACCGAAATCAGCATGCTCGTGCGCAGATGAAGAACCATCAGGACAACGACAATGATCGTGATCAGAATTTGTTGGAGCAGAGCCTCATCCAAGGTGTTGAGTGTTTCCG
>JAACDM010000717.1 GCA_009936795.1 Verrucomicrobiaceae bacterium | reverse complement strand
GGGCATCAATCAGCGCGGCCTCCAAAGACGTCCTTGGAATCACCCGTCACAACCAAATCACTCGGAGCCGTCAGTCTAACTCCGACAAACTCCTAGTGGGGTTTCGCGGTTTCCACGCACTCCATTCTTGGGAAATCACCATGCGTCGGGAGCCCAGCAAAGAATTTCACTGGAAACGAGGCGACATTGAGCTAAAGCACCGTCCCCGCGCACTGCGGGCCTTCATCGATGAGCGCTGACGAACGTATCCTCAAGCTTGGTTTGCCCAAGGGCAGCCTGGAGAAACCTACCTTCGATCTCTTTAAAAAGGCCGGTTACGATATCCAGGGAGCTTCCCGCTCTTACCGCCCTCAGATCGACGATTCCGAACTACGCGCGCGGCTGCTGCGCGCTCAGGAAATCGGACGCTATGTCCACCAAGGCTTTCTCGACTGCGGCATCACTGGCAAAGACTGGGTGGCTGAGAATGAAGCCGATGTGGAGGTCCTCTGCGATCTTCCATACAGCCGAGCGACCTCCAATCCCACACGTTGGGTGCTCGTTGTCCCGGAGGATTCGCCAATCAAAGACGTGAAGGACCTCCAAGGGAAACTCATCGCGACCGAGGCGTTGAATCTGACCCGCAATTTCCTGAAGGAACACGGGGTGGAAGCGAAACTCGAATTCAGTTGGGGCGCGACCGAAGTGAAGGTTCCCGATCTAGTCGACGCCATCGTCGACATCACAGAAACCGGTTCTTCATTGCGCGCCAACAAACTGCGCATCGTGGCCACCCTGATGGAGTCCTTTCCCCAATTTGTCGCCAATCGCAAAGCGGCCGCCGATCCCTGGAAACGCGCAAAGATGGAGCGAATCGTCCTTCTCCTAAAAGCTGCCTTGGAGGCACGCGACAAGGTTGGTCTCAAAATGAACGTGCCTGAAAAGCAGTTGCAAAGCGTTCTCGACACCCTACCCTCACTCCGCTTGCCCACCGTGAACCACCTCAGCCAGGATGGCTGGCTCGCTATAGAGACCATCCTGGAAGAGAAAGTTGTTCGCGAGATCATTCCTGACCTCAAAGCCGCTGGTGCCGAGGGGATTATCGAATATCCGCTCAACAAAGTGGTTTACTAAGACAGCCAGCCAACCTCAGTAAGTAGCAACCGACCGAAACAATCATGGGTTCACTCAAGAAACGCCGTAAGACTAAGATAAACAACCACAAGCGTCGCAAGCGCATGAAGGCTAATCGCCACAAGAAGCGTTTGCGTTACAAGTCCTAGTCAGGGCTTCGCGTTAGACTAGACCACATTTTCGGATAGCCCGGCGACCTCTGTGTTCCGGGCTATTTCTGTGCCTGACTTTCGGATAGCCGCACGCCGGGGCCACTGCTAGAATTTCATCCATGAATTGGCATGTTTTTCACCTTCTAGTGCTCGTCGGTATTGTTTCTAGCCTGGCAGGGCCTCTGACCACACAGTTGGAAGCCCGAGAACTCGAGTCCCCACAAACGTTTCTGGGATCGTCCGCCAAAGTACTCTTCCTGGGGGACTCCAATACCAACGCGGGCACTTACATCAACATGCTGGAGGCGCACTTCCTTCAGGAAGAACGGACGCTTACCGGGATCGAGTGGATCAATCTTGGACTGTCTAGCGAAACCTGCACTGGACTAACAGAGCCTCCACACCCTTTCCCCCGGCCTAATGTCCACGAGCGTCTGGATCGCGCGCTAGAAATGGTCAAGCCCGACGTGATTGTCGCTTGCTACGGAATGAATGACGGCATCTACCACCCGTTTGATCAAGGACGATTCGAAGCCTATCAGAGAGGTCTCTCCACCTTGGTAACAAAGGCCAAAGCTACGGGGGCCTTTGTCGTTCTCATGACACCACCGCCCTTCGATCCCCTCCCTATGCGTGAACAAGGAAAGCTCGTTCCGACGACGGCCAAGGAGTTCTCATGGACAAAGATTTCCGAAGACTATGACGACGTGATCGAGCGCTACGCCACGTGGACATCAACCTCACTGAAGGACAAGGTCGATCTGCTCATCGATATTCACACGCCGATGGCAGAAGCGCTAGCCCAGAGACGAAAGCAGGATCCTCATTTCGCCATGTCCAATGACGGCGTCCATTTCGACACAGCTGGCCATCGCTTGCTTGCTAACATCATTCTCAAAGAATGGGGCAAGACCCCTGTGCCACTCGATGAAGGCATCTATCAGCAGGTCGTACAACGCCATGCTGTCATGCATCCAGCCTGGTTAAGCCATGTAGGACACAAGCGCCCCGGCGTGAAAGCAGGCCTCCCCCTATCAGAAGCCCAATCGAAAGTAGCTGGTATGCAAGGTGTGATCCAGACGTTGGCAAAGAATCGCCTGCAAGAGGACCGGTTCGAACGCCTCGAAAGAAAGGTAGCTGCTCTCGCTGAGGACATCCGCACGGCGAAACTTCGGTTTGAGCGCTATGAGATGTTCTCGCGCTTCCCTATCGAGGAGAATCCGGTGCCATTGCACAACAGGAAAGATCTCAGCGGCTGGGAAGGCGACCCAAAGTTCTGGTCCGTGGATGCCGAAGGGAACATTCTAGGTCGGAATGAGGGTGAGGTTCCCAGCAGCACCTACCTCTTCACGAAAGATACTTATCGGGAGTTCAGACTCATATTCGAAGTGGAGCAGACCGTGTCACCGGCTCACTCCACGATGCACTCTGCTGTGGCCGTACTCGGAGAGCGGTTCGAAGACAAAGGACCAAATCCATACGGGTTCAAGGGCCCACTTCTCATGTTCTGTCATGACTGGGGCATCTGGGACGCCTATCGCCGAAATCGCATCTGTCCAGAAGGGCACAAGGGCACGTTGGAAGTAGGTGACGAACTCAAGGGAGACTGGAATGTGGTCGAGTTTCTCGTCGTAGGCGATCGCATTCGCGGTGCGGTAAACGGCACGCCAGTGTTTGATTTCTCAGATAACCCTGAGATGCTACAGGCTTCACAGATCGGATTGCAGCTCCACTCTAACAAAGCGCCTCAAGAATACCGGTTTCGTAATCTCTACATCGTGGACGATCTCACCCACACGCCAAATGACGAACTCATCTCTACGGCTTGGTTTGGCGAGGGCGAGGCTCCGTGAGCAGTAGTGATCACCGCGCCAGCTGGTGATCTTTCAATCGTCCCACGGGAACCCA
Organism: Verrucomicrobiaceae bacterium; assembly: GCA_009936795.1. Classification (GTDB taxonomy): domain Bacteria; phylum Verrucomicrobiota; class Verrucomicrobiia; order Verrucomicrobiales; family DEV007; genus JAACDM01. Next base: position 88 of record JAACDM010000717.1, on the reverse strand, counting down.
GAGAACGTTAGGCTGCATCCCCTTCCAAGCCTAATCCTTCTCGCTCTCTAGCTTTGCTCGGCAGTCCGCTAGCAACGCCTTCTGCTTT
>JAACDM010000134.1 GCA_009936795.1 Verrucomicrobiaceae bacterium | reverse complement strand
GAAACATATTCCGCCTCATGACGTCCAAGCCCTAGAACCGGACCCACACAATGCGTCGCATAATGCATTGGAGGGAGCCCCGGCCAATATCCTGGCCAGCCTTCCATATCCTGCTGATGAGACGCCTTCAAAAACTGTAACTTTCCGAGCTCACCCTTGTCATAAAGTTCCTTCATGTAGAGAAACTCTCGCGCATACACCACAGTCTCCATCATCATGTATTTCAGGCCAGTCTCCTGACAAAGCTCTACGATTTGACGACAATCTTCCACAGAAGTTGCCATGGGCACTGTGCAAGCAACATGCTTCCCTGCCTTCAAAGCCGCTATTGTGTGCGCCGCATGATCAGGAATCGCAGTATTGATGTGAACCGCATCAATGTCCGGATCAGCCAACAAAGCACCGTAATCATTGTAGCGCTTTTCCACGCCATACTTGTCACCAATTTCATCCAAAGTGGATTGCGTCCGCTGACAAATGGCCGCCATATTGGCATTCGGATGACGTTGATAAATCGGGATGAATTCGGCACCAAAACCGAGTCCGACAATCGCAATATTAATCTGCTCGTTTGACATAATGACTAGACCATATCGATTTCACCGCTCATTTACTAGTACTTGAACGATTATTTTGTGTATAAAGGCGTCCGCCACGCGCGATGACGCATTTTTTGTATCCGAAGTGGCTTCGGCCGCGACACTGCAGATGGCTAGCGACAGTAGCAGGGCGCAGCGTCCCAGACGGTCGGATCGGCGAAGCGTTCTTGTTAGTCGTTTCACGGGCCTAGATATTCTCTTTACTTAAGGGTCATGAGGTAGGCCATCACGTCTTCCAACTCTTGCGGTTTCAAGAGCACGCCCATCGGAGGCATGGGCGACACCTTACCTTGAAAACCTTCCGCGATAACCGCCCCTGGATCGACTAGGCTCTGCAAGATATAGTCCTCTTGTTTACGGGTCGCGATGGTGTCCAATGCGGGTCCGATCACTCCGCCGACGCCATCTACGGCATGGCAGCGCGCGCAATTGGCGATCGGATGTGTTGTGAAGATTTTCTCACCGCGTTTCACATCACCTTTGACGACCTTTGGCTCGTCGCTCGCGATGACCTCATACTCGACCTTACGCAAACTGACATCATCCCACCACGCCTTGCCGGTGACGATACCCCAGCCCCCGAAGAGACAATGGATATTGACCGACTTTGCCGAACCCGTGTTGAAACGCATTTTAATCTGAGTCCAATCTTGCGTGCCCTTCACGGCTTTGCTGCCCGGGCTGTCGGGATGACCACTGATGTATAGCTGTGCACCGCGTCCGCCCCCCGCCACCTCTTCGGTCTTGATCCAGGCGCTGAGTTCATACTCCGCATTGCGATCCACCGGGACATTGAGGTGCACCCCAAACTCGGCGGCCTTGTCGGCGGAGATTTCGATTGAGCGCTTACCCGTTCGTGCCACGTTTGACACTTGTTGTTGTGCTGTTCCTCGGAAGGCACGGGTGGACCATCCGGCAGGTATTTCACCGGCCAACTTCTCGAAGGACCCGTTGGCGATTAGCTCCTTGCCAAGCGTCGAAGGACCTTTTTTCACCGCTGCGGCACCGGCGTTGCGCAGGCTCTGCGAGAGCCACATGTCAGCGGCATTGGCTGGGTCGGTGATCAACTTCTTCGCTGCCAATGCGACCGTCTCTTTATTCTCAAACTCCACCATCTTGTTAAAGGCGGCGAGACGCACGATCAGATCATCGTCCTGCACCACGGCGGTATCAAAGAACAGCTGCAGCGCGGCCGCGTCGTTGCCCAACGCGGTGATCGCGTTGCGGCGTAGCGCGGGTTCATTGCTCAACAACGCCAGCTGATGAGTCTCGGTGTCGAGTGCACCGAGTGCCTGCAAGCTCCACAGCGCTTGGATCGCCCCGGCACCGCCAGCACGTACTCGTGACTTGAGCAAGGCCGCTGCGCTCGTCTTGCCGCCGTCGACCAACAAGCGTTGCGCTGTCTGGCGCCAGAACAAATTGTCGCTGTCCATTGCCGCCACTAGTTGGGCGTCGCTCGCGCCGGCCAGCGATTTGATCTTCGCCTCGGGCGCCTTGTCCCACACCACGCGGTAGATCCGGCCATGACCACGATCGCGGTTTGGGTTGATGTGTGCGTTTCCTTTGCCATTCTTCGCGTCATAGCCTGCGCGGCCCTTGTTCGGTGTCGGGTTGTGCTGGATGATGAAATTGTACCAATCCGCGACCCACAGATTCCCGTCGGGCCCAACTTCCGCCGCAACCGGCGAGAACCACTCATCGGCAGAGGCAAGGAAGGCAAAGCCGTTTTTAGCTTTGTAGCCCGAGCCGTCGCGGGAGAGATGATATTTCCCCAAGAGATGCCCGGTTGGTCCGCTGATGAACGCCACCTCTTCACGAAAAGACTCCGGGAATCCCGCCGAAGTTGCCACGGTCTGCCCGGCACCTGCGGTATAGTTATTGAATGCGTCTACCTGACGAATGTTGGGTGTGATCGGATGGAACGAACGATCAGTCGCAATCATCTTGGCACTCATCCCCTTCTTGCCACTTCCGTAGGCGGTAGCGGGAATGCCACAGAAGAAGCTCGGATTGTTGTTGGCAGTCGAGCCAAACACGTCACCGGCCGAATTGAAGCCCACCCCCCAGGTGTTGTTGTTAAACTGGTGCATAAACTCCAACTGCGATCCGTCCGGCTTCATGCGGAACACACCGGATCCGAAGCGCTTTTGTTCGCCGCCGACCGTGCCGTTAAACGATGAGTAGCCTACCGAACCCCAGATCCAGTTATCGAAACCGTAGCGCAAGTTCGACGGCCCGGCATGGGTGTCGCCAATCCCCCACCCGGTCGTCAACACCTCCCGCACGTCGGCCTTGTCATCGCCGTCGGTATCCTTGAGGAACAGAAAATCTGGTGCATGCGCAACAATGATTCCGCCGCGGGAAAAAGTCAGCGAAGTTGGGATATTGAGCCCATCGGCAAACACGGTTACCTTGTCGCACTTACCGTCGCCATCGGTATCCTCCAAAATTTTAATCGTGTCGTTGCCCTTGCGGTCGGCGGTGATCTCGTTCGGATAGTCAACCGTCTCCGCGACCCAAAGCCGCCCCCGTTCGTCCCAGGCAAGGCCGATGGGGTTGATGATGTCCGGCTCGCTCGCGAACAACTCCAAGCGAAAGCCGACCGGCGCCTGGGTGTAATCCATGCTGTCCTCCGCAGAGAGCGGAAACTGGTAGGGCAATGGCTCCGGACGGTTCTCGTAGTTGGCAATGTTATCGCGCTTCTCGTACTTCAGCGGCGTCCGGCCAGCGATGAACTTTTCATACGACTGCTTTCTTCCATCGCCCACCGACCATAAGATTCCCGCCTTGAGCAATTGGTGGAAAGCCGGCTGCTTCCACACCCGTTCGTCGTGTCCCGAGGCCGTATAGAAAACGCGCCCCTTCCCTTGCGTCCGCACCCAGGTCCACGGCTCGGGCTCCGTGATATTGTCATCCTTCCCTGCGATCTCGCGCACCATCAATACTGTGCGATCCTTTTCGTTGTGGTTCTTATGTTTATAGGTTTCGTCCCAAGCCTCAAACTCCTGCACGCCGTCCATCGCCGGGTGCTTGCCGTCGACCACCTTAGCGGTAAACGTGCCGGTCTTGTGACTATCGAAGCGGCCACCCACCAGTTTATCGAAACCTGGCTCGTTGCCGAAGCACCAGCTCGCGCAATGCACCGGCACGAAACCCCCGCCGCCCTCGACATAGCCTTTGAGGTTCTTCCACTGCTCGGGTGTGATCTTGCCATGATTCGCATACAGAAGCACCGCGTCGAACTTACTCAGATACTCCGCGTCACCGAAGGCCTCCTTGACGTTCGTCACGTAGTCAAAGTAGATCGCATCCCGCCCAAGCGCTTTCGCCAACATTGGGTAGAACTTGTTGCTGTTGTGGTGCTCGCT
>JAACDM010000133.1 GCA_009936795.1 Verrucomicrobiaceae bacterium | reverse complement strand
TTGGGAACTTGCTCGCTCCAAAGGTCTTGTCTTTCAGTCCCCAAATGGAGGCGAATGTAGCGATCAGTGTTGCCGTGCCCATGAGGAGATTCCAAATCAGGCGGGCCTTGCCGGTGGGCATGGCATCGCCGAGAAGACGGCGGGAGTTCATCAAGAGGAAAAAGGTAAAGTAGGCGATTGGAAGCAACGCGCCGCCAATAACCGAGGTCGGAATGGCGAGAGCCGCTTTTGATTGTCCAGCCCAGACAATCGGGAAAAAGATTCCCAGCAAGCCCGGGATCATGCAGCCGACGCGGAACATCGGTCCCTCCGAGGAGACGTTTAGCATCTCACAGAAGGTGAATCCACTGATAAGCATCAAGATAATGATAGTCGATAGGGCCATTCCTAGCACCCCAACTCCAAAGACAATCTGAGCAAAGGTCTTGCTATCGGTGAGAGATTCCAAAGCCGAAGCGAGATTGAAGGCATCTCGCTCGACGAGCATGGCGGCCAAGCGCCGGTCAGCTTCCGGAGCGAGTTCACGCAGAGGCTGCTTGGCCTCTGGAGAAAGAATAGCGTATCCGTTATCAGTCGTTGCCAGACGCTTGTCGAGAAGCTTATTGTAAGCCACTTCCATCTTAGGATTGATGCTACCATCAGGGAGTAAGACGTCGTCTGCCTTTCCATGAAACTGCGAGGCTGCGGCGAGCACCACACATGCAGTGGCGAGAACGTAAGGGATGATTAGGCCAGTCGCCAAATCAAAGATAGCGAGTTCGCGGTGGTTCTTACCCCAGCCCTTCTTTAGCATGGAGTAGGGGAGCAGGAAGGTCATGTTGATTCCCACCGCGGTTGCAAAGGCGGCGATCATCTTGTCTTTCTGAGTTCCTACGACATAGGTGTTCCAGAAACTAGCGCTTTCACCTGTTGCCGCGATTGCCTCTTCGTAGAGAGGTGCTGGTGAAGATAAAAAACTGAGGCTTGGGATGAAACCGCTGAAGATTTCGCCCCACGGAAGGGTGGAGGAAAGGCGCAGAACAACTCCAAAGAAACTGAGCACCACGACCGCGACCATGACCTTTAAAATGGTTTCGAAGATCTTTACGCCCTTGCCGCCGGAGTTATAGAACCAGATGACCGTGCTAGCAAGAATCAAGAGGACGATGCCAATGGAGAACTCTTCCTTCAGAGAGTCAGGATTATTCAGACTGGGAACTAGATTCTGCTGAATGGCCGCTGTTCCTAGGGAGAACTGAGGCAGGCACCAGACGATGTTCGCCATGAGTGTGGCGATCAGCCACCCCCAGCCGAGAAGCGGGCTCACATTCTTGTTGATGGAGCCAAACGGCCGTTGCCCAGTGGATAGTGTCACGTAGGCGATTGCGCTGAGCATGATGACCCCCATCACCATGGCGATGGGTTGGAGCCACATGAAACCGTAGCCTGCGATAATCCCGAGGTAGAGAGAGCCCGCCAAAGATCCTCCACCCAGGGTAATCGCTCCTTGAAGCCAGCCGGGCCCGCACCTCGCTGCGTAGCTTTTTACGCGTCCGAAAGCAGGTTTGGCCATGATCTCGGCCATTTCTGAACTATCATTTCCTTGTGACGAATCCGGGTTGCTCATGATCTATGGGTAAAATGCCAAATGGGTGTGTGGCGGCGAGGATGAGTCCTTGGCCGCCACATGACAACGACAACTTGGTTGAAAGTGGAATGACGATCGTTTACTTAAAAATGATAATAACAGAAAGCGTGGCAATTCAAACTGAGCTGGTCCTTGAGTCGTTTGAAAACCGTGATAATTCCATAGACGCTGTGGGAGGCACTGCCTAAGGTGGACGAAGGCTCCCCAAGCTCTATCGCTATGTCAAACCGCCTTGCTGTTCTGGTAGCCCCGTTCGTTTTTCTCGGTCTGGGTTACTTCGTCTTCATCAAGTTTGCCTATGAGGAGAAGCAGCATGTTGAGCCTCTTCATGTTCCGGACGAAGTGTCCGTGGTACCCTCCGTTCCGGGTGGGCATGAGGGAGACTCCCCGATCGACGAGGAGGGGAGTCGAGAAACCGTTCCTTTGGCGGCTAGCGTCTTTCCCAATGTTCACATCACGGAGTTTCCTGGCCGACGATTGGTGGTGTCTGGGAGAATGTCCAATGTGGTAGGCAGAACGAAAGTTCTGGAAGCCATTGCGAATGACCTTGGAGAGAGCTTCGTGATCGATGACCAGGTGAAGCTGGATTTCCAGTGTGAACCGTTTAGCTGGGGATCGAGAGTCGAAGAATTGGATTTTACCGAAATCCAGAAAGTGAGGAATTTCGATCTTCAACTAACCAACACTCGAGTGACGCTTTCCGGCGAGGTCTTCAGTCAGCAGGCGAGCGCAAACGTTGCTGGTCGCGTCCAATCTAGGTTGCCCCGCGAAGTGAGCTTTGAAGACGCACTGAAGACAGTAGCTAAGCCAGAGGCATCGTTCTCTGTATGGGCGGCCCCTGACCGTACCTTTCTTGTCTCAGGAACTGTTCCTGAGGCCAGCGCAGAAGCCTATGTGAAACTGATCCAGGATGCGATGCCCGGAATGCCCGTAATCAACGACTTGATAGAGGATCGCTTTGTTCAGAAGCCCGATTGGGATGTTCGGGTGAAGGCGTTTCTCCCAGGGTTTCTAAGTACGACACAACGTGCCTCCCTAAAGATTGATTCCGGAAATCATGTGAAACTGGAAGGCTTAGCTCAGTCTAGAGCTATAGCGAACATGCGAACAAACCTTCGGCAAAGCTTTCCCAAGCCGATGTATGATTTGCAAGTCGATCTTCAGCTAGGTGTTCCAACGAATATCAAGGTCACCACACCTGATTCATCAAAGGCTCCTACGGGGCCCGTAGCTCGTACCGTGCCTGAAATGATCGGGAGCTACAAAGTCTACTTTAGAAGTGGCCGCTCGAGAGTTTCCCAGCTGAATTCATCAGAGGTGGCCAAGCTGGATCGCTTGGGGCGGCAGTGGCGGAAGGAGAATTTCAATCAGAAAGTATACGTGTTTGGGTTCACTGACAGTTCGGGTGATCCAGGTACTAATGCTTACTTCAGCGAGACTCGGTGTAGTAATGTCGTCACGTATTTGAAGAAGAAGTATAACATTGATGCCTCTTTGTTTGAAGTGATGGGCACCCCTCCTGATCATCCAATGGAATCTGGGACCGCTGACGAACTTCGACGGGTCGAATTTAGCCTAACTAATCAACCCTCTCAAGCCCCGGAGACCAACTGGACAGCGACAAGTGCAGGCCCTTCGAATGTCCTAAAGCCAGTCGTGGCAGCTGAGTTGTTCTCCCAGTCAAAGGAAATCTTCTTTGGCAGTGGCAAAGTGACGCCTTCTGCAGAAGATCGAGAGTCTCTCTTCCAGTTAGGCAGCGCACTGGCTCTGGAGAAGAACAAAAACATGATCATTGTCTATGGCTATGCGGACTCGAAGGGCAAAGCTGCGGCCAACAAGTGGTTCACAGAGGAGCGGTGCAAGGCGGTGCGCGACGAATTGATGCGAGGAGGCGTGCCAGGCGAGCGAATCATCATGCGGCTAATCTTGCCGGCGAAAGTATCAGAGCCTGCTAGCGAATCTCCTCCGAAGAAGCAGGAGGATGACGACGATGAAGAGCCTGAGACCGTCAATCCTCGAAAGGTGCAGCTGGTCATGATGGAGAGGGCTGCCTATGACAAGATAGAAGCAGAGAAGGAGGCCGCAGCCGAGGCAGAAGAGAAGGCAGCAGCTGAAGCAGAGAAGAAGGCGGAGGAGGACGCCAAACGGGCGGAAGATGCTGAGTTAGAGGCAGAAGACGCTGGTCAGACTAAGCCAAATACAGAGCCAATCGCTGAAGAAATGATCACGCCTGAGAGCGCTTTTAACACAGCTCCCTAAGCAAAAATGTGGTCAAGATGACAGCGCTGTCATAGAGAGGTCATACAGGCGTCATCAGCGTGAGGTTTGTTGTTATAGTGGACGTCGTTGTCCATCCAACCCAAGACCTCGTCCGATGTTTCTATTCAACCGCATCTGCCTCATCCTCTTTGCTCTCGGGGGTGTGTCCTCGCTGCTAGGCAATGATCAGCCTTCGACTGCGGAGATCCATTTCTTTGAATCCAAGATCCGACCGGTTCTCGCGGAGAACTGCTACCGTTGTCACTCCGCGAAGGAGAAGATCCGAGGCGGTCTGGTGCTCGATACCCGTGCAGGCTTACTAGGTGGCGGCGATTCCGGCGATGTTATCGTGCCAGGTGACGCCGAGGCGAGCCTCTTGTGGAAGGCTGTGAGTTGGGCGCACGAGGACTATCAAATGCCTCCCAAGGAGAGACTTTCAAAGTCTGCCATTCAGGACCTCCGCGAGTGGATACAAATGGGAGCTCCAGATCCACGGAGGACGGTCGAGCCGCCGGTCAGCCGCAAGATGGATATCGATGCAGTGAGGGATTTCTGGTCGTTTCAATCACCGCGACAGACACCCCTTCCGCCGGTAAAAGATCAGAGCTGGCCACGGCAAGATATGGATTACTTTGTCCTAGCAAAGCTTGAGGCCAAGCAGCTACGGCCAGCCAGAGATGCAAAGCCCGAGATCATCTTGAGACGATTGAACTCCGATCTGATCGGATTACCGCCGAGCCCAGAGGAGGTTGCTGCCTTCCTCAAAGACTGGCACCGGGACCCTGAAGATGCCTATGACCGAAAAGTGAATTCCTTGCTGGAAAGTTGTCAGTTTGGTGAGCGCTGGGGAAGACATTGGTTAGACGTGGCTCGCTACGCGGAATCGAGTGGCAAGGAGATCAACACAACGTTCCCTCAAGCGTGGCGCTATCGTGACTATGTCATTGATGCCTTCAACGCTGACAAGCCTTACGATGAGTTTGTCAGGGAGCAGATTGCCGGTGATTTGCTTCCTGCAGAGGACGATTCCGAGTGGCAAGAACATCTTGTGGCGACCGGCTTCCTCGCCATCGGTCCCAAAGGGCTCAACGAAAGGGATGCACGGCAGTTTGCAGCGGATCTCGTCGATGAACAGATAGACACCATGTCTCAAGCTGTGCTCGGGCTGACCGTATCTTGCGCACGATGCCATGATCATAAATCGGATGCCATTCCGACTACCGATTACTACGCTCTTGCCGGGATCTTTCATAATACCAAGACGTTCTTTGGAACAGTAAATCAAGGGAACACCCGGCGGGCTACGAATTTGTTAGAGTTACCAATAGATGACGCCAACGCCTTAAGAAGCTACTCACCCAAAGAGATAGCCGGGCTCAGAGCGCGTCTTAGCAAATCTGAGAACGAGCTTGCAGAGGTCGTGCGGGAGCGCGCTCGCCAGCGGCGTAGCGGGACGCCGGATACACAGAATTTGAATCGTCGATTCCAGCGTCTGCGGTCATCAACAGCGCTCCTGCGTTCAAACTTAGATAGCATTGATCTCAAGACGGGCACGATGAAGGCGCTTGCCATGGGGGTTCAGGAAGTTGCTTCTGTTCGACCTACCAAAGTGCTGATTCGTGGAGAGGTGGATAAACCTGGCCCCGAAATTGATCGGGGGTTTCTCAGTATTCTACCCCATACCTCCACATCGGCGAAGCCGACAGCAGCGAACAGCGGGCGATTGGAGCTAGCTGAGTGGCTCGCTTCTCCTCGCAATCCTCTGATAGCACGCGTCTTTGTGAACCGGGTATGGCAGCATCTCTTTGGGCGTGGTCTTGTCGAAACACCGAATGATTTCGGTGTTTCAGGTAGTCTTCCCACGCATCCGGAGCTGTTGGATCGATTGGCGGTTGA
>JAACDM010000716.1 GCA_009936795.1 Verrucomicrobiaceae bacterium | reverse complement strand
GTCGTGTCATCGATCATCACATTGTTCAACTTAGTATCGTTGTGGGTGATCCGTTCAGGAAGCGCTCCTTGATTGATGAAGTCGAGCAAGACATCCACGTTAGCCTCACGGTCAATGACAGACTCAATATCAGAAGCCGCGGCTGCGGCCCGATTGCAAGGATCTTTCTCCGCCACTTCGACCAGGCGATTATAACGCATCCTTGCATGGTGGAAATTGGGGATCGTTTCATGCAAGCGCTCCCCCGGCAAATTGACCAAGAGGCTTTGAAACCCTCCGTAAGCTCTAGCAACCTGGCGCGCCTGATCCAGGCTTGCAATCGTATCGAAAGTCTCCGCCCGTGAAATAAAGATATAGGTTCGCCAGTAGGTGCCTGCATCGTCCAGGTAGCAGAGTTCGCCATCCCGTGTTGGAATCACGGTCAGCGTCTTTCGACCCGCATCTGGATCCTCACTTTCCGCAAGAATAGACCGCTTGTGGGTGGTGATTCGGTCGATGTTCTCCATGACCTTGACCGGATCTGGAAACACATGATGGTTGATCGTCTGGTGGACGTAGCGGACCGTCCGCCCCCCATAGTCGTAGTCCGCAGCATAGGTGTCATTGATATGCCCCTTTCCGATCGGAAAAGCCCGTAGGAATCGGCCGTGGACCTGAAATTCCTTTCCTACCGCCCTAATCTGCTGCTCGTCCGTCTTTGTCTTCATAAAGATGCGTTGGGAGCCTTACCCCCAGCTTCCCATGTGGCAAGCCGAGAGAATAGAAGTCGTTGCCCGCTACGAGATCCCCTTAAAAAAACCGACTTGCCAAGAGAGCGGTCGACGCTAACCTCGCTCACCCAACCTTGCGGCCGCTCAGCGGCACGACTGCACTATGAATCTGGCTTCCCTCCTGACGGTTGAACAAATCGTCGCTGAGATGGAAGCGACGGAGCACTGGCCCGCCATCGTGGAACTGGTTGACCATCTGCAGGCAAAGGCCCTAGTCTCCGCCGACGATCGCACCGCCATCCTCGATGCGCTGCAGCAGCGAGAGGATCAAAACAGCACTGGTATTGGCTCCGGCGTGGCCATTCCTCACGCCTTCTCCTCCAAACTGGACCAGGTCATCGCCGTCTTCGGCCGCTCGAACGAGGGCATCGATTTTGAATCCATCGACAACGCTCCCGTTCGCTTCATTGTCCTCTTCATGGTCCCGGAAGATCAGTACCACTCGCACCTCCGCACGCTCGCCGCCATCGCCAAAACTTTGACCAATGGCCGTATTCGCGAACGGCTCGGCAACGCCAAAGATGCCACCGAAATCCTCCGCATCTTGAGCACCAAGTCTGCTCGAGCCTAACAGGTCTCCCTTTCTTGTCTATTCTATCATGACACTTTTACCCCAACTTCTACGCAAACAGCTAACATTAGCACTAGAAAAAACTGATGCCGAAATCCCTGATGGCTTTCAAGTCGCCATCAGCCTCGCCAAGGACGCGCGCTTTGGCGACTACCAGTCCAACAGCGCCATGATCTTGGCCAAGCGACTCAAGCAGAACCCAAGAGAACTGGCGCAAGCCGTTGTCGATGCCGGGGAGTGGGACAGCCTCTGTGAAAAGCCAGAAATCGCTGGACCTGGCTTCATCAATTTCAAGATCACAACAGAGACGTTGCAGAATCACACCCTGAAGGTCTTCAGCGATGGCCACCTCGGTGTGCCACAGGCAGATCCTGCCCAAACGATCATCATCGACTTCAGCGCACCGAATGTGGCCAAGCCTATGCACATTGGACACATTCGAAGCACCTTCATCGGTGACTGCTTAAATCGCGTCGCCCGCTCTCTAGGCCATGAAGTTATCACGGACAATCACATCGGTGACTGGGGAACCCAGTTCGGCATGATCATCTACGGATGGAAGAAGTATCTGAACAAAGAAGCCTTGGCAGAAGACGCCATCCGCGAACTCGTGAGGGTCTATCGGCAGGTCAATGCCGAAGCCAAGGCAGATGAAGCCGTCATGCAGGCTTGCCGGGACGAGCTAGTCAAGCTTCAGCAAGGTAACGCTGACAATCACGCGATTTGGCAAGAGACAGTCGACCTCTCCCTCAACCAACTTCGGTCCATCTACGATTGGTTAGGCATCTCGTTCGACCACTACTTGGGCGAAAGTTTCTACAACGATCGGCTAGGCCCCGTCGTGGACGAGTTGACCGAGAAAGGCCTCGCTGAGGAAAGTGATGGCGCCATGTGCATCTTCTTCAGAGACATTCCCGCCCTTGCAGAGAAGCCAGCAATCGTCCGTAAGCGAGACGGCGGCTTCAACTACGCCACCAGTGATCTCGCCACCATCGACTACAGGGTTTCCGAATTGAATGCCGACAAGATCTGGTATGTCGTCGGCGCACCTCAGCAACTGCACTTCCAACAGATCTTTGCCGCGACCAAGATGCGGGGCAAAAACGTCGACATGACGCACGTCGCGCACGGCAGTATCTTGGGCAGTGATCGCAAGATCATGAAGACACGAGATGGCGACAACGTGCAGCTCCTCGACGTCCTTCAAGCAGCCGTCGAGCGTGCCAGTGCCATTGTGAAAGAGAAGAACCCCACGCTCTCCAAGGATGAGCAGAAGGACATCTCCGAAGCCATCGGACTGGGAGCCGTCAAGTATGCGGAACTCTCTCAGCACCGCATGACGGACTACATCTTCTCCTGGGACAAGATGCTCTCGTTCCAAGGAAACACGGCTCCTTACTTAATGAATGCTTATGTCAGGACACGAGCCATTTTTAGAAAGCTCGGAGACGACGTCACCTTCTCTGATGCCGTCACGATAGAAGCAGACGGCGAACGCGCCCTCGCGATCAAGCTCACGCAATTCGGCGAAACGGTACCGGACATTCTCAACGACTTCCGGCCCAATCTCCTAGCAAACTATCTCTTCGAACTCGCGCAGACCTTCCACAGTTTCTACGAAGAATGCCCAATCCTCAAATCCGAGGGCGGCACCCGCGCTTCGCGTTTGGTTCTGTGTGAACTCACCTCGCGCGTGCTCAAGCAAGGCCTCGATCTACTAGGCATTCGCGTGACAGACCGGATGTAGCGGTCCACACCTTCGGAGTCGCGCATCGAATGTGCTACCCGCTGCAATCGTCATCGCCATTAGCAAGATTGCGTTAGTGACAAAGCCATCTGCCTACAGACCACCTCATCCCAAGTCCATGAGCCAGGGATCATGAGGAAATACTTCTCGAGCCAATCCCCACCGGAGAATTTCTTCTGCAAGATTGATCCACTGATTGCGACTATCGAGGATCGCTGAATCGGCGGAAGCGACTAGCGAGGATGTCTTCTCTTTGAGAACCACATCAGGATCCGGCACGACACCAACTTGCCAAGTCGCTTCTGGCAATCCAAAGCCGACAATCGCTTCCCGGATCGCGCTCGCCAAACGCCCAGAATTCGACACCGGCTGATCGAATAAGAATTGAACAGATTTCGGGCGCCAAAACATGAGGGCATGGAGCATCACGCCGATGGCTGGCAACGTCTCCCCAATAAGGCGATACCCTCCATGCATGCTGGCCATGTCTCGCAGGCAACCATCGCGTCCACGTAGGAGCACGCCTCTTGAGAAGATCACTTCTAGCGTTACTAAAACATTAAAGCCATCAATCACCAGCTCAGCACCTTTGATCGCTTTCACTGGGAGCCGGTGCTTGCCCCTCAAGATCAACGCATCGTCCGAACAACAAGATCGTCCAACAGCCTCTCGCTGACGACTCGTCAGCTGGTAGCGGTCTCCAACCAACCTGGTCGACGAAGGATGGGCATACTCACGCGACCATAGCCAGGCCAAATCAACCAAGGCTTCCCGAAGAAGAGCTTCCTGTTCCACAGCGAAGAGCTTTGGATCATCCGGATGGGGACCACGATGGCGACGTTCGGTAGGCATGTTAGCAAAATAGGCAGATTCGAGCGCCAAGCAGACAACGTCGGAGACCATGCCCTCCTTGAGTTGAGTTGTCACGGTAAGAATCAAAGGGCCAACCCCGAGCTCCCACGTCTTCTCGAAACCAATTGCTCGAGCTTCTGTTTCAGGCTAGTACAGGACGATGAGGCGATTCCTTTGTGCTAGTGTGGGCATTATTATACCATTGTCAGCCTTTGCTGAGTTCACGCGAATTCCGGTGACTCACCCCAAGCATCCTGCCCTCATCACGATCTTTGGGGATCCTGCCTATGGTCAGCCGATTCAAGCATCAGGACTTAGGTGGCCTACTTCTGGAATGATTATCCAAGGAGCCGGGGACTCCCGATTGGACTTCACTGTCTGGGATCCTGACACGCGCCGCCGCGTCGTCTCTATCAAGACCGAGCACTCATTCCTATCAGAGGATGCGAACGACCTCGGAGAGAAGTTCTATGATGCCAGCACCAAGAGTTTCCGCTTCAATTTGTATTCGTTTCCATCCGGAAATAAGTTGTGGACAAAGCCACTCGACGTCTCTGAGGCGGCGTTCCCTCCTGGAGAAGATTGGTTCGTCGATGGACGCGGAACCAGCAACAGCGACCAGGTGGACTATCAGATCGACCTGACTTCCGGCAAAGTCCTTAAAGAACACAAATGGACGCGCCCTTTCCCTCAAGAAAAGAGAGTGGGTGGCCAGATCAAGTGTCTGGCCGCCACGAGCACCCATGTCTTCATTGGGTCTGAAGAATCTAGCTACGACTTAAGCAAGCCACAATCAGAACGGTATTTGGAAGAACGACTGGAGATCCTTGAGGTTGCCAACTGGAAGATTAAGAAGCAGCCAGGCGAAGCTTTAAGTATGCCATCCAAATTTCAGGCAAGCCCTGATGGTAAATACCTAGCCCTTTACAAATCCTTCTCCTCCCAGATCGTCACTGCACACACCCTGCGTCCCGTCTACTCCTGGAGAGGAGGCTCTGTTTGGCGAGGAAAGCAGATCCTAACCGTCCACACCGACAAGTCGATGTTGCTATGGGATGGTAAGAAGATTGCCACGTTGGGCGATGATCAGCCTTGAGCATTCAATCGCACCCGAGTACAATTGGTTCTAGAGGACTCTAAGTGCTCTAGAACAGGGTGCAACTTGCCCCATGGCGTCGCACACGAAACGTTACCACAATCTCGATGCCCTTCGAGCTTTCGCCATGCTGTTAGGCATCGTTCTTCATGGGATGATGTCGTTTATCTGCATTCCGGCCTGGGGTGCCCAAGATCTTCACCAGAACACTCTGTTGTATGGAACGGTCCTTTACGCTATCCACGGCTTTCGCTTACCACTCTTCTTTCTCATTAGCGGGTTCTTCACCATGATGCTGTGGAAAAAGCGTGGCACTCGGGGACTAATCAAACACCGCCTCAAACACATCGGTCTACCTCTGGTAGTCTTTACCATCGTGATCTGGCCTCTTTTGATCGCTGTCAGTTATTGGGGGCTCTCCACCAAGATAAAAAGGGATGCTTCCGGACGCTTCACAGACCATCAAGAAATCTGGCAAGCCGCTGTGCAAGGCCGCCTTGAGGCCATCCAGAATATTCGAGATCTCGGCACCCCGGTGGACACCAAAGATGGTCTTGGAACCACTGCTCTTAGCCATGCAGCCATGCACAATCGCATGGAAGCAATCAACGGTTTGCTAGACCACGGCGCGAACATCAATGCCAAAAATAGTCAAGGGATGACCGCCCTCCATTTCGCTGCCTTGTTCGGACACGTGGAATCCGTGCAGAACCTGGTGGCCAACGGAGCTAACCCCAATCTCCGGAACCGCCGAGGAAAAACTCCTCTTGAGATGGCACAAACTGATCACCGCACTGTCCAATTCATCGCCGTTCCGTTCACCGTGCCTGTCGATTCTACCACGTTTCAGCAACGCCAATCCTTGGTGACCGCCTTTCTTCGAGGACGAACCTCGGCGCGCCCATTGGATTCATGGTCACGCGCGAAAGCGCGCTGCTATGCACTCGCGATCGAGATGCCCATCTTCGTTCACCTTTGGTTTCTCTATTACCTCTTACTCATTCTGGTCCTCTTCCTCATAGCGCTATCCCTTCGCAAACGACTCACCTGTTCTGTTCCAAACTGGATGGTCGCGACACCAACATGTTTCCTCTGGCTCCTTCCTCTTACATTTGCCTCACAGAGCTTCATGACTCAGAGCTTCGGCGCAGACCCCGCCGGCGGCCTGATCCCATGGCCGCCGAAGTTGGCCTACTACGCGACCTTCTTCTTCTATGGTGCCCTCGCCTACGGGCGCCCTGCGTTTGACCAAGCCGGCCGCCATTGGAAGGGGTTCTTTCTCATTGCGATTCCTTTGCTAATAGGCGGGCTAATCTGCTTTAGACAGGAAGCCTACTTCACTAGTAGCGCCCTATCAGTCACCTACGCATGGATCATGATCTTTGGGATGATCGGCTTCTTCCGGAAAACGTTCTCGTCGCCGCGCCCGTGGGTCCGCTACCTTTCAGATGCCTCCTACTGGCTCTACATCGCCCACATTCCACTCATCCTCGTCCCACAAGTCCTGCTCAGTGAAATGAACCTGCCACACGGACTGAAATTCCTCTTGATCTGCCTAAGCACGTTTAGCGTACTACTCCTATCATACGCCTTTTTCGTTCGTCACACATTCCTAGGAACGCTTCTGAATGGCAGCAAGCACCCCCGCAAGTAGACTTGAGTAGGCAATGGGCCGAAGATATCTTTCTTCAGACCGGAAGTCGAACGCCGACCTGATGATATAGCATGCCCTGCCATGGGCGTTGCCCAGATCTTCTCCTCATAGAACCATGAAATGCGTTACGAGCAAAGCGTTGTCGCTCCGTCCTACATCTTAGAGGAAACGCGACACGCCATATTCGTGACCACGTTTGGAAGGACAATACTAGTGTCCTGATCAAAGCGTTCTTGTTAGATACGACATAGATTCCGGACCTCACTAGCATCGACGAAACACAGCGTAAAAGCTTCACCATTGGCTGCGCTTTCGCGTGCTATCTCTCCATCGCCCCTATTCCCAAAGCTTGGCGTCAGGGGGTCAATCGAGCCCCTGAGACAGCTTGCTGCGAAGATATCCGCATGTCGGGAACGCCGTATTGAGGTGAGAGTTGAGAAAGGCCCAATGGGCAAATCCATGCGGAATCAGCCTGGCATCGTAGAACTCTCCACAGTGTCGGACTGCCTTAACACCCGCAAACCTGCGCACAGGCGAACTATTCTAACCGAGAAATATTTGACCTCTTGGTCCATGATGCGCTATCTTAGCAATGCTATGGACTGGACCTATCGCTTCCTCCGAGTCCTGATACTGATTGGTTTGGTATCATGGCCAGCTGTTGGTGAAAAAGCTAGATTTCGAACCTTCACAAACAAGGAAGGGAAGAAGATCGAAGCGTCTGTCGTCGATATTCAAGGAAAGGACTTGGAGATCGTCATGAAGAGCGGCAAGAAGTTCAAACTTCCTATCGCCTCTTAGTCAGAAGCTGATCAAAAGTTTATCAAGGGTTGGAAGAAGCCGATCGGCAAACTCGAATTCAAGGTCAAGTGCACCAAGAAGCCTGCCGCTCAACCAAAATTCGCTAATGCGACTCCGTCATTAACGGGTAAAACGAGAACAAAGGGCTATTACTATGAAGTGACTGTCACCAACAAAGGCTTCAACGCCATTTGAGAATAAGAAGTGCGCTATGTCCTCGACAAGGGCACGTCAGGAAATACCCGCAATGGGACGAGCGTGCAAGAAATGGGAAAAGGCAAATTCAAGCTACCGGCGATTGATCGCTTGAAGTCCGCGACTGGCCTCACCGACGCCGTATCCGTGTCTCAGACGACGAGCTCATCTGCAACCATGAATAGCGATGGCACGTACGACAAATCTTACACCAAGACCCGCGAATCGTTGGCAAGCGTTAAATTCGAGGTGTATGCCGGGGATACCCTGATCAGAGAGTACACCCACGGGCGGATCGGAAAGTAGCTCTTTCCGCAATCGTGATTGAGCCCAACAAGGCCTCAATTATTCG
>JAACDM010000019.1 GCA_009936795.1 Verrucomicrobiaceae bacterium | reverse complement strand
GTTCTCAGGCGCCTTGAACGCTGCAGTGAACGTGTCTTGCTCTTGTATCGGAGCGAAGAGATCCTTGGCGAACGTTCTAAAGTCTAGCCTAACGGTGACGCTTAAAAAGACCATCGACGTAATTATCCCAATCAAAAGGAAAGATAAGCAGCGTGCAAATTTCATCCCAAATAGCGGACAGATTGTTGAAGGAGCAATGCGGCTACTCCCGCTTATCTAAATGGCGAATCCAACAAATCGAGCAACTCAATAATGGCAGAATGCCGACAGACTGCCACGTTCCAGCAACATATTTGCTGGAAGCGCCTATTCAGTAATAAAATTATTGTAACCATACTTCGAGATCGCAAAAATTCCTCTAAAATATATTTGGTCGATGGATGGCCCATTGGCGAAGTTTATCGGTGTTTTGCGATTGGTCTGGGCGCCAAATGCCATTGCTAGAGTTGCCTTACGTAAGCTCATGCTGAGCCTAACAATGAACACAAAGGGTGGCGTCGTCACCTTTCCAATTCAGAATAACGACAGGAACCTTGCTTCATCATATCGCGCCGATCCGCACACTCCTTGTCGCACTGGGGATCCTATGCTGCTACGCAACACTTGTGATATGAATCACATACCATGAAGCACTACAGAATAATAGCCAAGAGATCAAACTATCGTCTCTGCAGTCTGTTTGGGCGCTAACGCAAATATAAGCAGATCAAATGACAGGCACACTGCCGGAAATCAACCATGCCAAATTCCTGAAGGCGTGATGACACTATCCAAATACCGATCGTGTTTCTCCATGGGAATTTCTTGGCAGAGTTGACAGTCGAATCCGACTCCAACGGATCGCGCACTTCCATGAGTGTTTTCCAAAAGACGATCGTAGTAGCCACCACCTTTGCCTAGTCGGGCACCCGATTTAGAGAATGATAGTCCTGGCGTCACGATAGCCCTCAGCTCCGAGGCCTCGACCAAGGGGCACCTTTCAGGAATGGGCTCCATCACTTGGAAGGAGCCGACGGATAGATCGGAGTCAGGATCGGCAAACCGACGACACTCTAACAGGCCGCTACCTTCAAGAACCCTAGGCAGCGCGAAAGTTAGCTCGGGGCGCCGATGAATAATTTCCGAGACATTGGCTTCCAATGGCAGCGCCGCATAGATCAACACAATGCCAGAACACCCAATTTCTTTTAGCTCACATTCCAAGTGGTCCACGATCGCTCGAGACTCGTTTTCCTTTTCGGAAGTGGTAAGGGTCTTGAGCGTTTTTTTCGCCCTGTGGCGAAGCAGGCGCTTCTTACTTGAGTAGTCACAAAATTCCATATAATCCCGAAACTAGAAAGCTAATAGTCTGCAACCTACCGATCTCGATGGTAAGTAATTCCGCCCCCAGTCGCCTCACTTCCATCGTTCGTCACCTGAAAGACAAGGGGCAGGCTCTTCGCGATGGCGGCTTGGACCGCAGCAATGCCAACCAGATCGGCCTATTACCCTCAAAAGGCTGGCAGACAAGGAACTACCGTTTCCTTAGAAACGTGGTTATCCCTTCAATTTTCGCGCCCCGCAGCGGCGAATCCATCATCTCCGCTCCCGCATCCTCGATGCAGAGCCGACTCACGTGGATTGGCCACGCAACCTACCTACTTCAGATTGATGGGAAAAATATTCTCATCGATCCAAACTGGGCCATGTGGCATGGCATCTTTAAGCGAGTGCGCCAGCCGGGGCTTCGTCTTGAGGATCTCCCGAAGATCGATCTTGTTCTCGTCTCACACGCCCACCAAGACCACCTTCATCTAAAGTCCTTGGAACAGTTTGCGAACGGGCAGCCGATCTTGATGCCCCATGGGTGCTCCCGGATTGTTCGTCGCTTAAATCTGGAGCCCATAGAAATGAAATGGTGGGACGGTTTCCATTTCGAGGGCCTTGACCTTACCTTTACTCCGGCGAAGCACTGGGGCGCTCGCTTTGTCCACGATGTGCACCGTGGGTTTGGCGGTTTTATCATCAAAGGCGCAGAGCGGACAATCTTCCACTGCGGTGACAGTGCGGCCTTTGACGGCTTTGTGGAGATCGGAAGTCGCTTCGATATCGACCTTGCTCTGATGCCAATCGGAGCCTACGACGCGCCGAGTGGTCGAGAGGTACATATGAACCCGGAACAAGCCTTGGAAGCGTTCGTCACGTTGGGAGCCGAGCGAATGGCGCCCATGCATTATGGAAGTTTCCCACTTGGTGGCGAGCCCATGCACGAGCCTCTCGAACGGTTGATTGTGCATGCAGGTAGACTGGGGCTATTGCATCGTGTTGATGTGATAAAAGAAGGGCCACCCTTGTTCTTATAAGTAGATGATCATTAAAATATTAGCTCTTAATTTTACGCTTTTGGTTTCACCGTGTGCGTGGGGCGATTCTGATGTTCTGGCCGAGCCGAAACACGGCTGGTTAAAAAATGAGAAGCTCTCCATGCTTCCTCTAGAGCGGGAAACCACCGCTAATCACCTAAGCGCTTACGTGGCTAACCATCTCATTAAAAGTAAGCGCACGGATCGAACGACTTGGGCGACACGACTTCTTGGATTAGCGCTGATCCTCCATCCAGAGAACCCTCGCGCCATTCAGACGAACCAAGCCATCGCCAGAGGCACATCACTTCCAGTACTAGAATCAGAACTTGATGCCGAAGTCTTTGCTCGACTGCTCTATCACCGGTCTAGAGGCCTGGCCAAGAACGGTGGTCCTGATGCTATCCTAGCGCCGTTTCTCCTCGCCGCTGCGGCTTACATCGCTCCCTATTTGGAAGAAACAGCTTTCGAACATGAAAGTCGGCATTTGCGAGAAGGAGCCTTAAACTGGACACCCTTCTCTGGGCAGGCTCCCGACACGAAACGCACCCGCTAATTTAGCATGTTCGAAGCCGCTCTCCATACCCAAAAAATCGGTTGCGCTCCCCTTCGCCAACCCTATGATCCCGTCCGGTCAGTCAGATGCGCGGTTAGCTCAGGGGTAGAGCATTACCTTGACACGGTAGGGGTCAGAGGTTCAAATCCTCTACCGCGCACCACTTCCCTAACACATACTCGGGGAGGGCGATCATGACGAAATTTACTGAATTTGCTTCGCTAATTCGTTTGCTCGATGACGAATCTGAATCTGTGCGCACGGCAGTCGGTCGCAGGCTTTTAGACTACGAAGACGAGCTTCCAGAGTTCATTTCGCAGCTCGATCCCCTGCCCTCGACTGAGACCTTCGCGCTCCTCAACCGTCTGATTCGCGAGGCGAAATGCGAGACATTGACCGACCACTGGGATGATATTCTGACGGAATCGGATCCTGTTCAGCGACTGGAACTCGCCTTGGGAGTCATTGCTGATTATGTCGATGGCCTACACCTGCGTTCCATGAGACTGACGAAGGCTTTGGACGAACTCGCAACGGAATTTGAGGGAACAAGAACGGCTTTGGGGCTCGTCGAAAAGCTGTTTCGAAGCGGGCGCTTTACGGGAAACCGCGCAGACTACTACGATCCCAAGAATAGCAGCCTTCTAGCCATCATTGAGGATGGCTCCGGCAATCCCATCAGCCTGGCCTGTCTCCTCATCCTCGTAGGCAAACGCCTCGATCTCGAGATTGGCGGCTGCAACTATCCCGGGCATTTCCTGTCCCTGATCCCTCGGGACGACGGTGCTATCTTGGTCGATTGCTTTAACGCTGGACAGGTTGTCGTCCCGGAAGACCTCATCGATGCGCAAGTCGCCGAGGCAACAAACATTGGCGATTCTCTCTTCCAGGCCGCCAGCACCGAAGTGATCCTCCTTCGCGTTCTTCGCAATCTAGAGCGCGCGTTTCATCAGTTGAAGCAGGAGCAAGATCGAGCCGTCTTCGAAGATCTGATCGAGCGTATGTTAGTTTCTGTAATGGTGTAGCGCCAGTTACGACGTGGAGGCCCCGCAACATCGGGTTCATTCTGATGTGGCGGGCTAACCAAAGCTAGTTTTGAGTCAACACATTAGGGGGCACACTGACTGGTAGAGTTTCTCTGTGCCATTGGAGCCTAATCAGCCAAGACTCAGCACCCCTCAACGGGGATCTGTGCGAACAGTTGGATAGATCCAATCCCGCGCCCGCATTTCGAGTTCGATCAGCCCACGTAGTTCCAACTACACCACTTGAGTCTCGGGAAACTCGATTCGGCAAACCTCACCTTCGGGAGTGACATCGGGCACCACCAGACCAACATCGTAGCGACAGTCCTCAGGCTTTGCGATCTCGGGATTGGCCCACCTGTAACCAAGCCACTTGCCGTCGGCGAGCCCTCGCGCTTCTGACCAGTTGAGAAGTCGCTCCGCTGCAGCAAGAGCAGCTGCCTGGTCATGATAAGGGTTCGGAACTCGGATTTAAGTGACCAATAGAGGAGGGAGGCGTCGCATTTTCACCTCAAAGATATCCGGATTCTCCCCAGGCTCCAATCCATCGAGCTGGTGCCGATTCCTCGCATCAGCCAATGCCTTCTGCCAATCCTTGCGACGATTCCTTCGAAACGTTTATACGCCGAACGCGCTTGGAGTCACGCCGTAGCGTTGCTTGAAGCTCCGGGAAAAATCGGATGAGGAAGAGAATCCACACACAAGGGCAATGTCCGTTAGTGAAGACGCCTTTGTGCCGGAAAAGGTCGTCGCTGATATCATTGCCACGGCTAGCTCCAGCCGGACGCGCTTGACGAACTGGTTCAGGGATTCACCAACTAAAGCACGGAAGATCCGATGGAAGTGAAATGGTGGAAGGTAAGCAGTCCTCGAAACGACGACTAAGCTGAGGTCCTAAACGAGATTCTGAACGCTCAAGTCGATGGCGCGGTTGACTCGCTCGACAAAGTCGAGTGACTTCCCTACTGAGTTGTCAGTTCCTTTTAGCAAGATTTGCCGAGCAACGCTTCGCAACGGTTGGGTAGAGTGCGGGCGCTATGAACTATAAACCAATCATCGTAACTCTGCTGTTTGGCATCTTTGCCTGTCTTGCGGCGGACAATGAAAAATCGGCTACCAAGAAATAGAACAACAAACCTATGCAACTCGGAGCATTCTCAGTCAGTCTAGCCGTCAAAGACATCAAGACCTCCCACGCCTTCTACCAAAAACTCGGATTCAAGTCCGTCATGGGTGAGACCGCTCATAATTGGCTTATTCTGCGCAACGGAACCACGACCATCGGCCTCTTCCAGGGCATGTTTGAGGAAAACGTCCTGACATTCAATCCTGGTGGGGACAGCGAGGCCTAGCCACTGAAGGAGTTCGAGGACGTTCGTGAGATTCAGAAATGCCTCAAAGCGAGCGGGCCGACACTGGGTTCGGAAGCCGCAGAGTCGAGTGCCGATCTCGCCAGTCTGGCTCTCAGCGATCCAGACGGCAACATGATCCTCATCGATCAGCACGTCGAGTGAAGTGATATACAGCCGCGCAACAGGATCTGTGCTTCGCACCAAACAAAAGCACGAAACTATACTGTTTAGGTAGCTAATGGCGTGAGCTTTCGGACCTCTCTACAATGCCACTATTCCGAAGGCTCACGGCATCGGCTACTGGTGATAAGGTTGATCAGATTAGACTAGCATGATCTGCAACAAAACTCCAGGCTGCCCGCGTGGTTCAAAAAAGCCCCCCCCTCAATCTTCCACGTGCTTCAATACATAAACCCTCACCCGCCCATGGCTCGTTGGCGAACAATCCTCTTCTCTTTCCTCTGTGTGCTGCCGTGTGCGGCTCAAAAGGACATTTCCCCACAAGATCGCGAGTTCTTTGAGAGCCGCATAAGGCCCATCCTAGCGCAGGAATGCTACGAGTGTCACCGAACGGGTGGCAAACAGAAGGGCGGGCTGGCGCTCGATCATCGGGCGGCCGTCCTTGCGGGAGGTGAGCGTGGACAAGTTTTAGTTCCCGGAAATCCAGCGAAGAGTTTGCTCATTCAGGCCATTCAACATGAGCATGCGGAGCTGAAGATGCCCAAGGCGGGGGCCAAATTGGATCCCGAGGTGATCGCCGACTTCACTGCGTGGATCGAAAAAGGCGCGCCTGATCCACGTGATGCCCCTCCCAGCGACGAGGCGGTGGCGGCCGATTCCCAGTGGGATGCGGTGTTGAAGCGACGAAAGCGCTGGTGGAGCTTCCTCCCCTTAGAGATGCCTTCCCTTCCCGGTGATGATGAATCTGCCCATCCGATCGACCGCTTTGTTGAAAAACGACTCCAGGCGGACGGTCTCTCGAAAGCGCCCCAGGCGGATCGGCCAACTTTAATTCGCCGTCTAAGCTTTGTCTTACGGGGGCTGCCGCCAACTCCCAAAGAGATCGACGCGTTCACCGCTGATCAGTCTGAGAAGGCGTATGATCGGCTGGTCGCCCAATTCCTCGATTCCCCGCAGTTCGGCGAGCGTTGGGCGCGGCATTGGATGGACTGGGTGCGCTACGCGGATTCCCATGGAAGCGAGGGAGATCCGATGATCCCGTATGCTTGGCGCTACCGAGACTATCTGATTCGTGCGTTGAACGATGATGTTCCCTACGATCAGTTGGTTAAAGAGCATCTGGCTGGCGACCTGCTAGAGAACCCACGGATCAATTCTAGCCTTGGGTTGAATGAGTCGGCTATTGGTCCCGCGCATCTGCGCATGGTGTTTCATGGATTTGCCCCCACAGATGCCTTAGGAGAACAGGTTAGGTTCACTGATGACCAGATCAATGTGGTCTCCAAAGCATTTATGGGACTAACCGTCTCCTGTGCACGTTGTCACAACCACAAATTCGACGCCATCAGCCAAAGAGATTTCTACGCTTGGTACGGCATCTTTGCCTCCTGTCCCCCGGCCTCGATCAGCGCGACTGCGAGCACGGAAGCCGAAGCAGACGCTCGCAAGACGCTTCCTAAACTCAAGACTGAGATTCGCACTGCCTTAGCTAATGCATGGATGGCTTCCGTGCCTGCTTTGCCAGATCGACTGAAGGCCCTAGATGAAGCCATAGGCAAAGCCGAAAGTACCAGTAACCTCCTCCATCCTCTGTGGCTGGCGCGAGCGGGTAAACCGCTCCTGGAAGGGCTCCAATCATGGCGCGAACGCCCTCAAGAACACGAGGCCGAACCCGATTGGAATATCACGCAAGAGCCTGAGTTTCAGTCATGGACCATTCAAGGCAAGTCACTTGCGAAGAAATCTAAATCTGGAAACTTCAGTATTTCGCCCGATGATGGTCAACTTGTCACTGGCATCTATCCGGCAGGACGGTATTCCCATCTTCTCTCGTCGAAGGACAGGGGTGTGCTCCTATCTCCGCGAGTCATGCTCGATGACGACCGTGATGTCTGGATGCTCGTGGCGGGCGACGGTGGTGCTGTCTTGCGCTACGCCGTTCAGAATTATCCGCGGAACGGAACTGTCTATCCGACGAGGAACCTGAGTGGAGGTCAGTGGCGTTGGGAGCGTTTTCCGCTCGACTATTGGACAGGCGATTATGTCCACGTGGAATTCACGACCGCCGCCGACCAACCCGTTCTAACGAAGACGAACGCGGACCGCTCGTGGATCGGCGTTCGGCGAGTGGCCCTGTTCCCCAAAGGAAGCGGACCGTTTCGAGACGAATTCGCGTTTGGACGCCCACTTCTTCATGCTCTTGGCCCTAAACTCGAGAACCTCGTGGTGGCCTATAAGTCCGCCCTTGCAAACTCCATTTCAGCCTGGGCCGAGAACAGAGCATCGGACGATCAGGCCCTGTTTCTTGACCAGGCACTTCGAGCTGGGCTACTCTCAAACTCGCCAGAAGCGCTTCCTGATGTTGCGGCGCTTGCGAAACGCTATCGCGAGATTGAGGAGGAAAAGATTCCGGTGCCCGTCCGCGTGCCAGGTGTGCTTGAGCGTGTACCTTTCGACCAGGAGCTCATGGTTCGCGGCGACCATAAACAGCCAGCAGAACCGGTGGCCCGCACCTTTCTAGAGGCGATCGATTCCACGCCATATAGTGCGCAGGGAAGCGGTCGGTTGCATCTCGCTCGGGACTTGTTCCGGCCGGACAATCCCCTTTCTCGGCGAGTGAGCGTCAACCGTTTCTGGCACCACGCCTTTGGTGAAGGCCTCGTCCGCACACCGGACAATCTTGGTCGGCTCGGTCAGAAGCCGTCTCATCCTGAGCTGCTCGATTATCTTTCCGTGTGGTTCGAGGAGAATGGCTTCTCCATCAAAGGCCTGCTTCGCCACTTGGTAACTTCCGACACCTGGAAGGCTTCGACCGAGGCCAGCGACGAAGCTCGAGCCCAGGACCCAGAAAACCTATTGCTGTCCCATGCGCACCTGAGGCGCCTTGACGCGGAGGCCATCCGAGATTCCTTACTCGCAGTCTCAGGGCAGCTCGAAGACGGTGGTGACGGTCCGCCAGTAACAGGTGATCGGCCGAGGCGAAGCGTTTATGTCCGCGTGAAGCGCAATAGCTTGGATGCCTTCCTCGGCACATTCGACGCACCGGTGCCGGCGAGTACGACCGGCAGACGCGACGTGACCAATGTTCCAGGGCAATCGTTGACCCTCCTCAATGATCCCTTCATTCTCAAGACAGCTCGCGAATGGACAACTCGGCTTGAAGGAACAGATGCGGCAAAGGTAAATGCGATGTTTCTTCAAGGCCTTGGAAGGCAACCGACTAATAATGAACGATCTGAGGCACTAATTTACGTGGAAACCTCAAACAGGGAAAAAGCTCAGACGGACGACCTTCTTTCCAAGTTGAAGAAGAAATTGGAGCAAGTCGGAGCAGAAATTCAATCCCTTGAGGAGAAAGCCAAACAACGGGTGTTGGCAACGCGGGAACCAAGCGAAAGCAGTGAAGGCCCTTTACCCATGGCAGCCTGGAATTTCGAGAGTGATTTACGGGATCAGGTTGGCAGCCATCACGGGAGATTTCACGGGTCTGCTCGTCTGGCTAATGGTGCATTGGTGCTGGATGGGAAGGGCCATCTTTCCACCACAGCCCTCTCGGAGGATTTGCGAGCCAAGACACTCGTTGCCCGAGTGATGCTCAGCACCCTGGACCAAAGAGGAGGCGGAGTCGTTTCGGTCGAAGCAGGCGCCACCTTTGACTCGATTGTCTATTCAGAACAAGCACCTCGCCATTGGCTGGCTGGTAGCAATGGTTTCGCAAGAACGCAGCCGTTCGAAGGAGAGCCAGAAAGCCGCGCGAAGGATGCCTTCGTCCATGTCGCGATCGT
Source organism: Verrucomicrobiaceae bacterium (assembly GCA_009936795.1). GTDB lineage: Bacteria > Verrucomicrobiota > Verrucomicrobiia > Verrucomicrobiales > DEV007 > JAACDM01. Next base: position 52,062 of record JAACDM010000019.1, on the reverse strand, counting down.
TTACCAAGAAGATGGACAGATCCTGGGTTATCTTGAAGGCAAACCCTACGGGAAATCTTACAAGAGCAGCGGGCCTGCCCATTTCCGATCCGGCAAGTCGCAGTTCCTTCTTGGCCTTCGTCATGGGGAACCTGCGAGTGACCGCCGTCTGCGAGGAAAAATCGATGATGCTGCGGTGTTTGATCGAGCACTCTCCGCCCATGAGGTGGCTGCCCTTGCATCGGGATCTGGGAACTATGTTTCAATGAAAGACTACCTTGCTGCCATGACTGAACCGGAACGAGAGCGACATCGCGAAGCTCAGGCCTCACAATCTGAACTGCGAGCCGAACTCGAGGCCACGGAATCCATGCCAAGCCCCCCTTCCGGATGGGCTGACTTGGCCCACGCTATTTTCAATCTTAAAGAATTCATCTACCTTCGATAAACCGATGATCTCCCCCACTCTCTCTCGCCGCGAAATGCTCTCGCAATGCTCGACTGGCTTCGGGCTCATGGCGCTTTCAGGGCTCCTCCAAGGAGCTTCCGCTCGTCCTTTGGCGCATGCCCGTCCTCGGGCGAAGAATGTCATCTTCTGTTACATGTCGGGTGGCGTGTCGCACCTCGACTCGTTCGATCCAAAGCCCATGCTGGATCGCTACGCAGGCCAACCCATGCCTGTAAAGGTCGAGAGAACTCAATTTAATAATAATGGAAATATATTCCCCAGTCCATTCACCTTCAACAAGTTCGGGCAAAGCGGCTTAGAGGTTAGTTCGGTGTTTCCAAAGCTCGGCAGCTGGTGTGCCGATGAGAGGGCCGTGATCCGCTCAATGACCACGCCAGTCAACGAACACGCGCAGGGCAACTATGTCGTGCACACCGGATTTCCGTTCATCGGCCATCCTAGCGCTGGTGCCTGGGTCAATTATGGACTGGGAACTTCCAATCGAGATGTGCCCGGTTTCGTTGTCCTGCAGAGCGGAAACGCCGTCGTCCCCCACGGTGGGGTTGGGCTATTCAGCAGCGGCTTCCTTCCCGCACAGCATCAAGCCTCCGTCATCAAGGGGGATACAAGCGAAGCGGTGGCAAACATCTCTCCCAAGGAGCGCGATATGTCACAGAGGCGACGCCTCAGCTTTATCAGCAAGCTGGACCAGAGTGTCTCCAGTCGGACGCGTAATCACGCCCAGGTTGAGGCCGCCGTCCGGAACTATGAAACGGCGTATCGCATGCAGGCGGCCGTGCCCGACCTGTGTGATCTCAAGGGCGAATCTGAGGCCACTAAGAAGCTCTACGGTCTAGATGACGCGGACACGCAGAAGGCCGCGTACGCACGTCAGTGCTTGCTGGCTCGACGGCTTGTGGAGAAAGGCGTGCGGTTCATCGAGCTGAGCTGCCTCACGGAGAGTATCGGCGCAGGAGGCGCCGCCAATCCTTGGGACCAGCACGGCAATCTTGAACGTGGCCATGGCGCCATGGCTCACCAGGTGGACCAGCCCATTGCCGCGCTCATTCTCGATCTCAAACAGCGCGGATTGCTTGACGAAACGTTGATCATTTGGGCGGGGGAATTCGGTCGCACCCCGTTCTCACAAGGCAGCAATGGCCGCGACCACAATCCCTATGGCTTCTCCGTCTGGCTCGCAGGCGGTGGCGTGCGTGGCGGGACCGTCTACGGATCTACCGATGACTTCGGCTACCATGTGGCTGACAAAGCAACCACCTACTACGATCTCTGGGCCACGGTGCTCCACCAGCTAGGCCTCGATCACGAAGACCTCACGTATCTCTATGCTGGCCGCAATGTGCGTCTCACGGACGTCCACGGGAATGTGCTGCACGACATTTTGAGGTGAGATTTGTCATATTGCGGACTGGCCATTCTTGGGTGCCCCCAAGGCGCATGGTGGGCGGGCCGGGTGGAGCTAGTCGAGGTAGGAGCACACGTACTGACAAATGTTGTCAGCAACTGTGATGGTGAAGCCGCTGTCTGCAGGAACATCGAAATGTTGACCCGCTGAGTAGATGGCTAATGCGGTTGCACCATCCAGGACGACGGAACAGGTGCCGTCGGTGATCTCCATGCGCTCGGCTTGCTTGGTCCCGAAGTGATACTCGCCGGTATAGATTAGGCCGAAGGTCTTCGTACTACCATCAGCTAGGGTGACGCCGTGGGACACGACTTTACCGTCGAAGTAGATATTAGCCTTGGCTTGAGCAGTGACGTTTGAGAATTCCATGTGAGCGGATGGTGCTACGAGGCTTCAGGTAAGGGGTCAAGCCTTGGGAAGAGTGGCGTTCCTTCACCAAGGGTGTGCCCATCGGGAAGAATACCCCAAGTGAGATCTGCAGCCTTGAGATCGGTGGGAAACTCGAAATTCAGCTGCTCGAGCATCCGTTGACTTGTTTTTGGCATAACGGACGCGATGTGAAAGGCGGCGTGGGCCATGGCTTCGGCTAAGTGATAGAGCACAGTGTCTAAACGTGTGGCTTCGGCTTCGGCTTTGGCCAGTTTCCAAGGAGCGGAGTGCTCGACGAATTGGTTGCAAAGCGTGAGGGATTTCCAGATCTCTTCCAGGGCGAGGTGGACTTGATAGTGCTCCATGTGGGCGGCCACAGCTGCAGGGAGTTTGGAGAAAGAATCTCGCAACTCACGATTGAGGTCGTCGTCGTAATCGGCGTCTTTCTTTAGCACGGACGCTCGATAACGCTTCGACATGTTCAGCGATCTGTTCAGCAGATTTCCAAGATTGCCAGCAAGATCCTGAGAGTAGGCTTCCTCAATCCGCGCGTCATTGAAATCGGCGTCCTTGCCTGTCGCGATGGCTGACATGAGGTAGTAGCGCAGGCCGTCGGCCCCAAACCGTTCAATGCGGTCGGCCGGATCGATCACGTTGCCCAGAGATTTCGAGAGCTTGGCCCCGCCTTTGTCATTCCAGAACCCATGGACCAGCAGCTTAGGCATTTCCTCGTCTGCGAAGCCCATGGCATGCAGCATGATCGGCCAATAGACCGCGTGGGCCGGGATCATGATGTCCTTACCGATGATGTGGGCATTGGCAGGCCACAGATCATCAAAACTCGGTAGGCCGTCTGCAGCCACCTGGACTTGGTCTTTGAGGTAGCCAGCAAAGCTGATGTAATTGATCAGGGCATCGAACCAGACAAAGGTGACGAACTCGGTGTCGAACGGGATTTCGATCCCCCACTCCAGTCTCGATTTCGGCCGAGTGATACAGAGATCGATCGCATCCGCCTTCTCTAGCGCATTGACCAATTCCTTGCCCCGGAAAGCTGGATAAACAAAGTCCGGATGGCTAGCTACAAACGCCTTCAGCCAAGGCACATGCTCACTCAGTTTGAAGTAGTAGTTCTCCTCTGTGCGCTCCTCGACTTCCCCCCATTCAGAGCCAAACTCACCGTCCTCGTTGCGTTCCTTATCGGTGAGGAACTGCTCTTGGCGCACACTGTAATAGCCTGTGTGTGTCGCCTTGTAGATCTGATCTTGATCAAAGAGCTTTTGAAGGATGGCCTGAACAACCGCCTTGTGCTGAGGGTGCGTCGTTGCTGCCCAGCCATCGAATTCCAGGCCGAGCAACGTCCACATCTCGACAAATTTCTCCGTATTTCTATCGGCGAACTCCTGTGCAGGAATGCCCTCGCGTTCGGCCGATTGTTGGACTTTCTGACCGTGCTGGTCCCCTCCGGTAAGAAAGTAGGTCTTCTTTCCAGCACTTCTTTGGTAACGCGTGATAACGTCAGCTAACAATTTCTCATACGCATGCCCAATGTGTGGTGCACTGTTCGTGTAATCGATCGCAGTGGTGATGAAGAAGGTATCTTGGCCCATGAGAGTGTTAGGAATCTTTGACGATCTTACCGCCGAGAGAGAGGATTCGAGCGTTCCCCTTGGCATGCTCGGCCTCCATGATCTGACCGTCCTTCACATACATCTGTGAAAGTCCGGTCCACGCAAGCAGATCGTTTGGTTTCAGAGTCACGGCTTGGAGCCCTGCACCGATGGCCGCCTTATGCTCGCCCGTCTTCATCAACGCCATGCCTAAGGCATGCCATCCATCAAAGAATTCGGGATCCAAGGCCACACATTTCCGATAGCCTGCCACCGCAGCCTCGAGTTCGCCAATTGCTAGCTCACCGTTGGCATCATCGAAGAGCGAGTCTCGTGCTTCTGTGGAATCTGCCATGACTGAGGTTGAGGAGCCCTCTTAGCCTCTAGCGCCCAAACCCACCACCACCGAATAGGCTCTGTGGAAAGAATGGGCGCACGGGAAGTCCGTCGGCACGAACGATTCCGGCCTGCTTACGACGATCATCCAGCCAAAGGCCAGCAACGCCGCCACTAGCCTGGCGCTCTAAGCGATCGGCTAGGTTCTTCTTGTCTGCTTCAGGGTCACTTGCAATAGGCTGATCAGGCTGTCCCACCGCCTCCGCTTTCTTCTCCGAAGCAGCGACACGCTTGGCAACATGGACTAGAAGGGCATTCTCACCGGCTTCGACCAGTTCACTCACCGAACCCGTCGTCACCTTTGCAGCTGCAGTAACGATCTCGCTAGCATTATCCCCAGTAGGACGCTTCATCGTGGAGAACTCATCGATGTCTCGCACTGTCAATTCCTGCTCCGCGGCAGCATCGGCAAAGGACTTTCCTTCTTCTAACGCTGTGGCGAACTTTTCACTGGCAGCTTTCACAGCTTCTTCCATCGCTTCTTTAGCCTTCTTCTCGATCAGTTTCTCTCTGAGATCCTCTTTCGCATCTTCGAAGGAACGTTCACTCGACTCAACAACTTCTAACAGACGCGCCACATAGAACCCCTTCGGTGTGACTCCCTGGACTGGTACTAGAAGGCCTTCGTCGGTTTCCATGCTGCCTTTGAAGATTTCCGCAACGAGTTCTGCTGGAACGATCGGGCTCGCAGGCGGTTCGTCCTCTGCAAAGAGTTCGGTACTCTTCACCTCAAAACCTTCCGCTTCCGCGAGCGTTGCCAATTGATCGGGAGCCTCAAGAACTTTGTTATAAAAGCTGTCGACCTGCTTTTTATAGGCTTGAACCTTGGCCTCGGACTCACCTGAGTCTGTCGCTGTAGTCGTCGTTCCACCCGGAAGCGCCGAGATTTCAGGCGCCACGGTATCGAGATTGAGGTCACCTCCTATCCCGAGAGCGGGAGCAGTCCCACCCGTCAAGTCGCCTACATTCACGTCCACATTAAGATCTTCCGCAGGCTTGAGATCTAGCTCACCAAGGTTTGGAGCTGCTGGCAATTCTTCAATTTCGAGAGCCGCTGCTTCTTCTAAAGGCGCCGCTTCCTCTTCTGTTGGTGCTTGCCCAGGAGGCTCAGACTCGTCGCCCGCAGGTATTTCGATCGTCTCGATCGGAGGTGCCTGAAGGCCACCAGGAGCAGGCGTGCTTTCGGGCTGAGGGTCTCCACCAGGGATCTCGATCGTTTGAATAGGAGGTGCCTGAAGGCCACCAGGAGCCGTGCCAACGCCTGGCTGAAGTAACGGTGGCGGCGTGAGGCCTGGCGCGACAGGAGGCGGAGGCAGCGGGGCTGCCGGTTCGGCGATAAAGACGAATTCCACTTTGCGTTGTTCATCAGCCATGATGAGGTCGAGAGCTGCGGTTTGCTCTGCATCGAGGCGACCTTTGGCGCGCGTCTCAATCGAAGGCACAAGCGCCTTCTGCTCTTCGTAAGACGTCTGAAGTTCTTCGTCCGTCACTTCGATATCCTGCTTGAAATCCTCTAGCTTGAAATCGACGACGGAAGCCGTCACGAGTTCGCGCTCGCGCTGGAACTCGATGTCAACCACGCTGCTAGGAACGCCACTGTTGGACTCGAGCAACGCCGAGAGTCGCTCCCAACGAATCTTATCAGCCATGAGACCACGAAGGTCTCCGGCTACCATCCCGTTCTCTTTCAACGTGTTCTCAATCGCATCGAGATAGGTATCCTCGGAAAAGGTGCCCTCGCGCTGAAAACCAGGGTGAGCCGCAATGGCTGCGTTGACCTCTTCTTCGGAAGGATCAATGCCGAGTTCGCGAGCTTCTTTCGCTAGGATGATGCGATTCTGGCTGAAGTCGACGGCATCAAAGGTAGGCTGCAGAAGCTGCATCGTGAAATTCAGTCCAAGCTCGTCAGCTGCCCGGAGCATGTTGTATTGGCGATCAATCTCCTTTACGGTCACTGCCCGGTTTCCGATAGTGTAGCCAACCGCCTGATTCAGTTTTCCACTGCGGTTATCGTAAGGATTCATCAGCCATGCGAAGGCAATGATGACCAAGAAGGCGACGACAATCATGATGCCGTACTGGTGTTTCCGTAGGAGTTCGAGCATCTCGAGGGTGGATTTGTAGTAGGTTTAAGGGGCTAGGGGCCGGAATGAAGAACCGACCGCGGAGGGACGCGAAACTAAGAGGCGCAAATTCTACCATCAACCACTTTTTCTAGAGGTTTCAAGCGAGAGCCATCTTCTGGCATAATATGTTAATTATTGTAAATATATATCTACCCGCCGAAACTCACATCTATTGTAATGATTGTAATAAATGTGCAGAGAATGGCAAGGGACGGGGTGATTGGCGAGCCCCCACCTCCAGGGATGCCTGTGAAGTCTCGCCGTTCTCTTATTCTGGAAGACCACCCGGCCTTCCAAGAGGAGCCACAGGTTGAGACCGCATGAAGATCGAGATGTTCATTCGGCTTGTTCTCAAATGAGAAGATCTTACGCCCAAGAAATCTCTTCCTTTGTCTGCGTGACTGATTTCGGCAGAATGGCCTCTTGGAATGCGTGGCGCTGACGAAGACGTCGCTGCTGGGAAATCCACCATCCTGCCAGTCCGGAGCTAATAATCCAAGGCCAGCCCTTGGCGAAGACACTCTATAAGAGGTTTAACCAGGATTCTCTTAGAGGGCTTATCGCCACTTCAGCTTGCTCGTGAATCGTGATCAGGACCAGCGGTATGGTGAGGTTCACCTGCCCTTTGGCGTAGGATTCCTGCATGCTATGCAGCATCTGAGTCTGTAGCTCGTATTCATTCGTGGCCTCCTCTTACTCTGCGATCTTTCTTCGCACATCCATGGCCCTGTCTTTGGCCCCTTCCGATACATCGGCAAGAGCGCGAAGCTCTTGCCTCAGTGAATCTTCCTCCGACTTATCGAGGCCTTTCGCCAGAGCAAGCTCATCCGCCCGAGTCGCTGCCACGGTTTCTTGGACCGCTTCGTTCGCCAGCGCAACAGTTTCAGGCACAATACGATAACGTTCCCCAAGATCTAACATGCGCAAACGGGCCTCCTCGACCCTGTCACTCTGGTCTTTCAGTTGCTTCTGTAGAGTATCAAGTGCGTTGTTCATCTTCTCACTCCAGAGCGAAATGGTCCGGTTCTGATAGGCCGCTGCGGCATTGTTCGCGATATTAGCCACCATCTGGGCGTCGTGAGAACCAATGTAGCCGACCTTTGCGATCATTGCGTCGCCAAACTGTGTGACTGTTAGCGCATCAATCAAACGTTCTACCGCATCAACGCGAGTCACTTCCCAATTCTCGTTGAGTTTCAGACTATCGACGACGTGGTAGAGCGTGTTTCGGCTCTGAATCACCTCAAGTTGAGTATTCACGTCCACTGTTTCCTCAGAAGGGATGGACTTGTTGTCGAAGATCGACACGCGACTCCCAGCGCCCTTGGGAAGCACTTCAAAGGTTACTTGGCTCTCGTAACGATCTATCCAAAAGACACGAAAGCACTCGACTCCAAACAGGATGGCCACACAAATCAGGGCTGGAGCAGCAATAGCTAACCAGGGCCGCCGACTAGGGGAGCTGACCGGTGGCTCGCCCAGCTCATGGCTGATCTCCTTGCCAACATGCTGCAGGTTACCTAGCTAGTGTGTGGCGAGGACGAAGGCCTCTTCCGCTTTCGTGCCTTCGTCGATGCGCGCCTCAACGGCGTCTTGCAGATGAATCTCCTACTCCTCCAGCGCTTCACTCGGCAAATGCGTTGCGGCCCGTTCCCTCCAAATCGCGATCGCTTCTTTTAAGTCAGACATGGCTTCCTCCATAGATTGTCCAGCGTGTCTTGTAACACTTTCCACTGTCGTTGCTCCTCCTTCAAGGCCGTCTTCCCAGCAGAAACGAGTCTGTAATACTTCCGGCGACGCCCGGAGTCCGCTTTCTTCCACTCCGATTGAATGAGTTCCTGGCGCTCTAACCGATGCAGAATGGGATAAAGCATTCCGTCGGTCCACTGCATTTCCTCGCCGGACAACTCGCGCACTCGTTGGATGATGGCATAGCCGTAGCTCTCGCCATCGGCGAGGATCGTCAACACCAGCGGTCGCGAGGAGGCTGCCACGAGGTCCTTGTTAATCATAGCACCTCTATACATAGCAGATCTAGGTTACTAAAGCAAAAACGTTGATATCGAGACCATTTCGCTGTGGGTGGTTTCAGGAGATGGCTATGAGACCTCTCGCATCCGCCTTTTTCGCCTTCCTCATGCTGGCAACAACAGCGCCTGGAGAACCAGTTATTCCAGGAATCCAGCGTCCTGCGGTCATCATTCATCGCCAAGGCGAGCAAGACTGCCACACGACGCGGATTCCGGCCATGGCTCGGACAAACGTGGGAACCCTGCTGGCTGTCTACGACTTGCGATACAACTCCTCGAAGGACTTACAAGAACACATCGATATCGGACTGTCCCGTTCAGCTGATGGCGGCAAGACTTGGGAATCCCCGCGCCCGATCATGGATATGGGCGAGTTTGGAGGCAAGCCGCAGAAAGAGAACGGCTGTTCTGATCCTAACATCTTAATTGATCCATCAAACGGCCGTATCTTTGTCTCTGCCGTGTGGACCCATGGGAAACCCGGCACGCATCAATGGCAGGGCCGCGGATCCGAGCCAGGCTATGGCATCCATGAGACCGCTCAGTTTCTCATGGTGACCTCGGACGACGATGGCAAGACCTGGAGTAAGCCGAAGAACTGGACACGTGAGCTGAAACAGGAGTCTTGGTGGCTCTTTGCACCGGCTCCTGGGAATGGCATCGCGTTGAAAGATGGGACGCTCGTCATGCCGACTCAGGGGCGAGATGATGAGGGGCTTCCCTTCTCTAACTTCATGTGGAGCCGGGATCACGGGAAGAACTGGACGCTGGGGGCCGCAGCTCGAAAGGACACGACCGAATGTGCGGTGGCCGCCCTTTCTGATGGCAGCCTGCTGCTAAACATGCGCGATAATCGGAATCGCAAGGACAAGTCGGAGACGAACGGGCGCGCACTCTCGGTGACGAGTGATTTCGGCAAAAGTTGGACCGTCCACTCTGCCGATCACGGAGCCCTGCCTGAGCCGGTATGCATGGCATCGATGATCAGCCACACACTAGCAGATGGTCGCCACGTGCTTCTTTTCTCAAATCCACGCGACAAATATAAGAGACGTCACATGACCATCCAGGCGAGTCTCGATGACGGAAAGACCTGGCCGGAGAAGCACCGGGTCTTGCTCGATGAAGGCAGTGGTCGAGGTTATTCGAGCCTCGCGATGGTCGATGAGCGCACGATTGGAATCATCTACGAGTCCAGTGTCGCCAACCTAGTTTTTCAAACGGTCCAACTGGCAGAACTCGGCTTGTAACTGAAACGATTCCCGTTCATGCGGTTAAAGGTGATCTTGAATCGCCTTTTACTCATCATCGTCAGCCTTCTCGCAGCACCTCAGGTTCACGGCAAGGATGTGGACTTTGCACGCGACATCTTACCCATCCTTTCGGACAACTGCTTCGCCTGTCATGGACCAGATGCGAAAGATGGCCGCAAAGGTGATTTACGCCTAGACGATGAAGACGATGTGAAGCGACAGCGCGATGGCTATCGCGTGATTGATGTGGCGACACCAAGTGAGAGCGTCCTTCTCTCACGCATCACCCATCAGGATCCGGATGAACAAATGCCGCCACCTGAGGTGGGTCGTTCTCTGACGAGAGTTCAGCGAGAAACCATGCGGCAGTGGATTTCTCAGGGCGCACCCTGGGGGCGGCACTGGGCCTTCGAAATCCCCAAACGTCCTCCTACTGAGGGCCATACGATTGACCATCTTGTCGAGCGAACCCTTGCTGAAGAGCGCCTCACTCCGAATGAGCGCGCCCCACGAGCCACCTTAATTAGACGTCTCAAACTGGATCTCACGGGTTTGCCGCCTACACCTGAAGAAACGGCCGCTTTCTTAAATGACTCCCAACCAGATGCCTGGGAAAGGCTCGTGGACGAGACTCTGGAATCGCCCGCATATGGCGAGCGGATGGCTTGGGATTGGCTAGAAGCCGCACGCTATGCCGATACCAATGGTTATCAGGGCGACAATGAGCGAACCATGTGGCCATGGCGAGATTGGGTCGTGAAGGCCTTCAATGAGAACCTCTCGTTTGATAACTTCACGATTTGGCAACTGGCTGGAGATCTCTTGCCCGAGGCGACGCATGAGCAGATCTTGGCCACGGGATTCAATCGCAACCACATGATCAACGGTGAAGGCGGTCGGATTCCGGAAGAGAATCGGGTGGATTATGTCATGGACATGGCAGAGACCATGGGAACGGTTTGGTTGGGACTAACATTAAACTGTTGTCGCTGTCATGATCACAAATTCGATCCTCTGAAACAACGTGAGTATTACCAGTTCAACGCCTTCTTCAATCAGACGCCTGTCGATGGCGGTGGTGGCAATGCTCAAACGGCGCCCGTGCTCGCCATACCCAACGAGGCTCAGAAGAATGCCATTGCTGAGCAAGAAACGGCCCTGAAGGCCATGAAGGATCCGAAGAGAATCGAAGAAGCGAAGAAGGCTCTCAATCAAACGCGCGGCCGTATTCCTAAGGTCATGGTCATGAAGGACCGAGAAAAACATCGCCCAACCTACATCCTGAAGACAGGACTTTACGATCAGCGAGGCGAAGAGGTTGAAGCAGGTGTTCCGGAAGCCCTGCCTCCCCTACCCGATCCTGAGGACGCGGACCGCCTGGATCTCGCCCGCTGGCTTGTTTCCCCGAATCACCCGCTCACGGCACGGGTAACGGTCAATCGCTTCTGGCAGATGCTCTTTGGAATCGGATTGGTGAAGACGGCAGAGGATTTCGGGGTTCAGTCAGAGTATCCCAGACAGAAGGAACTTCTCGATTGGCTGGCTGTGGAATTCGTAGAATCCGGTTGGAATCTCAAGCGGCTCATCCGCACGATCGTCACGAGTGAAACCTACCAACGGAGCTCAAAGATCGCCTCACCTGAAGTCCACGAACGCGATCCTGACAATCGTCTCCTGGCGCGTGGGCCACGATTCCGCATGCCGTCGTGGATGCTTCGCGATCAGGCTTCGGCAGTTTCCGGGCTCCTGCAACCGGAGATCGGCGGACGTCCTGTTTACCCTTACCAGCCGCAAGGTATCTGGGCTGAGGCCACGTTTGGAAAGAAGCGCTATTCGCAAGGCAAGGGTCAAGAGTTGCATCGCCGCAGCCTCTACACGTTCTGGCGTCGCATTGTGGGCCCTTCGCTGTTCTTCGATACGGCCAAGAGACAGGTTTGCGAGGTCAAGCCACTGCGAACGAACACGCCCATGCACGCCCTGACGACCTTGAATGACGTCACCTTTGTGGAAGCAGCTCGTGCTCTTTCTAGTCAATTACTAACACAAACTAACGACGCCGCGGAGTGCATGGAATTCATTGGAATTCAGGTCCTTGGACGAGTACCCAAGATCAGCGAGATCGCAGTCTGGAAACGCAGTTTAAATCGCGCGATGACGGCCTTCGAAGCGGCTCCGGAAGAGGCCAAGCGCTTTCTCAATCATGGCGTCGCAGAACGGCACGGGGAGCTGTCGGAGGTCGAACACGCCGCTTGGACGGCCCTTTGCCTAAACGTTCTCAACCTCGACGAGACCTTGACCAAAGAATAATGAGCGACGCCTGGAATATCCTCAATCCGAATTCGCCGAGCCCGGTGCAAGAGCGCCAGTTGGCGATGAATCGCAGACACTTCTTTGGGCGTTCGGCCAAGGGCATCGGAGGTGCGGCGCTCGCCACTCTTTTAGGCAAAGACGGCCTTATGGCGGCTGACTCGCCCGTCGCCTCGACCTTTGCGCCCAAAGCCAAGCGTGTCATCTACCTGTTTCAAAACGGCGCGCCTACCCATGTGGATCTCTTCGACTACAAGCCGCGGCTCCATGAGATGCACGGCAAGCCTGTCCCAGAGGAGTATCTTGGCGACAAGCGCTTCAGCACCATGACCGGCGACCCGTCCGGCAAGCTGATGTTAGAACCCGTAGAACCTTTCGCGCAACACGGCAAGAGTGGTGCCTGGGTCAGCGAGTTCATGCCGCACACTGCGAAAGTTGTTGATGATCTCTGCTTCATCAAGAGCATGCACAGCGATGCGGTGAATCACGCCCCAGCGATCTCCTTTCTCCTCAGTGGCGCCCAGATACCCGGTCGCCCGACGCTCGGGGCTTGGTTAAATTACGGCTTGGGTTCGCCTTCGGAGGATCTTCCGGGCTTTGTCGTCATGACCTCGGTGAGCAAAGATACCAGTTGTGGCCAGATCTTCTACGATTTCTACTGGGGCTCAGGCTTTCTCCCCACGCGATTCCAAGGTGCCAAGTTCCGAGGAAGCAAGGACCCAGTGCTCTATCTCTCGAATCCTGATGGCATGAGCGCCAAGCTCCGCCGGGGTCTTCTAGATGACCTTGCCGAACTTAACCATCAGAAATACGCCGAGGTCGGCGATCCGGAGATCCAGACTCGCATCGCTCAGTATGAAATGGCCTACAAGATGCAAACGTCTGTCCCAGAACTTACGGATTTCTCGGATGAGCCGGACCATGTGCTGGACATGTACGGCCCCCAGGTTCGTGAGCCCGGCACCTTTGCCTACAATTGCCTAATGGCACGGAGACTCGCTGAACGCGGGGTTCGCTATGTTCAATGCATGCATGCTGGCTGGGATCAGCACAACAGCCTAACGACAGAGCTTTACACGCAATGCAAAGATACGGACCAAGCGAGCGCTGCCTTGGTCCAAGACCTCAAGATGCGTGGATTGTTAGACGATACGCTGGTAATTTGGGGCGGCGAATTCGGGCGGACACCGTTCATCCAGGGAGATATCAACAATCGCGTCCGTTGGGGCCGTGATCATCATCCCTATGCGTTTACCGTGTGGATGGCCGGTGGTGGCGTGAAGCCTGGAATGACCTATGGAGCGTCCGATGACCTGGGCTTTAACGCGATGGAGAATCCCGTGCACGTCCATGATTTCCAGGCCACATTATTGCATTTGTTAGGAATTAATCACGAACAGCTTACCTACCGATTTCAAGGTCGTTATTTCAGGCTAACCGATGTGCATGGCCACGTGGTAAATGACATCATTGGGTAACAGGCTTCTCTCTGAATTTGTGATCGTGATCAATGGAGAAGGCCTTACCGTCTAAGAATTCCGTCGACTTTTTGTAAAATTGTTTGTGAAAATGCGATATTCGATTCAATCTCACGGGCTATGCAGAGATCTACTCTCATCTCCTCTTTGTTACTTGCGGCGATCGCAGTCTTCAGCCTCAGCTCCTGCAATAAACTCAAGATTCCCGATGACGTTGCTGGCCTCGCCGATGCTCTGAAAGGTGCGACATCATCGCTCCAAGGCATTGCTGATGCCGATGCTGGCGCGGCAATCGACAAAGCCAAAGAAGCTTTACCTGACCTCGATGGTGTCGGTTTCCAGCTCTCCAACGTGCAGGGGCTCCTAGCCAATCTTCCAGCTCCAGCGAAGGCTTTGGTGACTGAAGCGATCGAGAATTTCGCCCCTCAACTCGAAGCATTGATTGCAAAAGTGACTGCTATTCCAGGCGTCGGTGGCGCTATCCAGCCCGCACTCGACAAGATCACTGCCGGTCTCACCGCACTGAAAGGCTAATTCCTTTTAACAAACAGCGAGCGCCGTCCTTTGGTTTTCCTGAGGATGGCGTTCCTGCGTCCAGCTAGTGAGAATTCATGGCGCAGGGTTTGCGTCTCCTTTCCCACATGCTAGAGGATTCGCGCTGCCAGACGCCTCCAATGTCCACTCCATCCACCGTGTCTTCCGAGAAACTTCGCTCCACCTTTCGCTGGATGCTCTTGGCACGTACGTTAGAAGACCGGATTGCTAGTCTCTATCGTGCAGGCGGATCGATTGTCGGAGGTGTGTATTTGGGGCGAGGCCAAGAAGCCTTTAGCGGTGCCTTGGGAGCCTGCCTTTCGAAGAAAGACGGCGACATCTTCGGCGGTTTGATTCGGGACATGTCCGGTCGTCTCGCCTTTGGCGAGCCCTTGCTCGATCCTGTGCGTGCCTACCTTGGCTCCGCTGCTGGCCCCATGCGCGGTCGAGATGGAAACATTCACCGAGGCCGTCCCCAGGAAGGTTTGCCTGCCATGATCAGCCATCTGGGGGCCTTAGTCTCGGTCGTGACAGGAATGCTGCTGGCCCGCCGCCTGCAAGGAAAGGCGACGTGTGTGGGGGCCACGAGCATCGGCGATGGTGCCACCTCGACGGGGTCCTTTCATGAAGCTGTTAACATGGCCGCCGTCGAAGGGCTTCCACTAGTCGTTGCGGTCGCGAATAACCAGTATGCGTACTCAACGCCGACAGATCGGCAATACGCCTGCGAGAATCTGGTCGATCGCGCCCGCGGCTATGGTATTCAAGGGTACGTGGTCGATGGGACCGATCTACGAGCGTGCTTGGAAACGTTCACCGAAGCCGTGGCTGCTGCGCGGGCAACGGGCAAACCACAGATGGTCGTAGGGAAACTTCTACGTCTCGCTGGGCATGGAGAACACGACGATGCTTCCTATGTCGATCCAGCTCTGAGAGAGGAACCCTCCGGACGCGATCCGATCGATGTTGCCACCGCCTATTTCGATGGGATGGAGGTCCGCAAATGGCAGGAAGAGGCGCTGAAGCAGGTTGCCGAGGCAATCGCCAAGGCTCAGAACGAAGCGGGGCCGGACGCAGGTCATGAACCATGGTTGGCCCTTGCTTCAGAGCACCTTGTGGAGGGGCGGAGGCTATGAGCACGACCTACCTAGCCGCGATTCGCGAAGCTCAAGCGGTCGCCCTGCGCGAGGATCCTAACGTATTCATATATGGGCAAGATATTGGTAAGTTTGGAGGAGCATTCAAGGCGACTAAGGGGCTGATCGATGAATTCCCCAATCGTGTCATGGATGCTCCTATTAGTGAAGATGCTATGGTGGGGTTAGCAATTGGCGCAGCCATCGAGGGCATGAGGCCGATCGTCGAGATGCAGTTCGCTGACTTCTCTTCGATTGGATTCAATCAAATCATCAATCAGGCTGCGACCCACTACTGGCGCACAGGGGTGCCTTGCCCGATCACGCTGCGCTTGCCATCAGGAGGCACGGCCGGAAGCGGCCCCTTTCACAGCCAGTCAATGGAGGCACTTTACGCCCACTATCCTGGACTCGTCGTTGTGACGCCAGCAACGGTGGAAGACGCGTACTCCATGCTTCTGGAATCCATTCAACTGGACGATCCTGTCATCTTCTGTGAGCACAAATTGCTCTACTATCATTTGAAAGCAGACAGGCTTCCGACGGTGAATTTGCCAGTGGGGAAGGCTCGAATCGCACGTTCTGGCAGACACGCAACTGTCGTGACCTACTCAGCAATGCTGCACGAGTCACTGAAGGCTGCCGCAATGTTAGCTGAAGACGGCTTTCATGTCGAAGTTGTCGATCTCCGGTCAGTCAAGCCGATCGATACCGATACGATCCTCGGTTCAGTCGCCCGCACAGGACGCCTTCTTGCGGTTGGGGAAGCGTTTCCATGGGGTGGCGTCACTGCTGAAGTTCTCTCCCGGGTCGTCTCTGAGGGCTTCGATCTGCTAGACTGCCCCCCCATTCGTTTGAATGCCAAAGATACGCCGATTCCCTATCATCCAAACCTTTGGAAGGCACATCGGCCTACGGCTGATTCTATCTATGCGGCGCTGTCGGAATTGGTTCGTAAGTAGGTTTCGAGTACGATAAGGCACAACTTTAGCATTGATTTGGTTTTCATCCTGCTACCCGGTTTATAATCATTTATGAATTCCCGAACTTTTGTCTTTGTCGCCTTACTCGCGTTTGGCCCCTCTCTAACCGGGCTTTGTATGGAGAATGATCGCCTCGACCGAGATGAGCGTTCTCGTGTAGGTCACCTTTACTCGAAGGTCATTCGAAACAAAGAGGTTCAAAACGCTCGGGCGGACTACGAAGCTTCTGCCAAACGTTATCACGATGTGTTGCGGGAGGCCATGATCAAGCGGGACCCCAAGGTTGAGTCTGCGCTCAAGAAGATTAAGCGTAATCCAGGATTGTTGGCAGAAGCTATCTGGGAAAAGCGTAACAACGATGTCCTCAACAACTTACACCTACCGGTGCAACGTCTAGAGGACGGCGAACGCAAAGTTTGGAACCGCGCCATGGGCCAACTGCGTGAGAAGGAGATGACCAAGGCCTTCGGAAAGCGCCTCAAAGACAACTACCACGCGCAGGCGAAGCTGCGAAAGAAGCAGATCAACATCATGCGGGACTTCAAGAATGAAGCCAAACGCAGTCTCGTGGAGATCGATGGCAAGGTGAAGCCAATTTTAGATAAGCTGATGACCAATGCCGCTCCAAAGCAAGTTCCCGAGAATAGCGGAGCTGCTGAAGCGGCGACTGAGGAAGTCGATTCGGCAACCGTTATACCAATGCCCATGCCGTCGGAAGAGGACGAGTGTTAAGGTTCGACCGAGGCCAATATTCCTCCACCAATGTCCAGGTAGTGGCGATTTCGGGCGGAAAGCCGTATTCCAGTGAGTTGTTAACCCGTGGCCAAGTGCCAATTGGTTAACAAACACTAATAATCAATGGCTTCTAACAGAATGTTCCCCGTGGAACATTTTGACAAATTTTATTTTAATTAGAACCCTTCTCAAGTCACTCGTCAGCTACCTCAAACATCCAGCAGCCATGGCAAAAGAGATGACCAAGAAGGATCTTCTTTGGAGCTAAGAATAAATTTAGTTGGGTGGTTCGAGGAAAGCGCGGTCTTGGGTTGGCATATCAGCCAAGGCTAGGCTAACCATGCGTCTTCTGAGCACGATCCATGGATTATTCCCCAATCATCGAGAAGAAACGGAGCCGCCTAGGCGAGCTTGAGGAGCAGATCGCCAACCCAGACTTCTATTCCGATCCCAAGCGTGCAGGAGAGGTCATGCAAGAGCACAAACGTCTCAAGAGGTTGATCGAGATGGGCGCTGCTCACCATGAGTCTATCAAGGCTCTGGCAGACAATCGCGAACTGGCGAACGACGAAGACGAGGAAATGGCTGCCATGGCAGCTGAGGAAATTCCTGAACTCGAAGACAAGATTGAGCGCATGGGCGCTGAAATCCAATATGCCCTCTTACCGCGGGACAAGACGGAGGATCGCGATGCCATTGTGGAAGTCCGCGCCGGTACTGGAGGCGACGAAGCCTCTCTATTCGCAGCAGACCTGATGCGAATGTACCAACGCTATGGCGAAGCGCGTGGCTGGAAAATCGAGCCTTTGGAAACGAGTCCTTCCGATGTTGGTGGCTTCAAGGAGATCACCTTCAAGGTGTCGGGTGAGGAAGTCTTTCGCTATTTGAAATATGAGAGCGGGGTCCATCGAGTACAGCGAGTGCCCGAAACGGAGACTCAAGGCCGAGTCCACACGTCCACCGCCACCGTAGCTGTGCTTCCCGAGGCAGAAGACGTCGATGTGGAGCTAAAACAGGACGAAATCCGGATCGATGTCTGTCGGGCAGGCGGTCCAGGAGGCCAGGGCGTGAACACGACTGACTCTGCGGTTCAGGTCCTTCACATACCCACTGGTATGATCGTCCGGTGTCAGGACGGGCGCAGCCAACGGAAGAACAAAGAGAAGGCCCTCACCATTCTGAGATCTAGGTTACTAGAAGCGGCCACTCAAGAGCAGGCCGACGAATACTCGTCACAGCGTCGAAGCCTTATTGGAAGTGCCGGTCGAGAGGAGAAGATTCGCACCTACAATTTTCCACAGAATCGACTAACAGATCACCGCATTGGACTAACGCTGTATTCGCTTGAGCAAGTTATGCAGGGCCAGATTGAGGAACTCGTGGAGCAACTCCAAGCCTCAGATATCGAAGAACGCTTAAAAACAGAAGGCCTCGAGGTTTCCTGAGCACACTCCCCCTGTGAAGACCGTCCTGGAAACGCTGCAAGGCGGCACAGCCTACTTAGAGAAACGTGGAGTGGCTGACGCCAGGCTGAATATGCAGTTGCTGCTCGCGGCCGAATTGGGGTGTTCCAAACTGGATCTCTACATGCAATTTGACCGCCCCTTGGGCGAAGATGAGCTCGCGCCTTTACGTGAACTCGTGAAACGCAGGGGCGCTCGGGAACCTCTTCAGCACCTTCTTGGCGAAGTGGAGTTCGCTGGACAGGTGTTCAAATGCGACGCTCGCGCGCTAATCCCCCGTCCAGAGACAGAAGAACTTGTGTTAGATCTCATCAAGTCGCCACCCTTGCTGGCAGAGAGAGACCGAATCGTCGATGTGGGGACTGGCTCAGGGGTCATTGGCTTGTCCTTGGCACACTCATGGAAGGATCGCGGTTTGGACATTGTTCTCGTGGATCAACACGAGGCGCCGTTGACACTGGCCAAGGAGAATGCGGAAGCCCTTGAGCTGAGTTCCAGTGTGAACTTTGTTCAAAGTGACCTGTTAGAGAAAGCCCCGGGCCCCTTCAAGCTTATCGTCGCGAACTTGCCCTACGTGACCAGCTCTGAAATGGCGGATGTTAGTGCAGAAGTGCTCCACGATCCCCCTACCGCCTTGGATGGTGGCGCTGACGGACTCGATCTGATTCGTCGGCTGATTGTCGATGCGGCCACCCATTTATCACCAGGAGGAAACATCTTACTTGAGATTGGAGCTGCTCAGGCCGATGCCACACAGATGCTTCTCAAAGACGGTCCTTTCAACGAAATCACCTGCCTCACTGACCTTTCTGGAAGGGATCGCTTTGTCAAAGCCTCAAGAACGAACTGAATCGCCTCAATGGAAAAGCTAATTGTCACCGGTGGCCCTCCTAGTTTAAAGGGCACTATCAATGTCAGTGGGTCGAAGAACTCTTCGCTTCCAATACTCGCGGCCACCCTACTTACTAAGGATCAATGCGTCATTCGCAGGGTGCCAGATGTAAGCGATGCCAACTACATGCTGCAGATCCTAAGTCAATTAGGTGCCGACGTTGAACGCGCCAGCGGTAACGTTATCGTTTCCGCGGAAAAAATAAGCCACCAGACACCGTATGACATTGTTCGAAAGATGCGCGCATCTGTCTGTATGATGGGTCCGCTCGTTGCTCGGTTAGGGAAGGCGGAAGTTTCCCTTCCTGGAGGATGCGTCATTGGCGATCGCCCGATTGACCTGCATCTTCACGCGCTGAAAGAGCTCGGTGCCAAGGTCGACGTCACGGGCGGCTACGTGATCATCGATGTCCCCAAGGATCTCGAAGGCAAGGAAATTAACCTTCGTGGTAAGTTCGGTTCTACCGTCCTGGGCACAGACAATCTCATGATGGCGGCGACGCTGGCCAAGGGGACTACCATCATCGAGGGTGCCGCAGCAGAACCAGAGGTGATTGATCTGGCTGATTTCCTCAACAAAATGGGCGCGAAAATCACTGGCGCTGGCACGCGTCGTATTGAGATCGAGGGCGTTTCTGAACTGCATGGTGCTGAGCACACAGTCATTCCTGACCGGATTGAAGCTGGCACCTTCCTGGTTGCTGCCGCTATGGCTGCCGAGAAGAGTTTGAACATCAATCGCGTGCGCGCGGATCACTTAAAAGCGGTCATCGAGGTCATCGAAGCTTCAGGCCATGTAGTCACCGTATCGGGAGAGAGCATCGAAGTCACCCGCACGAACAACTCGCGCGGCGCTAAGATCCAGACCGGCCCTTACCCTGAGTTCCCAACGGACATGCAGGCACAGATGACAGCTCTTCTGGTGATCTCCGACGGTATTAGCACGGTTGTAGACACGATCTTCCCTGAGCGGTTCATGCATCTGCCTGAGCTCCAGCGCATGGGCGCTGTGGTCGAACGCCAGGGAAACACGGCCATCGTTGAGGGGCCGGCATCACTCACTGGGGCCCCGGTGATGGCCAGTGACCTGCGGGCCTCCGCAGCGCTTGTTCTCGCCGGGATGCGGGCTAAGGGCGAGACCGAAATCAACCGCCTTTATCACATCGACCGGGGGTATGAGCACATTGATGAGAAACTCATTGGAGTTGGGGCTCGGATGGAGCGGAAGCGAGTATGAATCGTGGACTTGCCACCAGCCAAACCATCAATAAATTCCTTTGCGTGACCGCGATGGATTGTAAGGTCGCCTGAATTACTAAGTAATCTCAGACTCGCAGTTTTCCCATAAATGGCAGATCTATTCTTCAGATGCCCCCGATGCGATGGCCACCTCGTAGTCGATGATCGAGGAGCTGGGCTTGAGCTCCCCTGCCCATTCTGTTCCGCTACTGTCCAGATTCCTACCGAGAGTCAGACAAGTTCTCCGGAAAAAGGGTCTCGAAATCGCGTTCAAGGAGAGTCCAAAGCCATGGCTTCCTCTCCCACATCAGCTGGATCGTCCAATCGTGGTGCAACAGAACACCATGAACGTCGTCGACTTGCATCAATGATGTCTCCTGACGACGACACTGCCCCCTCTGAGCGAGGGACCAGAAGTGGCCTGCCATCGGGAAGGAATCAGGCGCTTCGTACCGCTGATGATCTTCGTAAAGCTTCCTCGGAAGGTGATTCGTCTTCTGATCTTGATTCCCAATTCCAAGAGTTGATTCGTAAGGAGATTGTTAGGTTGCAAGCCGGTGAAACTGGAACGGCCTCCGCAGAGGTTGCAGAACCTCAAACGCCACTCAAAGAAGCCCGACGCAAGCCGCTGCCCCCTCTTGCTCAGCATGCCGAAGTCGTTCCGTCTGAGCACGCAGGGGGGGCTTCAGTCAGTACCAGTTCGGATACGCAGCCGGAACGAATCAAGCGTCAGCGGCCTGAGTCCGTGGGAGCCTCTCTCCCGCCGCTCGTGACACTGGACTCCATGGAGCTAGACTCAGAGGTCGCGAAACACTGGGGCGATCAGGCGGTGGTCAAAACGGGAAACCTTAACTGGGTGGCACTCGTGTTCATTCTCGCTGCTCTTGGACTAGGGGGCTACTTTGGCTACCATGGTTACCAACAGTGGTCGACCAATCAAGACGGACCTGTAGAAGAGCCGAAGGTCACCCCGATCAATCAGAAAGAAGTGCCGCCAAGCGCCGCCCCCGAAGCTCAACCAGTTTTGGCTGCGCTTCAAAAATTTCATGAGGCCATTTCGCCTGAAGCAAAGTCCGTTTCCGTTCGTAACCGCGAATCAGTCCTGCCACTAATGCAGGAGTATTACGCTCTCACCAACGTTGAATCTCGACTTATCGACAAAACGTCTCTACGGTTCGATAAACGACTTATAGGCAAAACTTACTTTCACACCGTGAGCGGAGAGTATTCTGAAACATTGCGTCCGTTTTACGCAGATTTCGAAGAAAGACCCAATAGTAACTATCTGTTAGACTGGGAAAGCTGGGTCGGTCATAGTAACATGACTCTTGAGTCCTTTGCAGAGCAAGGTCTAACGGACGCCAAAGTATTTCGAGTTTGGGTCGAAGTCCAAGACTACTATCGCTATGACTATGCTGATGCAGCAACGTATCGGAGCTACCTGATTAAGGACAAGAGCGGGAAAGTTCCTCTCTATGGGTATGCTGAGGTTGGCACTCCCGATGGGGAGATGATGATAAGGCTGTTCCGTGAGCTAAAAAAACAGGGAGAGAAGCAGCGAGCTCGCCTCATGCTCGCACTTCAGTTCGCTCCAGACGCAGACAAGCGTCGGGGGCAGGTGATTATCAGTCGACTAGTCAACGATTCTTGGATCGAACAGCCAGGTCAGTGAGCTTAATAAAACGGTTCTTTACAAAGGTTGGCAATTTGACCTTTTCTTGTATTTGAGGAAGACAATCTTCCGCAGGGATGCTAGATTTGCCCTGTTATGCCTGCCAACACCGAAGAAAGGCCACTTGCCAACGATCCAAACTGGAAAGCCGCCTACCAGACAACTCGCCGCAGCCTGATCGAGCGCTTGGATAATTGGGAGGACCAGAAGACTTGGGATGAATTCTACAAAACCTATTGGAGACTAATTTATAGCGTGGCTACTCGGGCAGGGCTGCGTTCGGAGGAGGCTTTTGATGCTGTTCAAGAGACCATCTTGAGTATCGCCAAGCAGTCGAAGCACAAGAAGTATGATCCCGATGCTGGCTCCTTTAAGTCGTGGCTCATGAACATGACGCGCTGGCGAATCGCAGATCAATTTCGGAAGCGAGCCAAAGATACGGCCTCCCTGTATGCTCAGGCGGACGATGACCGACGAACAGCTGTCCTCGACCGTGTAGAAGATCCTGCGCCTGCTCCGCTAGATCGTATGTGGGAAGAAGAGTGGCAAAAAAACCTGGCAGAGACTGCTCTAGCAAAAGTCAAGAGTCGTGTTTCCCCCAAGCAATTCCAAATCTTCGATTGTTATGTGATCAAGGGATGGGATGTCAAGAAGGTGCAGACCGATCTCGGAGTAAGCATGGCGCAAGTCTATCTGGCCAAACACCGGGTCGGCGGCCTCATCAAGAAAGAAGTTGAGGGACTCCAACAACAGCTTATTTGAAGAGGCTCTTTTTGCGCCGACTATTCCAGACTATCAGTTAGTCCGGAAAATCGGAGGTGGTGCCTACGGACAGGTTTGGATGGCACTCAGTGTCACTGGAGCTTACAGGGCAGTCAAGATCGTCGCCAGGGAGGACTTCCGATTCGAAAAAACCTTCGAGCGAGAGTTTGAAGGAATCAAACATTTCGAGCCGATCTCTAGAGCCCATTCCGGACTGGTGGACGTCCTTCACGTCGGTCGGTCCTTCGAGGAGAACTTTTACTACTATGTCATGGAGCTGGCGGACGATCGCGGTGCCGTCCCAGGGGTCTTTGATCCGTACACTTACGAGCCCAGAACCTTGCGCTCAGACATGCTTGCCTCGGGACCTATCAATGTCACGGAGAGTATTCATATTGGAACTGCCCTGGCAGAGTCATTGCATTATCTCCATGCCCGCGGCCTTTCGCATCGAGATGTGAAACCATCCAACGTCATCTTTGTCGATGGCGAACCCAAGCTGGCAGACATTGGATTGGTGGCAGAGAGTGGACAGCAAACATTCGTGGGTACGGAGGGCTTTGTGCCGCCTGAAGGCCCGGGGACGGCCAAGGCAGACATTTATAGCCTAGGAATGGTGCTGTACGAACTAACCACGGGAAAGGACCGCTTGGACTTCCCAGAGCTTCCATACGACTTAGAGGTTTCCGCAGCCGATCGCCAGGACTGGCATGCTCTGAACGGAATCATTTGTCGGTGCTGTACGGCAGATCAGGCGCAAAGATACCAGACGGCTTCTGACTTGGCGGTGCATCTTGCCCATGTTCAGACTCGGACTAGCGACTGGCAAACACGGCTGAAACAACCGGTTTTTCGTAATGCTTCCACCGCCCTTCTCCTGCTGGCCATTGGGTTGGGGATTGCTTCTCTCACTAAAGGCCCAGTCCCCACTTCAGCAATGCGAGCCGAAGCACGGTCTGAGAAGCCATTCGAGCCGTCCCCTCCCATTGCGCAAAAACTCCCCTCCGAGTCCACTCCTCGAGAGTTGTTAGGCACTCGAATGGTCACGACGATGGCTGACGATGCCTATTTTTACACTAAACAAGGACGTGAGATTGGCAGGCTTCCACTTTCGCTAAATCAGTTGGGCAGACTAACAGATGATAAGGGAATCGTTTCAGCGCCAGGTTACGGTGAGAAGGACGTCGGCATCGCCCAACTGATTAATACCAAGCCATTAGATCAGCCTATTTCCATTACTCTGAGCCGATCTCCTGAGCCTCAGCGAGGATGGACAAGCCCACTTGGAATCGTGTTTCGATATGATGTCTCCAGAAGACGACACCTCTCCGTCTGGCCGCTGGGAATGAAAGCCTTTGAACAATTTCGAGAGCAAACACCTGAGGGTAAGATCACTTCGAAGAATTTAGCACAAGCCGTTTCAAAAAAACTCTTTCCTGGCTCTGAAGGACTCGAGGAACACCTCGTCCTTACTACCAATGACTTGGCGGAACGCTTCTGCGACTGGCTAAGTATGGAACCCGAGTCGAAGGGCTGGCTGCGCGAGAACCAGCGCTACCGCCCCATCATGAAGCCAGTGTTTACAGGACGCGCAGCAGGCTCTGCTCTTCAGCTTGTTTACTGCGAAATAGCGAACCAGTAGGCCGCCTAGGATTCAGTTTGCTGAGGCAATACCCCGCCATTGAGTTCCGTTAGTGCCTTGGCGAGTTCGTTCTCCAGGCTTGCCAGCCACGAGGTAATTTCTTTGTAGTTCGGATGATCACGGATCACGTCGAGCATAAGCGGAAGCGCCTCGGCCTGAAACCCGTACTCTACCAAATCCTCACACATCTCCCATTTTAATTCTGGTAGGTCCTCGTTTTGAAACTCCTCGTATGGATCTTTCTCTTCTTTGGCTTCGGCCTTGTAGTCGTCTGTATTCTTCTTGTCCCCTTTCCGGCGATCTTCGCGCTCCTTTTCGCGCTCTTCCTTCAATCGTCCTGCTTTCGCTAGCCCATGATACTGTTTAATGTGCCGGATCTTGGACGTCCAACCATCTACCAGACGAGGGTCCCGATGCTTTCGCATGTGGGGAAGGATACCCTGATCGTAGATACCTTTTATATTGGTGGGGCTCATCTCCCAGTCCCCTGGATCAATCGTGTTCTCTATCTTGGCAAACTCGGTAAATATGGAGGAATCACAGTCCTCCAGGTGTTCAAATCCACGACCGTCTAACTCTAGCATACTATCGATAAAACTGACGAGCGGCTTCATCATGTCGCGACGGTCTTCGACCTGAGCTGCCTTGATCGTTAGAATCAAGTAACGTAACTCCATCTGCTTGGCCTCGCGATGGTAGACCTGGTTGAAGGTGTCATCCTTGCCTTCCCGATACTTTCGCCAAGCCTCGGCCCGCTTGCCTTCATCTGTGAACCGCAGTTTCTTTAAACACGATAGGTAGAAGGCATTCGCTGCAACAGGGCTGGCCGCATGTTGGGTAAAACCTTTCAAGGCACTCCCATTCTGCTTAGAATTTCGTGCCATCACCGCCTTTTTAATCGACTGGAGCGACTTCATGATCTTTTCCACTTCCTTCTTCTCAAGCTTATCAGCCTGAACAGGATTAACGCAGGCCAAACCGATGAGAACGCCAGTCAGTAATCTGAGATTTCGCATGACGAGGACTCTAGTTGGGGCCCGAGGGATATGCAATCCCCTCAGACGTAGTGTTTGTGGCGAGATCCACTGCCCACGAAGATGGCTCGTGCGGAGTGTTGGCAATTCTTCTAGCAAGACGGGCGGTCACCTCCTATACGTCCTCTAGACAACCCGCCTATATCCTATCCCGTGCCCCTTACTGCCATCCGCCAGAAGATCGATGCCCTCGACGATCAACTCATCGCGCTCCTTAACGACCGCGCGGAGCTCGTGCACCAGGTTGGCGAGATTAAGAAGAAAGATGGCCTAGAGATTTATGCTCCGGAGCGGGAGGAATCTCTTCTCCAGGGCCTCGTCGCCAAGAGCCGTGGTCGACTTCCTGAGAAGTCCATTCGTGCCATCTATCGGGAAGTGATGTCGGCAGCGCTTGCCCTCGAGCAAGACCTGGGCATCGCCTACCTGGGGCCAGAAGGCACCTGGACTCATCAGGCAGCCATCAGCAAGTTTGGGCACAGTGTTCGTTACGTTTCCCAAACTAGCTTCTCAGACGTCTTCAATCAGGTCGCCCGGCGCATTGCAGATTACGGTGTAGTGCCAATAGAGAACTCGACTGAAGGCGCCGTAAACCACACGCTCGACCTCTTCGCGGATTCTCCTCTGAAGATCTGTGCTCAGGTTCTATTGAGAATCGAGAATGCTCTCATGGCCAATGGTCCGCGCGAAGAAATCAACCGTCTCTACTCACATCCCCAAGTATTTGGGCAATGCCGCACTTGGCTCCGAGAGAACTTTCCTGACGCCGACCAAATAGAGGTCTCTAGTACCACACGTGCTGCCCAGATAGCCTCCCAAGAATGCAACGCAGCAGCTCTTGGCGGCAAGCTAGCTGCGGACCTGTACGGGCTGACCGTCTTGGAGGCGAGCGTCCAAGATAGCGCGACGAATACCACCCGCTTTCTCGTCCTCGGTCACAAGACTTGTCCCCCAACGGGCAAAGATCGCACGTCGATAATGTTTTCTGTTAGAGACAAGCCAGGCTCATTGTATTACGCCCTCACCCCGTTCAACAGTTTCAACATTAACCTGTCAAAGATCGAGAGTCGCCCCTCGAAGCGTAAAGACTGGGAATACTTCTTCTTTGTCGATATCAAAGGGCATTGTGAGGATCCCGATCTTCTCAAAGCGCTTTCCGAACTGGAAGAGCACTGCAGCTTCATGAAGATCTTGGGCAGCTATCCTGACACTGTCGCCGTAACGATCAATTAGGCGCCTAGGCTAGGCCAAACCAAAGACGTTCTGCATCTGCTCACGCACTTTCGTCAGGCGCTTCACGTCACCACCGCCAACCTCTGCGGTGGCCCAACCTGTGAAATTGATGTCTGCAAGCCCTTGGCGCACCTGATCCCAGGGCAGGTCCCCTTCTCCAATTTCAGTAAACTTGTTCCTGGCGCGGCTAAAGCCTTTCACATCGAGCTTAAAACAGCGGTGTCCAAAGGCGCGGATCCACTCTCCTGGCTGGCCATACTTCCAGTGGTTGCCGATATCGTAGTACATTCCGACCCAAGGGCTCTGGAAACTATCGACAAAATCGACAAAGCGCTCAGCCCCTTGATCAGGCGACCCACCGTGGTCGTAGAACATCTGGTTCCACACATTCTCAATGAGAATCGGCTGTCCTAACGAGGCCGCCAGAGGCAACAGTGCCTTGATCTCCTCCCGACAACGCTCTTCGACTTCTTGACGTGTCCCGTCGCCGCCCTTCCCAACCACGATGAGCACCCCGGAACCACCCACCGCATGCCCCAGTCGGAGGCAGTGTTCAATGTTCGCACGTCCCTTGGCGCGAATGGCCGGATCAGAATGGGTCAGCGTGTCTTTCCAATGGGCATGGTTGATCGCATTGTGAGCAAAGACGCCCGTTTCCTGCACAGCCGTCTTGGCAGCCTCAACCGTGTGTTCGCCCGCTTGATCGAAATCCACGCCATCGAGGCCTGCTTCCTTTGCCATCAGTAGGCGCTGGTTCAACGTCAGTTCTTTCCCATCGATCTTCTTCGGAATCATCCCCAACTTCACGGATAGCAAGATGCGTTTACCCGAAGCCGGAGGGCGAACAGTCCCGTCTGCGGAAGAAGCCGCCTCTTTATGGTGTTCGGCCTGTAGGCTGCCGGGGAGCATCGTCGTCGCTGCAGCTGCAGCCCCTATTGTGAGGAATTGTCGTCGATCCGCTTTTGTCATTATCCAATGACAGGGCATTTCACTCAAGAACGCAAGGACTCTTCTGGCTTGCTCTCCTCGTATTTGAGGGCTTGATAGAGAGATGTCCCCTGAACTTCTTGAAACCATTCAGACCTCACCTCTGAACCCGTGGATTGGCGCTGCCCTTCTTATCTTCCTGGCATTTACTCTGGTCAAGATCGTCGCGCAGACCATTGGAAAACTTATCATCGCAGCGGTTCTCGCTATCATCGGGATTCTCGGATGGAACTGGTGGAACGAACAGGAAGAGTGGCAGCTCTCCGACATCGGGTCTGATTGGTTTCAGTCCATCCAAGAGACAGATTTTTCAACCTCCAGCGTCCAGACCTTGGTCGAGGACACTAGCAGGTTTCTCAAAGAGGCTACGGAAGCTTCTCGAGCTAAGGGACATGAAGCGACAAAGGGCGCCTTAGCCAAGATGGCTGAGTCACTCAAAGAGAAGATGACTGAAGCTGGTAATCAGGGACAAGAAGAGGCTCAGCGCGAGATCGAGAAGCTCCATCAGACGGTCATAGCGAAGCTGAAATAGAATATTTGTAAGACTTCATGACGTGTTTTTTAGCGAAGAGCATGACCACAATGGACCGATCATTCTGCCGAATCTTTATTCAGTGATTCCTCTCAGACAACTTGCACACGCTGTGTACGCGGGACGGAATATCGAGCTTTCCCAGCGAGGAGATTCATTCCATATCGTCGTGGATCGATTCCCCATTCGATCGACGGAGATGGCTCGAATAGAAGAAGTTGCTGTGATTCGCACCTGTGAACCCCTTGCTGTGAAGCGGCAGCCCCGACTGCTCCTGGAGGGATTGGGTCTAGGAATTGCCGTGGCCAAAGCGGAGCAGGTCATGGCCCCTAGAGCCAAGATCACGGTGGCTGAGGCGGTTTCCGAGATTGTCAGCTGGCACGGAACGTTCCTGCCTCTCCTCCCAAGCTCTACGCAGCCGGATCATTTCCGAGTTTCTCGGGAATCCCTCGCAACGACTCTAGCAGCCAATCCGGAAACCTACGATGCCATCGTCCTTGAGCTGGATTATGCCATCGATCCGTTTCTCATATCCTCCAGGCGCGTGGACGACTACCTGCCAGCAATCGCTCAGCTTCTCATGAGCCTACGGCCGCGAGGCAAGGTTGCTATCCACTCGACGAAAGAGGCCCCCCCTTTAAGTAAAGCGCTAGAAATATCGGGTTTTGAGGTCGAGCATCGGTTGGAGGCACCGCACAAACGAAGCAAGGCTCGCCATCATCTGACGATCGGATCTTTACCAATGCCCGGCAACGCGTAGCCTGAATGCCCACTTGCCTAGACCCTGAATCGGATGGCAGAATGAGATTATGATTACACGCCGCCGTTTGCTAAAGACGTCCTCGTTAGCTCTCTTTCCCACCTTCGCTCCAAACTTGGGACTCGCGAAATCTCCCAATGGCAAGCTGAACCATGCCTGTATCGGAACAGACGGAATGGGATGGAGCGATCTTCAAAGCCTCAGCTCTCACTCTAACATTCATATCGTAGCTATCTGCGATGTCGATACGGCGCGAATGGCCAAAGCGGCCGAGAAGTTTCCCCAAGCACGCTGCTACCAGGACTGGCGAGAGCTCTTAGAAAAAGAGGGCGACAAGATCGATTCTGTCAATGTGACCGTCCCAGACCACATGCACGCGCCGATCACGCTGGCGGCGCTGCGAGCTGGTAAACACGTCTATTGTCAGAAGCCACTGACGCATGAAGTGTCCGAAGCACGGGCCGTTCGGTTGGAGGCGGAGAAAGCTGGCGTCGTGACCCAGATGGGGAATCAAATCCAATCGAATATTGAGTATCGCATGGCAGTGCGCTTGTTGCAAGATGGAGCCATCGGGAAAGTGAAAGAGATTTACTCATGGAGCGGTGCTGGATTTCCTTATCGTGGTCGCCCTGCCGATTCTGATCCTATTCCGGAAACGCTGGATTGGAACAAATGGCTTGGAGTGGCACCAGACCGCCCATTCAAGAAAAGCCTCTATCATGATTTCAACTGGCGAGGTTGGCAGGACTTTGGCGGTGGAGGTTTGGGCGACTTTGGTTGCCACATCATGGATGTTCCGTTTACCGCGCTCGAGTTGAATGCGCCAACCTCGATCAGAGCTTCGGTTCCCAAAGAGTGGCTAGAGGATGCTGCCTCTCGTCGCGATAATTGGCCGGATGGCCAGGACGTTGAGTATGTCTTTCCCGGAAACAAATGGACTGCTGGCGGATCGATCAAATTGACTTGGAGTGATGGGAATCGTCGTCCGGCTCGTGAACTCTTCGATTTCGAGCGTGAAGGTCGGAACGTGCCTGGAGGTGGTTCTCTCTTCATTGGAGAGGGCGGCAAACTGATGATTCCTCACATTTCCGGCCCTCAACTACTTCCCTATTCGAAGAATAGAGGCCTGAAGCGTCCGGACGTAAAAGGGTTTAACCACTATCATGCGTATATAGACGCGTGCCATGGCAAGGGTACGACGGGCTCCAATTTTACTTATGCAGGCCCTCTTGCCGAGACCACCTGCCTCGGCCTGGTCGCGTGCCGAGTCCCCAACACGCTTCTTCATTGGGATGCAGACCAGTTAGCCATCACAAATTCTCCAGAAGCAAATGCCCTCGTGCACCCGACTTACCGCACCGATTTTCAAGTTTGAGGTCTCAGAGTTCAGAGTTCATCTGCGTCCTTCCGCTTAGTGCCCGGAAAAGTGTCAGTTCATCGGCATGATCAAGTCCTCCTCCGGCGGGTAAACCCTGTGCAAGTCTCGTCACGGAGACACTCTCGGATTCCAGCATTTCAGCGACGTAGTTGGCTGTGGCTTCGCCTTCGACGTCATTCGAAAGTGCTAAGATCACTTCCTCAAAAGGCCCTTCCCGCAGGCGAGCGAGAAGATGGTCCAAGGGCAGATCCGCTGGACCAACGTGCTGAAGGGGCGACAGCTTGCCGCCGAGCACTTGATACTGCCCTCGGAAGGCACCAGTTCGTTCCAATGCAAGCACATCGACCGCGTGTTCCACCAAGCAAAGCACATGCGTCTCTCGCTCCTCCTCATTGCAGATCTCGCAGCCAGTGGCCGTGGCAAAGAAACCGCAAGTGCGACAGTTTCCCACGTCGGCCTGTACCTTGGTGAGCGACTTGGCCAGAGTTTCCGAAAAGTCCATTCCCGATTTGTGTAACCAAAGAGCCATCCGCTCGGCACTTCGAGGCCCCACCCCTGGAAGCTGCTTGAGACAGAGCACCAGCTGCTGGATAGGTTCGGGGAAATCGGCTCGCTTCACGTGGATGGGAGGCTAGCCAGAGCTGTTCATTTGGCCAGAGGAAACGCCCAAGAAAGGGCTTTACAAGGTCCTTTCCTATGAAATCTTCCGCCCAAAACATTCCCTAAGTATTTATACAATTCAGACCCATGGCAGACACCGAAAACAAGCAACCAGAGAGTGTGGTCGGAAAGTATTACGTCGACGACCAGTGCATCGACTGTGATCTTTGCCGCGAGACTGCTCCCGCAAACTTCACGCGCCAGGAGGATGGAGGCTACAGCTATGTCTTCAAACAGCCTGATAATGAAGAAGAAGAGGCACTCTGTGAAGAGGCTATGGAAGGGTGCCCCGTTGAGGCCATCGGCGAGGACGGCGCAGACGAGTAGTCCTCATACCTAGAGTTTTCATTTCACGAAAGCCGGTCCCCTGGGACCGGCTTTTCTCGTTCCTAAACAGGGAAGTCCCGCTCACTATGCTAGAGCGCTTGAATAGCCTGCCCAGAATTCTAGCCCTAGCGTTCGTTTGTCTATGCCCGATGACGATTCTGAGACGCTGCACTTCGTTCGGATCGGACTCCCTCCTTGGACCGCGGCCCCTCGAACTTGCCGTTTTCAAACAAAATGATTTCCACGGTCAAACAGTCGCCAGACGTCTCTGTGAATGCGGCAGAGGTCCCTGCTGCCGGTGACATCACGGAGCGATCTGCGCATCTGGCCAGGTGGTGAACTTTCACACCTTTGGCAGGCTATTTCGCGATCAGTTAGAGTGTCCAGATGCGCTTTTCCTGGATGGAGACATTTGTAAAATGGTAGTGGATCCCGGTAATACCTCTGTAGATCCTTCCGGTGTCTTCGCCGCCATGTTCGTCGTCGTGAAGAACGACAGGTGACAGCTTATGCTGTCGGTGCACTCTCTTTCTCAGCCGCTCGTTTCTCAGCCTCTTCACGTTTCTTTGCAGCCTCTTCAAGCTTCTTTTTTCGCTGGACGGCTTCCTTTTTCATCTTCTCAAAAGTCTCCTTGTCAATGGGGGTGACGTCGAGATCAAGATAGAGATCACTGCTTGTAGGTCCGCTTTGGAAAAGCGCGATCGCTAAGACGTTCCCTCCAACGTTCACAACATCGGGTTTGAGAATTAACGTGTGCTCCTGTTTCAAAACACCCGGGCCTAACGCCCATTTAGAATACTCCCCTGGCTTGGTAGCATCGGCTACATTGAGCCGATGAACTTCCTTTCCATTGACATGGAAGACAGCGCCATCATCCATCCTAACTTTAATGACATAGCCAGCGGCAACTTCCTCTACCTTGAATCCATGCCGCAAATAAGCCGTCGCATGCTTCTTCTTTGCGTCCTCACCAAAGCTTAGCGGGGTCGACACAGGTTCTTTGCCATATCCCAATGGTGTCGTGGCGTCCTTCCATTCCTTTGTGTCGTATGTGGAACTGGTCCAGCCTTCGGCTGGCGCCTCCTTCTTATCCCATGCTTTCCATCCATCGGCACCTTTCTTGATGACAGGATCAGCAGCAAATGACGTGACCATCAAGCATCCTATGACGACGAGATTTCTAAACATATTTATAAGCTATCGACTCACGGATGCGTTGTCAATTTCCGCTAGGTAGTAGAACCTAGTCAGCTAGAACCCGCACACGGTAGAAATGGCGATTACTGCTCTCAGTTTCCGTTCTTTCAGTGGTCATGCCTGATGCGGTGATGGTGATAACATCAATCCAGCTGCCCTCCTCGAGGCTAGTGTTGCCTTGAAGCGTGTAACGTTTTCCCGGAACTGAAGACCAGCTGGTGGTAATCAAGCCTCCATCTTGAGAACGGATAATCCCGAGAATCTTAAGAACGGACGTGCGGTCGGTGGGATCTGTTCCCGCAGCGACTTCTGTTCCATCACTCATGCCATCGCCATCGGTGTCGGCCAATGTGGGCGAGGTTCCCAAGACTGCTTCTTCCACATCGGTGAGGCCATCACCATCGGTATCGATGTCAGGAATCAGATCGGAATTCGGGGCAGCGCCGGGCGTTCCTATGGCTCCCATTCTCACGAACCAGTTGGCAGCATCCTCGTAGTCTCCACCGACATCAATGATCTCGAGCGAGGGACCTTCACCATCTGCAGCAGTCGGCCAGGGTTCATTATCGGAGAACGTGAAGTCGTGAATGATATTTCCCAACCGATCGCGCAACACAATGCGTTCCCCTCCATTTGAAATGGCGCCTCCGGTCCATTGGCCAAGGATTCGGATCTCGCTGCCATAGGTAGCTTGAAAAGCAGCGATATCAGCAACGACGACGGCATACTCACCTGGGGCCAATTCCTCTTCGCCGAGCACCATGGTCTCAAATGGCCTCGTGGCTTCAAAGGTGACGCCAGCAAGGCTTATCACAGCTGGTCCACGATTATGTAGTTCGATGTATTCTGAACCCACTCTATCTGCGGGGTGATACATGATTTCAGAAATACGCAAATCGGTCAGAGCTGGCGAGGTTGCTAGAGGATCGACGAGCAGCGCATAGTCAAATTCCACACGGACACTCTCAACCTTATCGGTCGATACAAAGAGTCCACCTTGATTGGCAGACACCTCGTTAGCAACGGGCCGAGAGTGCAACAAGCTCCACTGACCAGCGCCCTCTTGATAGTCAAAGCGAAGCTCATCGCCTGCGCGACGAATGCGTACTGCGGCAGATCCCCCGCCCCAAGACAGGGATTGGAGGGACGCGTTGTTACGGCGAGCGGCCAATCGCTTGCCGTCCTCCATGACCATGGCGTAGCGCACAAGTGATCCGTTCTCCACCATCTCGACGGTGACTCCAGCCATAAAATCTCCAGTCTGGACGGAAACGAGATTGACATCGGTCTCTAAAGCCCAATCCGTGGACTTTGGGAGAGGGCGTAGAATAGCAGGATACGCTCTCGTGTTTGGGGAAAACGACTTCAACGCGTCTTGCACCATCATGGTAAGTTTGCCAGGCCGATCTTCTAAAGAATACCAGGTGTCAGCACCCGAACCATCACGAACAAATACATTCTGTAGAGCCCAATGGCCTTCTAGTAGAGGCTCTTTAAACGGGCTCCAACCGTTCAAGGCATAGACCGCGGCCTCTCTAATTTCACTGTCAGCTCCAGCAGAATCGTCAGAGGCTGTCACCGTGAACTCATACAGCCCCGGACGGGCAAATGTCGCGCTAGCGACCGCATCATTCTCTGCAAGAGTTAGCTCTACGTTAGACTCAGGAATCACCGCCCAGCCATACGTTAAAGTGCTGCCCTCCGGATCGTAGGAGTCTCTCAAATCCATCTCAATAGAATCATGCAAGGCAACATGGTAGGAATTAGGCCTGGGATTGATGTCGATCACAGGGGCAGCATTGCCTGTTTTGGTCACGCGGAAAGTTTCCTTTCCAACCACATTACCGTCGGCGTCCACAGCCTCGACCCGAAGGTTGTTCACGCCTTCGGCAAGTTCAATCCCTGTTAGGTTCCACGCAGATTCTGCGGTGAATTCCCATTCTGCTTCTGGATGTTCCGCGACTCGGACGCTGAAGGCATTGTAAGGACTCGTACCCCGGAGTTCAAAAGTATCGTTGGATGTCGTTGCACTGCTTCCATTGCCTGAAGTGACATTGAAATCTTCATTTAGCGCACTGTTGCCGATCGTCGATCTGGCCTTGCTAAGGCGCTGTGAGTTCCAACTCGTGTAAGTACCCTGGTTACTAGAGTAGGATCCTGACGCTTCCTCTTCCATCTGGAACCACGCATCCAGCCGAGGTGAATTGTGCGTGTACTTATCGATCATCTGACCGAGGTAGTAATTCACCCGCTGCTCTACATAGGGTTTTCTAAAGAAATTCCGTACACCTGACAAGTTCCCAATGAATTCCGCATTGGCATTCCCAAAGGTGAGATCAGAGTCCCATTGGATGAGCATCCAACGCCCATCGGATTGTCTTCGGAGAAAATAGCCGTTCTTTCCACGATTGCGTGTGAGAGTATCCCAATCATCACACCAGCCACGCACCACCGCGTTTGCGGCCATCATGTCAATATCCGCCATCCGTTCAATCTCGTCTCGTGTAAAATCGTTCTCACCGACGGCCTTCACCCAATTGACGAAGGAGGAGTAGTCGTATTCCGTCTCTCGTGATCGTTTGATCCACTCTGCATGGTAGCGCTCAGGCTCATCGGTGTCTTTGTAAGACCAATCCGCATTTCGGTTGTCGCGACTCCAATCGTCTTCAAACCACCATTCGTCATCGATTCTGTAGAGTTCGCCTAGCTGGCCGTCTTCCCAATTTCGCTTGAGAAAGTCATTTGCGTTTGGCTCCACATCCTCGCGAAGATCGGCATTGCCACCGTTTACAATGACTCGAACAAACTCGTTTTCATTGGCTGGATGCCCAAAAAGATAAAGCCAATACCGAATGATGCGGTTGTGGTAGGCCCGTCCGCCTCCGGCATCATTATCGATCGCGCGCTTGGAATAGCCACGGAAGCGACGATCCCCTGGCGTCTTCCACTTTGCTCGTGAGAGATTACTCCCTCCAGAACGAGTCCAAGGACTACCGC
Organism: Verrucomicrobiaceae bacterium; assembly: GCA_009936795.1. GTDB lineage: Bacteria > Verrucomicrobiota > Verrucomicrobiia > Verrucomicrobiales > DEV007 > JAACDM01. The sequence goes on along the minus strand of JAACDM010000019.1, from coordinate 16,481 downwards.
TTTTACGAAGCTCGCAGTTGTAGATGATGTCCTGTTCATTGCTAATGAACGTTGCATTGAAGTAATGATTCGAGAGCCGTGGGAAGGCGAAGTCAAACGTGCCGCTTTCTCCCGCTCCGCCCAAGGCATTAAGAGACCGTTCAGAAATAACGAATCGCTGGCTTCGGAGATCCGACGGAATGGAGCTGTTGTCCACGACCCACAATGCTGGTCGGTTGGGAGCTCGTGTCGGCTGTCGACTAACACCACCACCAGAAGTTGCCTCCACATAAAACTGTACGACGCTGTTGTTTCCCTGATACTGAGCGAGCGTGGCCGTGTAGATGCCATCTCCGGCAATCTCATCACCGTTGCTCCCGCCGTCTGCCATGACCGTCATTCCCCAGGCATTGTCTCCTGCGGTGTTGTCCAGGCGATGACGAACCCTTACTGAAGTCAACGGCATCGCCGAGTCTACCCACGCAGTAATAATCACAGCGTCTGATGAAGTTGGCACAGCAGGGCTGTGACGAAGTCCTGTCACCGTGGGCGCAGGAATTTCAGTCGCTCCCGAATTAGCGGCTCCTGGAGTGCCGAGATTCTTCGGAATAGGCAAGTGAATAACGCCCCCAAACGAGCGATCCCAAGTATTCACGACGAGCGTTGGCTTGCCCGAAATCCAACGCGCTTGAAACCGAAAACTCAGGTCATTGTTTCGGGCAATAGGTACCACATCGATCTCGCATCGATTGGCTTTCACATCTCCGTGACCATCCGAAATGAGATGGAACTCGTTTCCGACTCGCTTGCTTGCATAATGCGTGCCCTGACAAAGCCATCCATTCGCGGCATCACCGTTCGTGCTCACTTCCCGTCCTTCGTTTGGCAAGAAATTTGTATTATTGTTGCTGGAGGTGAGCCGCATACTTCTGATCGCGAGGTGAGCATCACCAACGGCATGCATGTGCAATTCCTCGTAGTCGCGCGGTGTACCAGCCCTACGAAGCTGCAAGTAACGGTCCTCGATTCTGAAAGGCTGGAACGTTGACTTGTTAGACTCATCCGAAGCGATCCAGGCGTTTCCCATGGTGTTGTCCATTTCTGGGTGACGAAGTTCCAAACTGCTACCCAGACCTCCAGCGAGGGCTGGCCAGTCTCCTCCGACGTGATAATGCAATTCTTCTGCCGAGTTCCCCCAGGCATCGACCAAACGCACCCGCTCTCCTCCATTGGCGAAGTTTCCTGAATAGGGTCCAAGCACACGAGCCGCTGGATGGGCTTCCGAAGTGAATGCCTTATTGGCTGCGACGACTAAATAAGCGCCCGCCTCTAGCGTAGTACCCGAAGGAAAGGTGTAGTTGATCCCACGATCAAACTTCCACGATGAAAGATTGACCGTTTCTATGCCTTTGTTATACAGCTCGACATATTCGCCATCGCGATGCCCAGTAGGTGGCTCGACCATGAGTTCTGTGATGACGATGTCGGTCTCGCGGTCGGGCTCATTCGCCTCGTTACGTGAGCCGACTTCAGACACGAAAAATCTATTGGAACCGTCAGGAAACGCAGCCACATGGCGACGATCTGAATCTAGTGAAACCGTGATTGCATGAATCACTGTATTCGATTCATCGAACACAAAGAGGCTCACATTGCCGTCTGCATCCCCAACATCCACGCTTGTTTCCACGCTCGCAAAACCTCCACCTACGATCGCATCTCCCAAGGCAATCTTGTCCGAAAAGTCCCGTGCGCTAGCCAAAAAGAGTCCATCGAGCGACGCGCTCGCTTGTGAACTATTGTGAAACTCCACCCAATCAATGAGCCCTTCGTCGCTTATATGAAGTTCATTGATAACCAAGGCAGAGCCCCCGCCTCCCGAGCTAACATTTCCGCTACCAGGTGTAGGTCCGGTGAAAAGAAACCAAGAACCGCTGCCCTCTGGTTTGCGCCCTAAAGAGCGTCCATCCAATGGCATCGGCGTGCTGATGGCATTTACTACCGTGGTGCCGTCAGACTGCGTTAGAAACACGCTCGTATTTCCGGAGATACGCAGTAAGGACTCCAAGAAACCAACAGTTACTAGGCCTTTCGCCGGAACGACCACGCCGGCGGGAATAGTCCCTCTAGTGAGATTGCCAGGGTCATCAGTCAGAAACCACCCGCTAAGATCAACATCACTGTTTCCCGGATTGTAGAATTCGACGAAGCCTTCACCCGCACCGGCTGGAAGAACCTCATTGATGATAACGCTTGTCGCAAGAGGCGTTGAGATGCTCATTCTTGCGCCAAAGACAGCATCGGAACTAGTCGTATTCGTCTGTTTGAGAGTAGCAGCTAACACATTCTTGCCCTGCACGAGAGGTGGGCTATTCGAGCGGATGACAGCGAGTTCCTCTCCCGCATTGCTAACAGTACGCGATGCTGTATCATTGTGACCCGATCCCGGCGTCGTCGCCACACCTCCGAGCCACTGACCATTCAACCAGAAACCCGCTCCGTCGTCATTGATAAGATCGATCGTGACCGAAGCACCTGAGGTGTCTCCTGTGTATTCAAACTCCTTACGGAAATAATAGGTTAACTGGTCGACATCGTTTAGACCGGTGCGCATGCCAGGTTCTGGCACCCCACTATTCTCAAACCCGTAGAGCCCTCCATTGTTGCCAGCTGCGTTCTCGCGAGTCCAACCGGGGTGCGTAAAGATGTAGTCTGCATCTCTCCAAGACGTTCCGAGATCTCGATCTCCATCATGGAAATCCCATTTGTCACCGTACTCGATGAACGGAATGCCCACAGTCAGATCAACAGATGGATTGGGATAAGGCTCTTCCGGTTGGGCTGGCTCAGGGTTGCCAGGCGTACCGCCAGGAGTTGGGCTGACACCCCATGCTCGATAGTCATCGATAGCCAAACTATCATCGGTCAACACTAGCGTATGCCCTGCCCCGTCGGCCGCCACCGGCCAAGTATCTCTATCGTTATACCGCACGGAACACCGTTTTACTCCATTCTTGTCTTTCAGGGTCACCCGTTCGCCGTCGTCGCTCAATCTTCCCTCCCATGGGCCAAATACGCGAATGGCTTCAGGGATGCCATAAGCCTCTCGAAACGCCTTGGGTTCTACATTGGTAAGCACGATCCGTTCAAAAGCCCTTAGGAAGCTATCGGTAGGCTGAGCCTCACTAAAGTCTGGAAATCGATAGTCCACACCGCCATCCAGTTCCCATAGGGCGATGTCAAAAGGCGTTGACGTAAGGTTTTGTACCTCAACAAGCTCCGGCATTTCTCCGGGAGGATTATACATGATCTCACTAAAGACAACTTGCTCTGATCGAGCAGTCGGGATGGTCAAAAGAGCGAGGGAGAGACACAACGACACGAGAGCCGCAGAGGGAAATTTCATGAGGAATCTGATGGGGGTGGGGCTGTTCTGCCGACTAGACTAAATGTGACAAAGATATAACATCGGGTAGCTACTCCTCTTTGTAAAGCGGGGCAGAGTCTTCATATCCGCACGATTGGTCAAACTCTTCGGTCGACGTTTGCCTGCGCACACTCCAAGACCTTATCCCAATCCCCTCCCTCTACCTCAGCATGTGCAGGGATCCAGTAGAAGATGCCCTCTTGAGGATAGAACAGGATTCCAAACTCATTCGCTCGATAATCGACCAACCCTGCCCAGTCGGTTCGCCCATTTGATTGTTTGCTCTGAATGTCGATGCCCGCTTTGTCCATGGTTACCGAAATCTCGGGCGGCTCATCAAGAGTCTTGTAGAAGCTACGTACGACTCTTCGGCAGAAGATCAGTTTTCTGAGACAAGTCATGAGTCCAAACACTATCATTGCTGCTCCCAAAAAGGGATAGCGTGAAAACTCGGCTGTGAGCACATAGCCACCCGCCACTAGCATCATAATGCTGAGAGCAAGGCGCACATAATGCCACTTCCCCAACCGATGTTTATAGTACAAGGCAGCTCCCCGCCGAAGGGCCTCGGGAGTGAGCGTGTAGTTCAATGTCATATCCTATTTCCCCCACCATTCTGCATAGCTCAGCCCAGCATCCCAAAGCAGCGGGATAAACAACGTGGCCGCAATCCACAGGATAAGGTTCAGCGGTACACCTATCTTAGGGAAATCCGAAAAGCGGTAGCCGCCTGCACCATAAACATAGGTGTTTGTCTGATACCCAATCGGTGTCGCAAAACTCGCACTACAACCAAACATGACAGCGACGATAAACGGCCGGGCATCCATTCCTAAATTTGCGGCGATACCGATGACAATGGGCGTGATCAGCGCAGCCACCGCGTTGTTACTGATCAGCTCAGTCATGGTCGAACTGAGTAGATATACCACGGCCAAGATGATGATAGGACTTGCATTCCCAAATCCACTCTCGACTAAATCCGCTATCTGTTTCGCGCCTCCGGATGTTTCCATGGCTTTGCCCAGGGCAAGCATGCCAAAGATCATGAAGATGATCGTCCATTGGACTGAACCATAAGCTTCCTTTGGCTCGAGACACCTCGTTGCTAACATGGCCACGGCCGCCAACAACGCAAGACCTGATATAGGTACGCCGCCAATCGAAGCACCAATGATAAACGCAAGGACAATACCAGTCGCAATCCAGCGTTTGGAGATGGGCTTCACGTCACGCCGAGGTGGGCGGTCCATGATCAGAAAGTCGTGCGCCTCGTTAAGTTGGTTCATCCCATCAACAGTGCCCTCCAGGAGAAGAGTGTCCCCTACTCTCAATCTCACGCTTTCTAAGCCTTTCCTTAAATCGACCCCCTTACGGTGTACTGCTAGGATAAGCACGCCATATCGCTGCCTGAACCTCAATTCACGCAAGGTCTTCCCAACAAGCGAGGACTGTGGACCGATGACACCCTCCATCAGGCTGAGCTGTTGAGTATCCAGGGTGGACACTTTCAAATGACGTTGCGCTGGAAACTGCAGGCCGCCCGTCTTCTTGAAATCTTCAAAGCTTGCTCCGTGCACCGTCAACCGAATGCGGTCACGTGATTCTACCACAAGCTCGTCCAGAGGCGTTATCATCACCGTACCTCGTCGCCGAACCTCAAGTATCCGGGCCTCAGGAAACTCCTTCATCAAGGTTTGAACCAGTGTTTTGCCCACAAGAGGAGACTCCTCCTCGACCATGACTTGCGTCAGGAAATGTCGCTTCTTCTGTTGAGAAACCTCTCCTTGCAGCGATTCCCGTGTGGGCAAAAGTTTCCGCCCGATCGTGAGCATGTAGACGAAGCCGATCACGGCGTAGATCAGGCCAAGCTTGGACACCTCGAACATGGTGAAAGGCTTGTAGGCGACGCCATTGGTAGCGAAGACGTCCTGGGCTGCACCATCGATGATTAGGTTGGTCGACGTTCCGGTGAGAGTACACGTTCCACCAAGAATTGAGGCAAATGACAGAGGGATAAGTAAACGCGATGCCTTCAAATCACTCTGACGCGAGAGGGACACGACGATGGGAAGGAAGACGACGACAATCGGCGTGTTGTTGACAAAGGCCGATAGCACTGCCGCCAGGATCATCATCACGATCAATACCCGTACTTCTGTATTGCCTGCGACTTTTGAGAACATGTCTCCCATCACATCGATACAGCCCGTGCGTTCCAGCCCCGCGCTCAGAATAAACATCGCAGCCACCGTGATGGGCGCCGGGTTGCTAAACACAGCGAGAACATCGCTCATCGAAAGAACGCCAGTCGACCACAACACCATCATCGCACTTAAGGCAACGACATCAGGTGGCGCCCATTCTCGAAAGAATGCCAAGATGACCACGCAAAGCAGGGCGTATACGATGAGGGTCTGATCAATCATTTCTATGCGCCTACCCCTTCTCGTCGAATCCAGCAACGGCTTGTTTCCCGAAATACCTCTCCACGATTGCTCTCTCTGGTGCTCTCGTCAGCAAGGTCACTGTTATGAGCGCCAAGATCGATCCTAACTGATCCCAAACAAACGGGTTGAGACCAAGAGGCTTAAGGCTCAATGCATGAAGGACCAGATGGGTAATCGTCCCCCCCAGCATTCCGGCGATGATGCCAGCGCCATTGGCACGCTTCCAGAAAAGCGCCAGGGACATGGGTACCAAGAATGCCGCACCCACGCCGCCACTGGCGAAGACGATGACATCCTGCAGGGTGTCCGGTGGCCGCATAGAGGCGAGAAAGGCAGCCACACCAATCAACGCAGTGGCCATGTAGCTTAGGCGTTTCAATCGCAACTCTGAGGCGTCAGGCCGAACAAACCGCTGGTAAATATCTCGCACAAGCGATGAAGATGCTACTAGCAGAAAGCTATCAACACTCGACATCACTGCGGCAAACGGTGCGGCCAGGAGTAGTCCGGCAAGCCACGGCATGCCGGCACCCGAAGTCAGCACGGTGGCAAGCTCAGGCATGGTGCGATCCAAATCGACCTCCATCCCTGAGAGCAAGGTGCGCCCACAACAGAAGATCACCACGAGCGTAAAGTAGATGAAGGAAAAATAGAGCGATACCGTGATGATGGCTGCGCGTAGCGTCTTGGTTTCGCGAAAAGCCATGAGACGCACCATGTTGCCCGGCTGACCGGCCGTGCCAAAGGCCCAGAAGACAAAAAAGCTAAAAGCTAACGTTAGCGTAAGATACCCGAGATCAGATTCATCATCGGGTCCAGGTGCCGTAAGGTAAACTCCAGCCTGATTCGCTCCATGGGCGTAAGGTCGCACGTCAGTCAGAGTCGCCATGTAACCAGAAATCGTTCGCACGCGCTCGCGTTCGCCCTCCCACGGAGTGGTGATTTCTAAAATGCCCACGGGCTGACTTGCAGAGGTATCAGCATCAAACAGGCAGGGCTCGGCCAATAGAATAAGGCCCCCCGTATCCGTTGAAACCCAAGTCCCTTTCGGTAAAGACATGGAATCACCACCGTCTCGTTCTAGAACAGCTGTCCCATGATTCGGCGGCGTCATCGTAGCAAGCCGCTCATTCGCCTTTGTCAGTCCTCCCGTTTGCTGCAACACGAGGATGAGCATGATTGCCACGCCTAACACCATGATTATACCCTGCATGACGTCTGTCCAGACCACAGCACGAAAGCCGCCGTAGACGACATAGGCAATAACCACCACGGCGAAGAGCGTAAGGCACAACAAGTAGTCCGCTTCAGCTCCAGCTACCCAGGGAATCGGTGCCTTCATCGCATGCACCCAGCTCACCGCACTTTGAAAGGCTGGCACATCCCAGAGCAACGTAGAGAGAATTTTACTACCGGCCTTGAATTGCGCGATAAGATAACAGAACATGAAGAAGACGATGAGTGACGTGGCCACACCGCCGGCAGCAGGGCTATTCAACCGTTTCGTAAAGACCTCTGGCAACGTCAAGGCTCGTGAGATCTGGGAGACCTGATTGAGCCTTTTACCGAGCAACCCCATGCCAACGATGGGCACCAACATATAGGCTGAAATCCACAGAGCGAGGACCCATCCATGAGAGTAGACCAAGGCAGGAAAGCCTACAAAGGTTCCCCCTGAAGCGGCGGTCGCGGCAAATGTCAAAGCAAGGGCCCACACCCCGAGCGAGCGATTTCCAAGGAAGTATTCACTAACAAATCCCTCTGTGCGGCGTTGTCGGCCAGAAGCCCACGCGAGAAAGGCCACGACAACAAGGTAGACGACAAACGTCGCTAGCGGACCGAAATTCATCTCGAGATACCAACCAGGGAAAGAGTGTAGATCGCAAACGTTGCCAACCAATGATCGCCCTCATAGTGCCCACTGAAGACATACCCGAGGCCCGCTTGAGTATGATCTACGGCGGCTTCTCTAATCTCTCGCTGCCTAGGATCAGACGCGTTGAGTGCAGAAGCAATGCCATTCAACGTCCAACCGCGTGAGAGATTCAGACCAGCAAGATGGACAAGCTTTCCGTCGGTGACATCGGTCACCTCAACAGGCTCAAAAAGATTTCCAAACTCCGGCAGAAATCTATCTAACCAAGCGACATACTCTTCTTGTGGGAGTACGCGGCGCATGAGATCGGCTTCATTAAGTCCTGCGGAGAAGAAATCCTCTCCCGACGGTTCATAAGCTGCGGGGTAACGCTCATCGCTTGCGTAGAAGGACTTTGAACGATCCAGAATCAGTCGCTCTAACGCATTATTCTCTACTGCACGCGCATAATCGAGGCTCTACCCTAATGCAAAGGCCGTATCCGGATGCACGCCGGTTCGAATCGGCCAACCAAGTCGCGGGAGATAAGCTTTCATCAGTGCCACGATCTTATCCTCGAGGGGACGATAGGCCTCAGCCCACCGCTTGGCACGTGGGTCATCCCACGTCCGCAGCTCCGTCGCCAAACGCAACGCCCATGCCCAGCCATACATGCGCTCAAAGGAGGCGTTCCCCTTCTCCTCAAAGTAGGCCGTTTCCTTCAGCAACGGTTCTCTCAGCAACTGCTTCTCAAGCGCGCTTTCGATCTCGCTCGCGACCGAGGCGCCTGGATAGTTCCTCAATAGGTGCACCAACATCCAGTGCCCATGGACCGAGGAGTGCCAGTCAAAGCAACCATAGAACACAGGATGCATTTCACGCGGACTACGTACGCCATCGGGATCGCGAATCACATTCGAAGGCTTGTTAGGGTATTCCTTGAAGATGCCTTTCAGAGCCAATCCAGCAAACTGAGCGACGTGAGCATCACTTAGCCTTTGCCCGATCTTCGGCGAAGAATCTATTGTCGGAGGTGTCGTCACGCGGTGCGCAGTCTGAACCCAAGCAAGCAGATCCGCAGCATCTTTCGGAGAGAGTAGATTTTGATAGTTCGGAGGCATCAACGATCGCGTGAGATGACGAGTATTCTCAACGCGTTGACGCAGCACGACCTGTTCGACGCCCCCTGGAAGGATTAGCGTTAGGCTAGTCGCCCCATCTTCCTTGAGAATGCCCGCCATCTCTCCGGCATCCTCATTGAGTGTAACCACCGTTGTTTCATAGCCTGGACGAATCCGTTCCTCAGGCACCAGGATTTGTCGTAGCAGAGCTTCCTCTCCAACGCCAATTTCACCAAGAATATCCGGCCCGACATTCACACCGATGCCACCTATTTGGTGGCAAATTGCACAATGCTGCTGAAAGACCTCAGCGCCATGGGCAGGGTCACGTGGCTGCTCCAAGCCCTTCACAAACTCCCCAAACGTAGCATCATCCAAAGGTTGTGACGCCGTCTCGACGATGGTTTTGGCTCCAGATACGGCCAGTTTCTCCCCACTCTGTTCAATTGCCCCTAGCAAGTCTGCTCCCTTTCCCACGTCCTCTTTCAAGCCATCCATGACAATCTGCTCTCGCAAATAGAGAGACGAGTGTATGGCGGTAGTCATCCATCGGATGTCTCCGTGTTTTCTCGCTAAAGAAAGAAGGCTTTGAACAGCCCGATGACTTTTGGATTCACCTAGTGAAAGCGCTAGCTGAAGAAGAACCCAAGGATCTTCTTCCGTGCTGACCAACTCAACGACCTTGTCTAACAAGGCGGTATCGCCTTTCCGGAGATCCGGTTCCGCATAGCGGGCAGCATGCATTCTTGTGATAGGATCGGAATCATCGAGCATTCGAAGCACACTCGTGTTCTCTAGTGTTCCCTGTTCATGACGGAGCTCCGCCTGCAGTAAAGACGGCGCGGCATCCTTCGGCGCCAGAGACTTCGATTCGCGTAGTAAACGAAGTGCCGTTTCCCGTCTCCACGACGAGGGACTAGTAAGTTCATCGACTAACTCTCTCGTAGATTTGCCGGTCATGTCCGGATTCGGCAATGGATTCGCATCCTCGTGCGTCAGTCGATAAATCCGACCTCGATCGTGCCCTCGATACAACCCATACTGTTGCTGCAAATGACGAGGAATGGCCGAGTAGTCTTCGATGATCTCGCGATAGTAGTCCACAATCCACACGGCTCCGTCTGGACCATGACTCAGCGACATCGGATGTGACCACGCGTCTGAAGAGGCGCAGAATTCCTTCGTCTGTTCATTAGTATGCCGAGCCAATTGGTAGACAATCTCCTTGGGATCGTCTGACCGATTCAGTTCACCCCGAAAGATGAAATTCTGTGCCGGATCGCAGGCAAGCAACTGGCCTTGGAGCGCAGAAATGACCGTATCTCGATAAACAAAAGGTGAACAACCCGAAGTGAACCATCCTGAAGGATCACTATCAGACGCGCCATAGCGACTGCGATAATATTCAAAGTAATCGGCATGTTCAGCACGCTTCTTCCGCCACGGATGGGCTTCTGAGCGAGGATAGGCACGGCGATCGGGTGTGATATCATGGGTCAGGCCTGAACTCGCAGCCATGGGATTTCGTATAAGATAGCGATAGTCGATCGGTGCTACTTGGATGGCGGGCGCCGTAGTGCTAACCACAAAGCGATGCCCTGCCGAAGAGTATGTAAAGCCGAAAGTATGCGTTCCACCAGTAATTGGCTCAATCGCGCTGCCGTCCGCACGAATACGGAAATCTGTGCGCGGTAGATCTACATCTTTAACCAGATAGGGACCGGAAATGCGCCCACCATCAGCTCCTCGACCGAAGGCGATCCAGCCATCTCTTGTCCATTGGGGCGCATTGATCCCTCGCTCTAATGGTCCCAACCCGAAACCGGTGAAGAGCACTTCTCGGTGCTCAGCCTTTCCATCCTCATCACGATCTGCTAGGAAGACAATGTCAGGTGCACAGGCTACGATGATGCCACCACGTGCGGCGACCATTCCATAAGCAGGTGGCAAACCAGACGCAAAGACCGTTGCCCGATCCATTCGACCATCGCCATCAAGATCATCCAATCGTTTGATGACACCATAGGTACCAGACAAGGCGGCTTTCTTGAACTTGTCTTCGGCCTGCACTCGCCGAACTTCGACATCCAGCTTGCCAGTCTGATTGAGCGATTCTATATCCAGTTGGCCTTCGAGATTATAGCCATGGAGCTCACTGACATAAAGATGCCCGGCAGCATCCCAGCAGACTCCCGACGGAGATTGAATGAGAGGCTCACTGGCTGCCAACTCTAGCCGAAAGCCTTCTGGAACGTCGTACGAAGCTACCGTTTCCTCTGGACTCATGGGCTGAGGTGCATCGTGAGGAAATGGGATTTCCGCACGCACTCCCGTGAGGAGGCAGACGAGAACAAAACAGAACTTCATCTTTAAGAGATAGCAATCTCAGCGCTCAGAGACAAGTACGAAGAACGGCACACTGGTTAGGTTCCGATATTCTTAACATTCTGTTTTTCAACGAGTTATTGAGCTTGTGAAATTTTTCACAAAGTCGCTTGCCTTCTTTTACGACCTGACACAACGTTTCGAACGATGAATACTGAAAATCATGAGGAGGTGCCTGATGGCCCCGGTTTCTCCGCGAAAAGTTAAGGTGCTAGTCCTTGGGGCTGGCTTCGCTGGTATCGATTGTTGCAAGAAATTGAGCAATTCCAGCGTCGCGGTTACCCTGTTGGATAGGCAAAACCACCATCTCTTTCAACCGCTGCTGTATCAGGTTGCCACGGCTAGCTTGGCCGCACCTGACATCGCCGCGCCTGTAAGGGAGATCCTTTCAAACCAGGACAACGCGCAGGTTTTCATGGAAGAGGTCACAAAAATTGATCTCAGCTCGCAACGTGTGCACACACGTGACCGCGAGCATGTGTATGACTATCTCGTCATCGGGCTTGGTGCACGCACCGGCTACTTCGGTCATCCGGAATGGGCGGCTCACGCACCAGGATTGAAATCGTTGGAAGACGCTCGTCATTTGCGCCACCGAGTGCTGCAAGCCGTCGAGCAGGCAGAACTGTGTGAGGATGCAGATGAGCGTCGCCGACTGCTCACCATCGTCATCGTGGGTGGCGGCCCCACTGGCGTGGAACTTGCCGGGGCTTTCACAGAGCTGATCCAACGCACACTACGCGATGGCTTTCGAAACGTCGGTCCGAAAGATCTGCGTGTTATCCTGATCGAAGCAGCTCCGCGTCTGTTAGGTATGTTCGATGAGGAACAATCGGCCTATGCAGAGAAACGTCTAACCAATCTCGGGATCGAGGTTCGCACCGAAACTATGGTCGAAGACGTGCGAGAAGGCGAAGTCGACATCGACGGCCAGACTCTTAATGCCGCCACGATCATCTGGGCTGCTGGGACCGAGGCAAACCCCGTCATTGCAGACCTCAAGGTTACGAAAGATCGCAGTGGAAGGCTGATCGTCGGCGCCGACTGCAGTCTTTCCAAGCACCCCAACGTCTTTGCTATCGGCGATATCGCGCATTGTGAGGACAAGAACGGTATCCTCGTCCCGTCGTTAGCAGCAGCAGCCATGCAAATGGGCACCCACGTAGCCAAGCTGATCAAGAGTGAGATCAAGATCAAGGCTGGCCCCATGCGAGACAAGGCTCCCCTGCTCCGGCGTCAGTTCGCCTACTTTGACAAAGGTATCATGGCGATCATAGGCAAATCCGCGGCCGTGGTGAAGGCAAACAAGCTCAAAATGCGAGGGTTTCTCGCCTGGGTTGCCTGGCTCTTTGTGCATCTACTATTGCTCGTTGGCTTTCGCAACAAGCTCGCCGTCCTCTTGCAGTGGGCCTTCGCCTATCTGAAAGGGCGTCGGACCGCCCGTATCATCGTGTCGCCAGATCAGTGAACGACCCCACATCGAGGCGGCCAGCTCTGTCAGGATTCATTAGACCCAACCAAGCCACTTAGGGTAGCCCGGCCATCTTGGCCGGGTCACGGGAGGGATGCCCGTTCTACACTATCACTATTAGCTGGTTCAGGCGGCGGCTCATAGAGTATAGAAAGAGCTTTGTGATCTGCAGGTGAGAGATTTGTGCTAGCCCACGGAAGCACATCTTCTGAAGCTTCATGTTCCTTAATCCAAGAGAAGACATTGCCGCGAACCCAATGGTCAGCAGGCACCTTCCGAACAACGGAAGTCATGTTAGCCAAGCCGAGAAACTGCCCCCTGCCGACAATGCCTTGGATGAATGCTTCGAAGGGACCACTCAGCCCCAACTCTAACGCAAGCGCTACCGCTTACGGTGTGTCCCTCTTGGCAATCTGTCCGCCGATCACACGATGCACATAGCCAGCATTTCGCGTGTCTCCCTCGTTCGAATTCACCAGGGCCTCTACCATGTCATGGCGAAACTCAAACGCTTCCATGAGACGAGTGGTTGACCACCAGAAGAATATCTTCTCAAACACGTAACCACCATTGTAGGGATCGAGGTGTTACTTCCACGCAGAACGTGGATTCTGATGTCCCCAAGCAATGAGGATATCCTCAATCGATTCACCTGAGGCCAAGGCATCTGCCAATGCGGTTCGAGGATCCGATAGCCTTAGGACTTGGTCATCCGTAACCAAATTGTAGTGCTCGATCAAGGCCCGTCTTCGAGCTGGATCCTGTCCTCCTGCGGCCAGCAGCCATTTCTCAGTCAATCGTCTTAGACTCGGCTCATCCTCCACTAACCGATGAAAAAAGGGCAAGGAATCGTGCTCGAAACGCTACAGATGAAGCCGGTGTTTCCCAGCTCGCGAAGATCTCGTTCAATTCAGTGATCCAGTCACTCACTTCAACTCCACGATCCATCGGGATGGAAGAGCCCAAAGGTTTTGTAGGATACCAAAGGCAATCCAAGGACCTTCCACGGTTGCCTCAAGCAATCCTACCGGATAAGCAAGAGCCCAGCGCTGGACAATGCCCTGAGGCGAAGCCACGGGCTCCCAAAGATCTCCACCATGACCATATTTAGCGTAATGATAGATTTGTTTTCCATTCAAGGCGATCCATCGTTGCAGAACCATCTCCCGAATGGCCAAATCTTCGTGCTGGAATTGATCAGGGTCTGTCAGAGAAACATAGCGAACCTCAAGGTCAGCCAGGCTAGCCGTCGGCAACCATTTCAGGAAGCGAGAGAAACGATCATCTCGTGCACGACTTACGAGTTCGCGCCCTGAGGCTTCCTCGCTCTGTGCAGCTGCAGGTGATGCTCGTTCCTCGGTGCCAAGGCGATGGGACAGGGCTCCGCTGGCCAAACCGACAACGGCAAGGAACACGGTGGATACGTTGTTTCCCATCGATTCATATCTGGTATCGACGTCCTAAAGCTGCTTCATCACGTAAGTCTTCATATCTGTGAGGACAACGAGAAAGCCAGGCTTAAGCGGATAAATGAGAATCTGCGAGGCAAGTTCTCCCTCCAACTCAGGAAACTCCCGCACCAGCGTTCCCTCCAGATCAAACTGGACCAAAGGCGCGTTCTTCACCGTTCCAAAGATGGATTTGCTAGCATCCTCGCGCAACAGGAAGCCTGTAGGTTGGCCTCCGTCGGCCGCCATCTCGGGAGTGCTCAAATCATCGACATTGTAGACATAGATTCCAAACGGCTTGATCGGCGACCCCGGATGCTCTCGATTTCCTTTCTTGTCTACCAAAGACACATACAGACTGTCTTCAGAAATCTGAATCCGCTCTGGCGATCGACTGATACTGACACCTGCCTGGTCGTAGGTCAGTTCATCGTCCCCGACCCGAAAGCGATGCAGAGCTCCGTCGCTCTCGCAGAACAGGAAGCGCCCATCGTAGGACATGGTCACCAGATCGAAGCGTTTCAAAGGGGAGGCCCCTGAAGGAGATCCCTCGGGCAGGGCAAACTCAGTCGCCTGGTAGGTCTGAGATTTCTCAGCATCGACCAAGTCGTAGACTTCCAACGTCTTCCCCCCGCCAGTGGCAACGAAGGCATAAAAGCTGTTCCGGGCCGAGGCTATCCCACGTGCGCCCGGAATCGACTCAATCACTTGGCGCACCATGAGTGTGCGGTCATCGACGATCCACAGTCTGTTGTCCTTTGTTAGCACGAGTAGTCCCTCGCCACTGAGCACTGACCAGTCTACGGTTGCTTGGAGGTCGAGTTGAAGCTCGACCTTATTTCGAAAGGGATCAATCTTGCGAACAAGCCCCAGCTCATTGACGACATAGAGATAGAGACTGTCCTTATCCCACATCATGTTCGGCACAATGCTGGTCTCACCAAGCTCCCATTCATTCATGCGATAACCTCGCAACGGCACGCGCTTTCCTGCGATGCTTCCCTCGGGCTTACTCGGCAACGCGAACTTGTCTGATTTGCCAGATTCGGAATCAAACGGATTCTCGAAGTAACCACCAAGAATCGTCATAAAGGGCTGGGTTGTCCAACTTGGTTCCCCCTCGCGTTTGTGCACGATTTGAAACACACACTTCTTGCCCGCCTCACCCTTCACTTGGAACTTAATCTCCGTTGTGTCGCCGTCGAGAGCCACCGCTACCCGCGTCATCTTGTGACTGAGCAGGCGCCATTTCGCGCCATTGTCAGACACAGACTCTTTGATCTTCCTGGGATTGAGATCGTCGTCGACCATGTAATAGAGACTTGCCTCCGACAATGTGCCTAACGGATTCATTACATCGGCCAGCACCTTGAGTTCAAACTCGTCTGGTCCCCCTTCCTGGCTCATACGAAAGTTTCCTAGCCGTCCTCGCATCAGCTCATGTAGCTCAAAAGCAGGAATGGCATAGCCAACGTTATCGGCCCTCCGGTCCTTCTCCACGATAACCCCAATGATAGCGCCTTCGTTGTCGACCATGGGTCCTCCCGAGTTTCCTGGATCCACTTTTCCAAACACCTTGATCCGGCGCATGCTGCCAAAGGTGTCATGATTGAAAGCTGATACCGTGCCGTTCACCACCGTGATTCCGTCCCCTTTCTTTGCCATCGGGTATCCAAAGATCGTCAATGGCAAGGTCTCCTCCATGGTCTGATTGGAGAAGAGCTCGAACGGCGCTGGTGGATTCTTCCGAGTAGCTTTTAGAATAGCAATGTCGTGGTCCTCATCGGCAGCAAGTAACTCGGCCTTTACCGACTCGGTCTTGCGGTCATCGCCGTCAAAGGTCACGCGAAAACGCGTACGCTCTTTCTTCACCACCTCACCGTCGCGCTCTGCATTAATCACGTGGTGGTTTGTCGCCATGTATACCGTGTCCCCGTCCACTTTGACCACGAAGCCCGTGCCGGTTCCAAAAGCGCCGTCGTTGTTAGTGTGAACATACACCGTGGATGCCTTGAGCTTGTTCCGGAGCTCTGAAGACAAATGCTTCGACTTCCCTTCTTCTTGGGCAAAGCAAAGGCTCGTCCAAAGTAGAGGGAGAAGAAGGCTAAGGGAGGTTCGCATAAAGGTCGCCATAAAAGAGATTTAAGCCTGCAGCGGATGGGCAGCAAGGCACAATCAAAGGCTCTCGCGCCATGCGACGTCGTCGCGGGCAAGATTCTCGCGAAAAGCACTTGAAACCATTCTCACCTGCTCCATACCTGCGATGCGGGATAGAGCAGCCCGGTAGCTCGTCAGGCTCATAACCTGGAGGTCGTCGGTTCAAATCCGGCTCCCGCAACCATTTC
>JAACDM010000715.1 GCA_009936795.1 Verrucomicrobiaceae bacterium | reverse complement strand
TGTGCTTTTACCAGAGCCGTTGGGGCCCATGATGGCATGCACTTCGCCTTTGGGCAGGGTCAAGTTGAGGCCTTTGATAATCGGCTGATTACCAATGCTCACTCTCAGGTCGCTAATTTCGATACTCATTTGAGGTGGTTTTGTCTTGTCGGTGGGATGAGGGGGCGTTCGACGCTAACAGGTTACGCTTCTAAAGGAGCGTCAGGGACACATCGGGAACAAGTTCCGCGAAGAGTAACTTCTAACCGAGTCACTTCAGCTCCCTGTGGCAAAGTAATGGTTTCCGAGAGGTGCTGGGAATCTTCCAGAGGCACATCAGAAACTTGACCGCAGGTCTGGCAACAGAAGTGGGCATGATCAGCGAGATTAGCGCAGTAGCGAGAAGATTCGCGATCGAGATTCACTTGACGGATCAACCCACTTTGCGTCATCGCATCGAGACAGTTGTAAACGGTGGCCAAAGATATCGTCGGCATGGCGTCTTTTACCTGAAGGAAGACGTCGCTCGCGCTCGGGTGATCCTGGCGAGACATGAGCACATCATAAATCTGCCGACGCTGAGGCGTCATGCGGAAATCTCCTAGATCGGGTCCGGGGGCCTCGGCGTCGGAAGACTGCAACTGAGTGTGCGGGATCTCTTGAGCCATCTAGCGTCACCTAGAACGGTTCTAAGTTGAGATCAAGAATTATTCTAAGTTGTCTCAGAGCCCAATCCGGCAGTTCTTGTCGGCAAGATATCGATTATAACTGCGACATCTCGCACTTTTAAGATTCGTTTGATGAAAACCCGGCCCCATACCATCCGGGCGTCGACTCACAGCCGGACAGCGGTCATGAACCCGCGATCCGCCAACGTCTCCTGATAAGGACCCACCCGGAACCCGGATTCCTCCAAAAGAGCACCGTATTCCAAAGGCGTGTAGCACTTGCCCTGCGTCACCTGCATCAGAAGCGCTGAATACGCCGCCGCCGGAATCGATCCCGTCTTGGCCTCATTGATGAACACCTCGTGAATGATGACCAGCCCACCTGGAGCAAGCGATTCAGCTGATCGCTTCAAAATCGCCCGCACCTCAGGCACGTCCCAATCATGCAACACATTGGACAGCAAATGCACATCCGCGCTAGGCCACGAATTCTCAAATAGGTTCGCCGTGACAACCTGGACACGATCCTTGAGGCCATGTCGGTCTAGAGTTTTTAAAGCAATCGCATCAACCGGAGCTTGCTCCATCACGACTCCACGAAGCTTCGGATAGGCTGCCAACAGCGTCGCCGTATAGATGCCCGATCCACCGCCAACATCCAAGACCTGTTGCCGTCCTTCTATGAATGGCCCTACAGCTCTAGCCAAGGCCTGACCCAAGGCGAGCCCACGGCAATCCATCGCTGCGGTGAAGCCCTGGGCAAAGTGCTCGTCATGCATCGCTTCATGCCAATCGCCCTGATCTTCTAACGATGCCCAACTGGCTGGCTTGCCCGTCTTGAAGACCTCCAAATAATCCAGGGTGACGGGGCGATCCTTCATCGAATCGTAGTAGGCTCCAAGAAAGAATGGAGACTCGCGAACCAAGTGTTCTTGAGCCGTCGCAGACACCTGGTGACGACCTTCTGCATCCGTCAGGACGAAGCCATAGGCACGACACAGCGTTAGAAGAACATCGACCGGACGCGCAACAAACCCAAACTGCTCACAGATATCCGCATCGGCAACACGCGGATTCGCAGCAAGCCAGGTGAAGAAATCGATGTGCGAGATTGCCGCCGACATGAGATCTGCCGCATACAATCCATCCCGCAATTGCAAGACTGCGATTGGGTCTGTTTCGGGTGGTTGCGTCAGAAAAGGATTCATTCGTGAATTCGATCCAAAGCGCGCAGACTCGCCTCACGCAGCCCGGCATCACCTGAAATGTCTATCGAGATCCCGCGCAGCTTATCGACATTTCGAAATTCCTGCTCCCAGAGATCGACGAGCAACGTCTTGGCAGCAACGCTAAGATCATCAAAGAAATTCCCATACAGGTCACGCTTGGCATCGCGGTCTAACAAAACAAAGAGTTTAGGAGCGATCTCAAGAAGAGCATTCCCACGGCTGCTGAGTGATTGACGACACAACGCAACTCGCTGCTGCCGATCATGCTTAGCCCATTCATACAAGGCCGCCAAACGCACCGAACCAAGCGCAGGATTCACAGATAGACGACGCAACGTCACTAGGCCAGCTTTGATATCCTCAACATCCCCCTCCAAACCGCGTGCCGCAGCGGCAAGCAGCGCCAGCGAACGTAATCGATTGTGAGAAGCATCTACCTTGAGCCCTGACAGAGCCGACAAGGCTTCTCGCCCACCGATCTGCCCAAGGGCATGAATCGCGTTGCCTTGGATCGTCTTGTCACCCAACGATTTCGTAATAGTCGCAATGACAGGCACAGCCTCCACGTCTCGTCGTCGTCCCAGGGTCGCCATGAGCTGACTTTTTAATGCATTCTCCACCAGCGGAAGCGCTTCGCGTAGCATAGAATTGATATCTGCAGATTCTTTCTCCTGCAACGCCATGCAGGCCTCCTGGGACAATCGAGGGTCCCGAATCAATGCGAGCAAGTTCTGAATCCCCTTTGTTCCACCAACGTAGCGCAAGCCTCGACAAGCCAAGATACGCGCATCCGTCGTACTCGCTCGGGAAGTAAGGACACTGATGAGTGTTCGCTCACCAGCCTCGCGTTCACGCTGCAGTGGATTACGTAACTGCGCTTCGAGGATGTTCCAGGCCACTCTCGAACGTCCAAATTCGTAACGGCTCAAACGTTCCACCTCAGTCTGGGCCATGATCGGACTCAACAGTGCCGCAGCCAAAAAGAACCAGGAAAGATTGCGCATCCTAATCATGAAGCATCCAGGGTTCACGCATGGGGATTTCTAACAAATTCGCAGTCATGGGATCTTCAAAAACAGATTCAGTCTTCGGCCTCCACGAAATCGGGCGACCAGAACTCAAAGCGAGTATGCCCAAATGCCCAATGGAAGCAGCACGCTGCGCTCCCTCACATGGCGCCAGAGTAGGTCGACGCGTTCTCACGGCATCCAAGAAATCCTGCCAATGATCTTGCCCACGCTCGTTGAATTTCGCCATGGCCCAGGCATCCGCAATGTCCGCGCGTAGAAGGTCATTGGAACTCGCCAGCAACTGATTCTCATTCACGTAAATCCACCCCTCATCCCCATGCCAACGAATCCCAGGCGCCAGACTGCTACTCACACGCATAGCGAGATCGTTAAAGAAGTAGGCGTCGACGTCATACTTCACAGGCACATTGTAAATAGGATGCGGCGTGAACTCCCCACTCGCCTCGACCTTAAGAGGACCACCTCGATCCAAACCGAGAGACCAAAGAGCGACGTCGACATACTGCCCTATCCACGACATGAGTTGCCCGCCTCCAAAGGCCTGATGCCATCGCCAGTTCTCATGCACGCGTCCAGGATGATAGGGAATCCAAGCCGCTGGCCCTAACCAGAAGTCGTAGTTAAGACCTGCAGCGTCTTGAAAAAACGAGCCTTTCGATGCACCTGTCAGATCCACGAAACCACCATACGTGCCAACCTCAACCGACCGGGTCACCCCCAAACGTCCACTCGTAATCAACCCGCAAGCCCGTTGAAAGAGCGCATGCGATCGGAGGACATTCCCTGTTTGCCACACCCTGCCGTAGCGCGTGACCGCATTGCAAAGCGCCCGCCCTTCCACAATACTATGCGCCAGCGGGGTCTCGCCGTAGACATCGATCCTAGCCTCCGCACACGCAATGCCGATCAGTGCGTGCCAATGATACGGCACCGCAACAAAAACCGCATCGATGCCGCCAACAGCGATGAGTTCGCGAAAGTCTTCATAAACATTCGTATCATCACTCTGATAGGCCTCGCCCACCAGCCGCTTCGCCGCATTCCGATGAACCTCATCGACATCTACCAAAGCCACGACGCGCACATCTGTCCGCGGCAACAATTTCCTGAGATGCGTTAGTCCCCGCTTTCCCAATCCAATCACCGCGACCTGAAGACGATCATTCGCAGGCTCCTGTCCCTGCAACTTTGGCAACCAAAGCTGAGGCATCACCGCTCCCGCACCAGCCAGCAAGGTGCGCTGGAGCCATCGTCTTCGGGTCAAAGGAGAGGGTAGGTTCGCCATGAGTAATCTGTAGGCACCATGGTCGATCCCTCCTCGCATTTCAAGAGCCCAGAAAAGCGGAAGTCACTTGCCGCCGACTCGAAATCTCCGAGAATAGGACGTGAACGCCTACCAAGACCTCGTCCAACGCCACGAAGAGATCGCTCTTCTGCAAGCCTGCAACGCCCTCCTCTCCTGGGACCAGGAAACCAACCTTCCTGCAAAGGGCGTGGCCTACCGAGCACAACAACGGGCCGCGCTCAGCGAGAAAGTGCATGAACTGAAAACCAGCGATGACGTCACGAAGTGGCTAGACGCTTGTCAGGATGACGCTGACGGCGAGGCGATTGCAAACGTCCAATGGTGGAGACACGCCTACGAACGCGCTCGAAAGATTCCCGCCACCATGGTCGGCGAATTCGAAGAAGTCACCAGCCTCGGCCTCGCTGCCTGGCAAGAAGCCCGTGAGAAGAGCGACTACGTAATCTTCCAATCCCATCTCCAAAAGATCGTCGATTTCAATCGGCAAATGGCCGACCTCTGGGGCTACGAAGACTCGCCGTACGATGCGTTACTCGAAGAATACGAACGTGGTGCCACAGCAAAGAACCTCGCCTCCCTATTCGCAGACTTAAAGGGTCCGTTAGTCGAACTCGTCGACGCCGCCATTGCCAAGTCCGCCAATCAACCACCACGTTCCCTCCAAGGCAACTATCCGATTGAAGCACAACAAGCATTCAATCTAGAAGTCTGTCAGGCTCTTGGCTTTGATCTGGAAGCGGGTAGAATTGACACCGCAGCCCACCCCTTCTGCTCGCGCCTCGCACCAAACGACACGCGCTTGACCACGCGCTACGACACCAGCGACTTTACCAGCTCGTTCTTCGGCGTACTACACGAAACCGGCCATGGCCTCTACGAACGAGGCCTCCCCCAAGACAAACATGCCCTTCCGAGTGGCACCGCCGTTTCCTTAGGCATTCACGAGTCCCAGTCACGCCTCTGGGAAAACCAAATAGGGCGCAGCCGCGCGTTCTGGGATCACTGGCTTCCCGTTGCTCAGAAACACTTCCCAAGCCTAACGGATTGGACTCCAGAAGACATGACTCGTGCCGTCAATCAAGCCGAACGCACCTTTATCCGAGTGGAAGCCGACGAAGTCACCTACGACTTGCACATTCTTCTTAGGGTTGAACTCGAGAAGCAACTCATCGAAGGCTCGCTCTCCGTAGCCGATCTACCCGAAGCCTGGAACACCGCCTTCGAAGACCTAACCAACCTCACCGTGCCCGATCACGCGAACGGCTGCCTCCAAGACATCCACTGGAGCATGGGAGCCCTCGGCTACTTTCCCACCTACAGCCTAGGCAATCTCAATGCAGCACAACTCCACGCCGCCGCCCTCGACCAAGTGCTGGGCCTCTCCAACGACCTCGCCAAAGGCAACTATGCCAGTCTCTTGCAATGGCTCCAGACCAACATCCACGCTCACGGCAGTCAGTTGCTCCCCGAAGAACTCATGACCAAGGCCACTGGTCGCAGCACGGAAATCGCTCCCTATCTCAAACATCTCAGATCACGTTATGTAGACGGATCGTAGGTCCCAAACCGGACTTTGCCTTGTGCTTCCCGTCACCCGAGGAATAGTGATGCCATGCAAGTCGAGCGAGTTAAATACATCATCTGGGCAGCGGACGTGGATCGAGCCTTACATTTTTACACCAACGTGCTTGGCGCCGAGGTCACGCGCAAGACGGATGCGATCAGTGAGATCACCGTATGTGATGCTATCATCGGCATTCATAGCGGCGGCGAAGGGAAAAAGACGTGGACCGGCATGAGTTTTCAAGTGGCCGACGTAGTCGCAGGTGCTGCAGAAGTCGTTGCTGGTGGCGGGGTGCTTTCGCGAGAACCTCAGGATGAGGACGGCGAGCCACCGCATTTGGCCATGTGCATGGATCCCGAAGGGAACCAGTTTATGCTCACGCGGAAACGTGGGTAGTTAACGCATCCGACGCGCGTCTTTGACCCGGATGGCCTGCTGATCTCCACCTCTGTCAGGGAGTTCTTTAATCGTCGCGTTTCCCTCGTCATCAAACACCCAGAACTGAGTAGCTCGGTAGCCGTCTCCTTGTAGGCCTACAACGTAGACGCAATTGCCAATCGGGCCGAACTGGCCAGCAACGGCGGCCAGGCTTGGATCAGTAATCGCGACACACGTGGGTTTGTCATTGGCAACCTTGAAGTTGAGACGATCGCTCTTACCAGCGACTTGAAGCTTAGCCAACAAATGCCTATGACCGATAGGCAGCGCTTTGGGAAACTCTAGGGTGTCTCCTTTCACTGGAATCGCGATCTGCTTCTCACCGCAATCAGGGATCTCTTGAATCTCCACTTTGCCATCCGCTCGAAAGACCCAGAACTGCGATCTCGTGATGTCTTCTCCTGGCATCGATGCTAAGAACACACCGTTGCCCAATACCTGAAAGCCCACGCGAACGTCTTGCGCAGATTGGTAGTCGGTCTTCACACAACGACCCGAACCTTGATCGACCTCCAGGTTGAATCGGTGATCCGTTCCCCCAAGCGAAAGAATGGCGAGATAATTGCCATCCGGAACGGCGTCCAATTAACGGACGTCAATGCCAGCAAGTTCATCTCCAACGGCAGACGTGATGACCAGAAAAAGGATCACAAGTTGCTTGAAGGTCATGGCGAACCAACCGTATCGCTAGCTAACCTGCTATGCAAGCTAGTTGCTCTTCTCACTCAAATGGCCGATTTCGTCCGGGATATTTGCCCTCGCTGGCGTCTCTATATTGGCGAAAAGCGGTGTTTGATAAATCGTATCCTGGGCAAGGAGTCGCTTCATGATCAGCCGCTCCTCCTCATTAACGAAAGTAAGGTCAAACGAAGAGCCTGGAAGCTCGCGAAAGAGAATCGCGCTGTCAGATCCATTGCTAGATGACTGGGGATCATAGACCACATCATGAAACCAGATAGCCCAGGCAACGGACTCCCAATTCTCAACGTCTTGACAGGCATCGCGACGGTCTAGCATATTACTCAATCGCGCCAGGTTGTGGTAGGCACGATGATCTTCCCCGTAGCGAGTGCTAGCGTCACCCACACATCATCGACAATGCCTGGCTCTATCCCAGACTTTCGATCAAGCTCCTGCAGTGACTATTCCGTAGCGGGCACGGCGAATTAGCCTAACAAACGCTCTGCTTCCGCAATCAATTCCGGTGCTTTGGCTGGATCACTACCAGCACCTCGAGCCATCTCTGGCTTGCCACCACCACGCCCACCAACGATCGGGGCAAGCGCCTGAATCAGCTTGCCCGCTTGGAACTCGCTGGTGTGACCCTTGGCGACATAAGCTCCCAAATGGGCCTTATTGCCGTCGTCGACAACAACCACCCCAACCCCAGCAAATTGACGCTTCTTCAGGCCGTTGAGCATCTCCTGAACAAGTCCCGCATCGCCTTTTAACGACATCACGACGCGCGGTGGCTGAAGATTTGCGTCGACGGCAAGCGAAATCGCTTCGCCTAACAAACGATCTGCTTCACGAGCAAGCGCGGCATTCCTTTCCTTCACAAGCGCTTTGTTCGATTCAAGCAACTTCGCCTCAAGTTCCACAATCGTGGCGTCCTTCGTGGCGAGCTGCTCATTGACATAGGCAACTGCTGCTGCCCCAGTCAAACCCTCGATGCGACGCACCCCCGAAGCGATGGCGCCTTCAGAACGAATCTTGAATAATCCGATGTCTCCGGTCTGCCCAACGTGCGTGCCCCCGCACAGCTCCATTGAATAACCATCGAGTGCCCCCGGTTCGCCGCCGATTTGGACAACCCGCACCTTGTCGCCGTACTTGTCACCAAAGAACTGCATGATATCCGTGCGATCCTTGATTTCGCTATGGACCACCTCTTTAGCCGACACCGTGCCGTTCTCAACGATACGTGCGTTCACCGCATCTTCGATTTGGGCGACCTGCTCCTTGCTTAGCCCCTTGCTGTTGAAGTCAAAACGCAAACGATCCGGCCCAACATACGAACCTTGCTGTGCAATGTCAGGGCTTACGACTTGATGAAGCGCCCAATGCATGAGATGGGTCGCCGAGTGATGGGCTTCAACCCCTTGGCGACGAGCTTCGTCAATGCGCAGCTCGACATCGAGGGGCTGGCCATCCTGATAACCCGCAGGACGCTCCGCAAGATGCAAGGCATGCGCTTCGCCAATTGGATAGACATTGACCACATCAATTTCATCGGCACCACACACAAGCACGCCAAGATCACTTACCTGGCCGCCTTTCTCTACGTAGAATGGGCTACGATCCACAATCGCGAGACACAGATCGTCTTTCTCATGGATCTCAAGCACTTTAGCAGCATGAGCTCTCTCGTCAAAACCAGTGAACTCAGTCACGGCAGACGTCTCAATATCGTTCGCACTGATCACCTCTGTCTTACGAGCTCCCGTGCTGATCTCGCGAATCTCGTTCATCAGCAATTCGACCGCCTTCTCGTCCACAGTCAAGCCGCGCTCTTCTGCCATCAAGTAGGTTAAATCTAACGGAAACCCATACGTATCGTAGAGCTTAGTCGCCATTTCAGGTGGGAACGCTTTCTCACCGTCTGGCATCTTCTCCACAGCCGACTCGAATAACTGCAGACCGCGATCAAGCGTGCGATTGAAGCTTCGCTCTTCCTGATCTAACGTTTCCACGATTCGTTGCTGATGCGTTTCCAACTCAGGGAACGCAGAGCCAAACTCTTTCACCAAGGTCGGCACGAGCGCGCTCAGGAAGGGTTTCCCATCTTCGCCCAAGCCCAAGGTGCGCCCGAAACGAACGGCTCGCCTGAGAATGCGCCGCAGCACATAATTGCGATCTTTGTTCCCTGGCAGAATACCGTCGGCAATCGAGAAACTGAGTGTGCGGATATGATCTCCAATCACGCGGAACGCGACATCAGTCTGCTCCTGTGAAGTCGCCGTTTGGCGTGTTTCCGGAAGGGTTCCCTCGTAGCTCTTTCCACTGACCTCAGAGAGTTTCTTGAAGAGAGGCGCAAAGACATCCGTATCATAGTTGGAGATACGTTGAGAGAAATCGGTGAGACCATTCGTGCATTGCAGAATACTACAAACGCGCTCGAAGCCCATGCCAGTATCCACGTGCGTCGCCGGAAGCGGGCGGAAAGATCCGTCTGGTTCAGCATTGTATTGGATGAAGACCAAGTTCCAGATCTCGATGCAGAGCGGGTCGTCTGCATTGACTAACTTTCCTCCCGTATCACCCTTCGGCGTGAGATCGACGTGCAATTCCGAACAAGGGCCGCACGGTCCAGTCTCTCCCATCATCCAGAAATTGTCCGCCTTGTTGCCATCGACAATGTGCTTGTTAGGGTCTAGCCCTGCTTTTTTGAAGAAGACCTCCCAGAGGGCATAGGCCTCTTCATCGCGTTCACCGGGATCACCCTCTGCTGGTTGGTAGATGGTCGCATAGAGACGCTCCGCGGGAAACTTCCACCGCTCGACGATCAATTCCCAAGCCCAGGCGATGGCTTCTTCTTTGAAGTAATCCCCGAAGCTCCAATTCCCCAACATCTCGAAGAGCGTGTGGTGATAAGTATCGTAACCGACATCCTCGAGGTCGTTGTGTTTGCCGCCAGCGCGAATGCACTTCTGGGTGTCCGTCGCACGCGGCGGATCATAGGGCGCCTTCTGCGTTCCAAGGAAATAGGGGACGAACTGATTCATGCCCGCATTCGTGAATAGCAAATTGGGTGAGGACGGCATGAGTGAAGCCGAGGGCACCACGGTGTGTCGCTTCTCACAGAAGAAATCTAGGAACGATTGGCGGATGGATTGCGAGGTCATGAGCGTGCGCAGTGAGCCGCCAGAAAGCCTGTTGGTCAACGTTGGATTAACCTATGGTTGCGCAAATCGGCCTGTTTCATAAGGCTAGGCAGGGTAGGAGATCCGTGCTTCAATCCCATTCATGAAGTACGTTCTTGTCACCTCCCTTTTCCTTATGTGGTCTACCGTCATGTCGCTACGGGCGAATCATCACGCCGAGCCCGAAGCTCTACCACTTTGGCCAGACGGGGCCCCTGGTGCCATCGGAAATGAGCCCAAAGACATTCCCAGCGTTCAAGCCTATTTGCCGAAAGGCGCAAACGCTCCTGCAGCCGCCGTCGTCGTGTGTCCAGGAGGAGGCTACGGTGGTTTAGCTCGCCACGAAGGGCATGACTATGCGTTGTGGCTGAACAAGCATGGCCTTGCCGCCTTCGTCTTGAAATATCGCCTGGGCACCAAAGGTTATCGACATCCCATCATGGTGAATGACGCCGCGCGCTGCGTCCGCATGGTCCGTGCGTCGTCCGAAAAATGGAAGATCGATCCCAATCGTGTCGCCATCATGGGATCCTCCGCTGGAGGACATCTTGCGAGCACGCTCCTAACACACTTCGACGCCGGCAATCCTAGCGCAGATGATCCAATCGAGAAGCAATCTTCCCGGCCAGATCTCGGCATTCTTTGTTACCCCGTCATCAGCATGGGCCCGTGGTCTCACGGCGGCTCCCGTCGCAATTTGTTAGGAGACAAACCTGATCCCAAACTCATCTGGGATCTTTCTAATGAACTCCAAGTCACCACAGAAACACCTCCGACCTTCCTGTGGCACACGGCTGAAGACAAAGCGGTTCCTCTAGAGAACAGCCTGATGTTCGCCAACGCCCTTCAGAAAGCGGGCGTTCCGCTAGACCTCCACGTTTACCAGAATGGCCGTCATGGTATCGGTCTAGCAAACGAGCACCCCTGGACGAAAGACCTTCTCTTCTTTCTCCAAGAACGCGGCTTTGCAGAGAAGCCCTGGACTAGCCTCTTCTCCGACGCTTCCCTCAAAAATGCCAATGCACCTGAAGGTGTATGGAGTGTGAATAGCGAAGGCGTGCTCACCGCTTCTGAGGATCAGGCCATTTGGACAACGCAGCAGCATGACAATTTCATCATCGACCTCGAATTCATGACAGCCGCTGGCACCAACAGTGGTGTCATTGTTTATTGTAGCGATACGAAGAACTGGATTCCCAACTCGGTAGAGATCCAGATCGCCGATGACCATTCCGAACAGTGGTCTAAAGCCGACCGAACTTGCCAGAATGCCGCTTTCTTCGGCCACAAGGCGTCAACCAAATCCACTGTGAAGAGACCAGGCGAATGGAACCACTACACCATTACGTGCCAAGACCACCAGATCACCATCGTCCTCAACGGCGAGAAAGTGAATGAAATGGACCTGCGTCAGTGGACCTCTGCCAAGCAGAATCCCGATGGCAGTGACATCCCTAGCTGGTTGACCAAGCCTAAGTCCGAACTGCCAACCAAAGGATACATAGGCCTTCAAGGCAAGCATGCCGGCGCGCCAATCTACTATCGCAACATCAAACTTAAGGTCCTAAACTAATTTGAGCACGGAACCCATCCGTTACTTCAATCGCGCGAGCGGTGAACTCGAAACAGAAGCCGTCTACGGAGAAGGCTTCCTGCGTTGGACCTATGAGAATCCGCTAGGCAAGCTCTCGCTGGAGGCCATGGTCAAGCGCGCAGGCTTCTCGCGTTGGTATGGCTGGCGCATGGACAAGCCCACCAGCGCAAGCAAAGTCCTGCCATTCATCGAACAGTATGGGCTGAATCCCGCAGAATTCGCCGATTCGCCAGAGAGTTTTGATAGCTTCAACGAGTTCTTCTACCGCAAACTCAACGAGTCCGCTCGTCCCGTCGCCGCCAAAGACGACGTTGTGGTGTTCCCTGCCGATGGCCGCCACTTTGGGTTTCCCAACATTGGAGCGATGGACAGCTTTTATGTGAAAGGGCAACGCTTCGATCTCAGTAGCTTCCTCCAGGACCCAAAGCTAACCGAACGCTACACCGGCGGCACCCTCCTCTTCTCGCGCCTCTGCCCCGTAGACTATCATCGTTTCCATTTCCCGATTGGAGGCATACCAGACAATCTTCGCCTGATCCCAGGAGCGCTCTATTCTGTCAACCCACTAGCACTCCGCCAGCGACTTGCCTACCTCTGGGAGAACAAGCGAGCCATCACTGCGATCCAGTCACGTCAGTTTGGCCAAGTCCTCATGTGCCCTGTCGGCGCCACCTGCGTAGGGAGCATTAAGCCCACCTACAAATCAAACGCGCCGATGAAGAAAGGCGATGAAATGGGGTATTTCGCGTTTGGAGGTTCTTCGACCATTCTTCTCTTTGAGCCGAACACGGTGACGCTTAGCGAGGATCTGGTTGAGTGGACAAGCAAGGGAACGGAACTGTATGCAAAGATGGGTGAAGAGTGCGCCCGCGCACTGATCTAGAAGAATGTCTCCACAATCCACCAAGTCAATGCGAGACCTAACAGAAGGCCACTGATAAGCCAAGTCCACTCAACAAGACCGGTAGCCTCGACCTGGGGGGGCTCCGATCGGTGGCGAGGGTTTCCCTGAGGAGACATCACCTCTGGCTTCATCAATCGCTTCTCCTTGGGGGCTACTGGAGCATCCTCCTCATGACCGTCGACCGCGCGTGTGCCCGCCCGGTCGACGTGTTTGAGAAGGACTTCGAACTCAGCAGGCTCCTTAGACATAAGCGTTAGTCCACAGCCAAACTGAGGGCCTGGTCGATGTCTGCGAGAATATCATCAATGTGCTCGATCCCCACAGAAAGGCGAATCAGCTCTGGCTTGATGCCGCCAGCAGCCTGCTGTTCGGCCGTGAGCTGGCTGTGCGTAGTCGTGGCGGGATGAATAGCGAGACTCTTCGCATCACCCACATTGGCAAGATGCGAGAAGAGCGTAAGCCCTTCGATGAACTTCGATCCAGCCTCAGCGCCACCCTTGATCCCGAAGACGACCATGGACCCACCTTTGCCATTCAGATACTTATCATTCAGTGCAGCCTGCAAATCTCCTTCTAGGCCAGGGAATCTCACCCATTCGACAGCGGGATGCGCACTGAGATGTTTTGCCACGGCGAGCGAGTTCTCACAATGCCGCTCCATCCGAAGAGGCAGCGTCTCGATCCCTTGGAGAAACTGCCAGGCATTGTCGGGAGCAATACACGCCCCCAGGTTTCGCAAGGGCACCGTACGCATTCTCAGAATATAGGCGAGCGGCGCCAGCGGCTCCGGCAGGTCATGCCCCCACCGCAGGCCGTGGTAAGAAGCGTCCGGCTCATCATAGAGAGGAAACTTGCCGTTGTTCCATGGGAACTTGCCAGAGTCGACCACGATGCCACCAATCCCAGTGCCATGACCTCCAAACCACTTCGTCAATGAATGCACCACAATGTCAGCGCCGTGCTCAATCGGGCGCGTAAGGTATGGCGTGGAGAACGTGCTATCAACAATCAACGGCAACCCATGCTTGTGCGCAATGTCAGCAATCGCTTCCAGGTCGGCTACATCCAGCCCAGGGTTGCTAACAGTCTCACAGAAGAGCGCCTTGGTGTTCTCGGTGATCGCCGCCTCGAAATTAGCCGGATCGTTAGGATCCACAAGGTTCACCTTGATGCCCAGATTGGGCAAGATGTCATTGAATTGGGTGAAGCTCCCCCCATAAAGATTGTTTGCTGAAACGATCTCGTCACCCGCCTTCGCCAGGTTGATGATCGCGTAGAAGATGGCACTCGTTCCGGAGGCGACCGCCAGCGCCGCCGCACCTCCCTCCAATTGAGCCACCCGCTGCTCCAGTGCATCGTGCGTGGGGTTCATCAGGCGCGTGTAGATATTCCCCAACTCTCTCAAGCCGAACAGATTGGCCGCGTGTTCTGTACTATTAAACACGAAAGAACTCGTGCGATAAATAGGAACGGCGCGGGCATTCGTCGCCGAGTCAGGCTGGTGTCCGCCATGGAGGCAAGTGGTCTCAAGTTTCATTAGAAATAAGTGTCTGTGCGAGTTTAGAGGTTCATTCTGGGCATCCTTGTGATCCCCGGCCTTCGTCTTACGGAGGGATTGCCAGATGAGCAAGTCCGATCCTCTACCTTAGGCGGACGCATTAAAGCGGCCAACAAATACATGAACTTATATTGAACCCTAGGGTTCGAGGTAATGTGAAAAGAGATGGTAGAAAGCTATCGAGTGCTGAGCAATTGTTGCAGCGTCAGAATGCGG
>JAACDM010000132.1 GCA_009936795.1 Verrucomicrobiaceae bacterium | reverse complement strand
CGACGTTTCTGGCTGCCGCGACGTTTCCATTCCCCGGGGCCTCGACAGAGGAACGAGAGAGGTGCGATTCAACGAGTTCTACGGCGCTGTTAATGTCTGAATTGGCGCATTACTGATCATGGTCTGAAGAATGGTCGGCTGATCTTCGGCTTCGAGACTGTTGAAGTAAGCGATGGCTTCGTCTGAATTGAGGTTGGCCTAGTTTGGCATGACTTTCTGTAAGGCGGAGCGGCGGTGAGTGGGGGCCTGTATTTCTGCGCTGAAGGCAACGGCGCCAGCAGGGTCCTCTCGGGACCAATGTAAGACCAGGGCGTGAGTGAGGCGCTTGCGAACATCGAGGTCGGTTTGTGAAGTGGCCCACGTTTTAGCGGCACTCGGGTCGCGATCGAACCAAGCGCTGACAACTTCCTCTGCAAAGTAGGTGATTTGGCCGCTGAGCCCAACACGTTCTAAATGGTCTGCTCTGGCTTTAGGATCGGTAAGCTGCAGTTCTGCAACAATGCCTTGGATGGCTTCTCGTCTGGCGTTGCCTGGAGGGAGCGAATCCGCCCGGTCTTGGGCGTTGGCTTGATCTTTTTTAGCCAGAGCCCGCGCCAGCTGTTTCGTTCCGTGCCTGAGCTGACTGTCAGGTCGCGCGTCCTAGAGTTGGCGCGCTCTCTCAGGATCGACTTGAGTGATGTGGTAGAGCTGATTTGCGATCACTTGGGAGTGCTCTTTTGGTATAAGTGTTCGAGTCCAGGCAAGCGCACCATCGATATCCGCTTGAAAAGCATTTCCAGCGAGTGCATTGATAGCCGTTAGGCGATCCTTTCATTTTAGTGCTAGTTTCTCTAAAAGTTGGGTGCCCTGGGTAAGGTCACGAACATTACACATGATGCCTTGCCGCGCCTGTCGGCGTTCGTTTCGATTGCTGAGGGCGATGGCCCAATCAGCGGTGCCCTCAGGATCCTTGGATCCCCAGGATTGAGTAAGTCCATTGATGGCGTTTCGACGGTCTTCCCGAGGGGGGATCGTCGCAAGATGCGCTACGGCTTCAAGTGGCGCATTGTTTGCCCAAGAGCGGAAGACTTCTAGGTAATAATAATCTTCCAATGATTCCTTCTTGACTGCCGCAAAGGTCGCAAGTGGGTCGTTTTTTGATAGGATGAGTGTGACTGTGCATAGCGCCTCCCGCCGCAAATGCTCATTCTCGATAGTATCGATAAGTGATAGAGCTCGGTGATGGTCTCGTTTGGCGGCCACGTTGATGGCCTGGTTCATTGCATGTCTGCTGAGTTTGGGATCTTTCGTTTGAAGGCCAAACGCGAATAGTCCTTCAAAGTCGACTTCCGCCCAGCGCTTGGCGAAGTTGGTGATAGCGAAGATCATCGGAAATGGTGCCGAGTGGTTCCGCTAGAGTTTGCAGCTCCTTTGGGCTGAGGCGAGAGAGCTGGCGGTAGGCCTGCATCTGATTCTCCATTGATCTGTGCTCATCATAGAGATTGACGAGTGCTGTGCCTGCCTCGGGTGAGCTCCTAAACGACTCGATACTCTTCGAGCCGGTCGTGTCCAATATGGAAGATACAGGAGAGCTGCTTTCTGCCAAGGTGGATAAAGGAGGTGGCTTTAGCGCCCAGCCGAGAGCAAAGCCGACGAGGAGTAGTGCTAATGCTGCAAGGACGGCCTTCATTCTTTAAGTTGCTTGGTTAACCTGTTGTAATCATCGTTGTTGAGGTTTGCTGATTGCAAGGCTTGGAGAGCGACGTTGGGATCGGTCTGCTTCCACTAGCTGATCACTCCTTGTAAGAATTATGTCCGTTTGCCTTCTTCGCTTAAGGTGATAGCCCAAGTAAAGGCGGCGCTGGGACCGTTCATCTGAACGTGGCTGACCAATTGGCGAACTGCAGCATCCCTGTCAGGACCCTCTGGAAGTTTTCCGAGGCACTCGGAGGCAGGCAAGGAATCTTGATGGATCCATGCACCGGCGGCTTCGTCGATCGCTCGTGTGCGTGCTTCAGGCATCTCCAGGGAGGCAGACCATTCGGCTGCTGCAGCCACATCGAAGTTGGCCCAAGTATCGACTAGATTGTCCGAGATTGTGTTTCGAGTCTTCGTCTGCCAAGGTGGCTGCGTTGGACTCCTAGAAATCGATTGCGCTATCAATGTCTGTGTTGACGATCATTCTGATCATGTTCTGGAGAACAGCAGGCCTATCGTGTTCCTCGAGTGTAGTGTGCGATGGCTTCGTCGGGATCGATCCTTGCCCAATTGGGTATGATGTTCTGGAGGGCGGATTGCTGGCTGGATGGGTCTTCAAGACTTTCGGCATACGCCGCTGCTACTGCCGAATCTTGATGGGTTCTATAGATTGGGTGAGGTTTAAGTGATCCTTCGAGCTGAAGCTCGTTAGGAACTGATATACCTGAGCGTTGCTGGTCAAGGGACCTTCGTGTTCGGGGATCGCGAGAAGCGTGTCTCGGTTCTTGGTGGTGTCGCTTTTGAGACCGCTGGAGGCCGTGCTCTGGCTATTTCCTGTCTGGGGAATTGGGAGAATGGAGCCCTCTGAAGTTGATGTGAAACCGTTTTCTGAAGGTTCGACCTTCGAAGGAGCCCTGACTTTCCAGCCAAGGCCCACAACCAGAAAGGTGATGGCAACGATGGGTGTCTTCGCAGCGGGACTCTATCAAGGTGACGAGGGCTCGGCAATCTTGGGTTGGACGCTGGTGGCTTTCGGCTTGGCGTCCCGGAAGCCAGTGGGCGAGGATTGACAAGCTGGGGCATCCCGGGTTGGTAGAGAGCATGATGGCTCCTGAAGCTCCGATTGCTACCCAGATTGTCTTAGTTGGGGGAGGGCATACTCATGCGCTATTGTTGCGGATGTTAGGAATGAATCCTTTGGAAGGGGTGGACGTGACGCTGATCTCCGACGTGTCGATGGCCCCTTATTCTGGGATGCTGCCGGGGCACATTGCTGGGTTTTACTCGCACGATGAGGTCCACATCGATCTTAGGAAATTATGTCGGTTTGCGCAGGTTCGGTTTATCATGAGCCCTGTTTTGGGGATGGATTTAAAGGAGAATCGCGTCTTTCTCAAAGGGCGACCTTCGTTGCGATTCGATTACGCCTCGATCAATATTGGCAGCACGCCGGACATGACGAGTATTCGGGGGGCGGAGCAATGGTCGACGGCTTCCAAACCGGTGCCGGCGTTGTTAGAGAAATGGACGCAGATGGTGGACGCTCATGGTCGCGGGGTGACGCCGAAGGACATCGTCATTGTGGGAGCGGGCGCAGGGGGCGTAGAGTTGGCGCTAGGCATGCACAAGCAGCTTGAGGGAAAGACGCAAGTGCATTTGGTGCATCGGGCGGGCGAGATTCTAATGACGCACAATGTGAAAGTGCGAGGGCATTTTGTAAAGCTACTGTCAGATCGCGGAATTGAGGTCCACGTGAACGAAAGTGTGGTGGAAGTGCGAGAGCACGGTGTACTTTGCGAATCGGGGAAGTTAATTCACTCCGATCACACTTTCTGGGTCACGCAGGCGAGCCCGGCAGCATGGCCTGGCGAGGCGGGGTTGGCTACGGATGATCAGGGATTGATATTGGTGTCAGAAACTTTGCAGTCAACCTCGCATCCGCATGTCTTTGCTGCGGGGGGTGTGGCAACGATGGAGAGCCACCCACGGCCAAAGTCTGGCGTCTTTGCCGTTCGGCAAGGTAGGCCTCTGTTTGACAATTTAGGGGCGATTGCTCAAGGGGAGGAGTTAAAGCCGTTTAAACCGCAGAAAGAGTTCCTGAGTTTGATTGGAACGGCGACCGCGTCTGCCGTGGCGTCGCGTCGTTGGCTTGCTTGGAAATCTCCCAAGATGTGGCAGCTTAAGGATTGGATAGATCGGAAGTTCATGGAGAAGTTTGAGATCTTCCCTGACATGGAAGCGGAGGCTGCGAAGACCTTGCCATCATCGAGGGAAGTTGCCCGGAAGAATGATCCACTTCTCGATTTAAAGCGCCGTGCGGAGATGCGGTGTCTAGGCTGTGCGGCCAAAGTGGGAAGTGGTGTCTTGCGGCGAACGTTGCAGCGTATTCGCCGGGAGGGAGATGATGACGTGCTGTCTCAGCTCAATGATAGTGATGATGCGGCTGTGTTTCCCGTCCCAGATGGTGAACAGCTTGTGCAAACGGTCGATTACATGCCGGCCCTGGTTGGGGATCCCTATCTCTTTGGCCAATTGGTGGCCATCCATTCGTTGAGCGATCTCTGGGCCATGGGCGCTCGGCCTTATGGCGTATTGGTACTCGCTGAGATTCCCTTTGGGAAAGAGGCGGTCATTGAAGAGAATCTCTTTCAGATGCTGTCCGGCGTAATCACGGTCTTGGCGCGCCATGGGGCCTATTTGTTAGGAGGTCACACTGCTGAGGGGGCAAATCTTGCTCTTGGTCTGACTTGTAATGGCTTTGCTAGCAATGAAGTAGTTCTGCGGAAGTCTGGTATGCAGGCTGGGGAAGCGCTCATTCTAACGAAGCCGATTGGCACGGGGACGCTCTTTGCGGCTGAGATGCGGTTGAAAACGAAGAGTGTCTGGATCGATGCGGCACTAGATCACATGCTGGTGGATAATGCGGCGGCAGCGGAGATTCTGTCGAGGCACGGAGCGACGGCCTGTACGGATGTGACGGGATTCGGGCTCTTGGGGCATTTGTTAGAAATGACGCCGAAGAATCTCGGTATCCAATTTGACGTCGCTGCTGTTCCCACACTGGCCGGGGCTAAAGAAACGGCAGGCCAAGGGATTCTGAGTTCGATTCATACAGACAATCATGCCGCATCGGAAGGCATTGAGAACCCGGAGGCGTTTGTCGATGATCCCAAGTATCCGCTGCTCTTTGACCCCCAGACCTGTGGAGGCCTGCTAGCGACGGTCAGCTCCGAGCAGGTGGATTATGTTTTGAAAGCCCTTCATGAGGCGGGCTATAAAGAGGCCGCTGTCATTGGTCGGGTGACGGGGAGAGTGGGCGAGAAACGCGCAATTCAGTTGTCGTGATCTCAGTCATCTTGCCCACACTGAACGAAGCGGACAATCTACCCGAGACTCTAGCCTCTCTTAAAGCTCTGAACGCTCCTTTGGAGATCACTGTGGTGGACGCAGGGAGCACGGATGCGACGGTGAGCCTAGCAGAAGCGTGTGGAGCGCTGGTGATTCACAGTGAGAAGCGTCAACGGGCGCATCAACTTAACGTGGGAGCTGCCGCAGCGACGGGAGACGTGCTCTGGTTTCTCCATGCGGATACTTGGGTCAAGCAAGGTGCTGCCGAATCGATTGTCGTCGCATTACGGAATTCAGTTGTCGTGGGTGGGGGATTCAAGAGACGCTTTCGCTCGGCCTCGCCACTATTGGCTTTCACTTGTTGGATCGCTTCACTGCGGTCGCGGTGGTGTGGGCTTTTCTTTGGAGACCAATCGATCTTTGTAAGAAAGGCTGTGTTTGAGCAAGTTGGGGGCTTTGCCGATGTTCCAGTATTTGAGGATTTCGATTTCTGCCAGAAGGCGAAAGAGGTTGGGAAGATGCGGAGCGTCGGGCCAGCAGTCAGGTCTTCAGCTCGTCGATTTCAGAAACGTGGTGTGCTCACGGTAGTCTTGCAGGACCTTTGGTTGACTTGGCGTTACCATCGGGGCGAGAGTCCTGAATTGATTTTGAAGAGGATACGTCGGGGATGAACTGGCTAGCAAAGACACAGGCTGCAAGCCTGTGCTACATTGTGGCCTCCGTGCTTGCTGCGCAGGCTCAGGATACTGATATACTTCCGTCTCGGGCGGCTCCATACTACGAGTATGTGGCGACGTGGCCGGATGCCATTTCTGGCAAGGTATCGAAGAAGCTGCCGCTCAAATATGAAAGTTGGGACAAGCCGTATGGAGACGAGGCGGGTAAGGCGGCCGTTGATCAGATCAACAGTTGGTTCGAGGACGGCTCGGCTGCGGGCCTGAGTCAGGATGCGTTTCGTAGCTTTGATAGTAATCATTCGAAGGTAGGCTCCGTTTATCCTCAGATGACGATGGCCAAACCGATAGCAGACTATCGACCGGCCAATGAGGCGATCTATTCCAATCGAGTCACATTTGGTGTGCAATCGTTGGGCTTTCACAAGTCTGTGTTCAATGAGGCGATGGCGATCGTTGAGTTCCACGATCGGTGCAGTATCCTTGAACGGGTCAAACCGAGCCATCTTAAGCGGAAGATCGGGGTGGGACGTCCCGTCGTTGATGCCTCGTTTTATCGGGCGCTCTATGAGTCGAATTGCCTGCTCATCTGTCCGGCTGTGTGGAACTTCCAGGTGCGGCAAGATGGGGGTTATAACGACAATCTATCGTTCCTCAGTCCGTTCTTTCTCTATTCGGTAGGGAAGTCCGGTTCTGATAGCTATCTCATGAAGCCGATTCTGTATGCCGCGGCTTCTTTCTCACCGGAACTGAAGACCAGGATGCTGCGTAGCGGCACTTATGTGCCGTCCCTGCTTGGGCTCTTCAAGGCACAATTGGGAGGCGGCGACCTGCTCAGTGCGGCCGCGCATCCTTCAGCCTATACCCTGCCCGAGTCCGGGCCTTTTCTTGAGCTGCTGATTAACAAGGCTCATAAACTGAAGCACATCCCTCCGGTGACGCGCGTGAGATGTGTAGGAGAGAAGCCTGATGATCTCGTCCTTGTGGAGGAGCGCTACCTGATTACCTCAGCGTTGCGGGAGGGGGAAGTGCTAGAATTGGAGATCGATTTAAGTGATAGTTGGACGGATGTTGGACAGAAGTATTTAGCTGCCGAGGGCAAGATTCTGAGAGAACCCGACGGCACGGAAACCCTTCAGGCCGACCTGAAGAAGCTTCTGGTGGAGTTCGCGGAGCGGCATCCTCTGGTCGAGCAGACCCGAGCGCGTATCAAGAAGGCACAGAAGAAGCAGTCGACGTTGGCAAAAGTTGCCGGGCACGAATCGCGCTGGAGACTTCGGGTGCCGTGGCAATCGATGTGCAACACGACCGGGCTCAAACGTACTGATGTTGTCTTTGTGGCGAACGATGGCGCTTACGATGGGGCACCTGCGTATGTTTCGGTGAGGCACCTGCAGCAATCGGATCGTTGGCTGCGAGAATGACGTTTCCCTTGCCTGGCGCTACCATTGGCTCTAAGAGCCAGCATGGACTGGTGGCAAGCATTCATCCTTGGAATCGTTGAAGGTGTAACGGAATATCTCCCCGTATCTTCAACTGGGCATTTGATCTTGACGCAGCATGCGTTGAACATCCCTCCGTCTGAGGCAGCCAATGCTTACGCTATCTGCATCCAGGCGGGGGCGATTCTGGCTGTGCTTGGGGTCTACTGGAAACATGTCATGGAGATTGTGGCAGGTTGGTTAGGAAAGGTTGGGATCGGGAAGGGCGATGAAGAGGGATTACGTTTGGGCGTTTGTATTATCGCAGCCTTCATCCCGGCAGCGGTTCTTGGGCTGCTCTTTGACGATAAGATCGAAGAGAAGCTGTTCAATTTGACTACCATTGTCATTGCTTGGTTTGTCGGTGGCGTTGCTATTCTCGCGACCGTCTACTATCGGCGAAGGCGCAAAGATGTGCAGGGCGCGGGGAAATCATTAGCACAGCTCACGTGGAAACTCGCGGTGATCATTGGCTTCATTCAATGCATAGCGATGTGTCCGGGTACATCGCGAAGTCTCGTGACGATTGTTGGAGGAGTGCTAGTTGGATTGAGTCTCAGTGCTGCTGTAGAATTTAGTTTTTTGTTAGGAGTTCTTACTCTTTGTGCGGCGACGGTATACAAGGCCAAAGATGCAGGCCCCTTGATGGTAGCGGAATACGGGTGGGGGCCGATGCTGGTCGGTTCATTCGCTGCTTGGATCTCGGCCGTGATTGCGGTAAAGTGGATGGTGAGTTACCTGCAGAAGCACAGCATGGCTGTATTCGCTTACTATCGCATCGCGCTCGCGATTATCGTGGGAGGTGCGATGTTTATGGGATTTAGATAACGTGGTGCTAGTTATCGTTGATGCGATTGATCACGGAGGAAGTTGTTTAAGAAGAATTAATAGTTAGGTGACCAAGATAGGTTCAAAACGCTTTCCGCTTGCGGATTGAGGCGCTCCGTTAACGGTTCCTGTAGCATTATTCATGGATCGCACCCGTACGTTCTTCGCCAGCTTTGCCCTGATTTGGACAGCTCTGGCCACGCCACTTGCTGCGCGTGACGTCATCCGCCAAGTGCTGGCAGACGGTTTCGACTTTCCAGTTGGTATTCCAGATGCCAAGGGATACTACAAGTTCCGAGGCTATACTCCGCCCGGACATCTGGGTGAGGATTGGAATGGCGTTGGTGGTGGCAATTCAGATATGGGGGACCCAATCTATTCCGTGGCCCACGGCGTTGTCGTGTTCTCTGACGATGTTCGAAGGGGATGGGGAAACTGTGTAATCGTGAGACATGCCTACCGCGATGATAGTGGGAAGATACGCTATGTTGATTCTCAGTATGGGCATCTCTTGAAGCGTTATGTGAAATTGTATGACCGGGTGAAACGAGGGCAGCAGATTGGCGAAATGGGGTCGAATCGCGGAATGTATGTGGCACACCTTCACTTTGAGATGCGCAAAGAGCTGCGTCTGGGCATGAATCGTACGTCGTGGCCGAAAGACAATTCTTGCTATTATCACCCTACCAATTTTATCAAAGCGCACCGTAAGCTGCGCACATCCAGTAAGGTCTACCCCATCGTTGTGAATACTTTTTTGGGGCAAGGGGAGCTTGGGCGAGACCCTCGGCTCAAGAATTTGAAAGTGGATATTGGCAAAGATGGATTGGATCCTATCGAAGAAAAGAAGCCGAAAGAGCAGAATTCAGTATTGAAGAACATTCTTTCCAAATTGAGATCGGAAAAGCAGCAGAAGAAAGAGATGGAATCAGCTGAATCGCTCAAGAAAATGCGCAGGCGTCTGGAAGAGGAAGGTTAGGGGCTTTTCATAGTCTCCTTGACTGGGGGGATCAACTTGGTTGAGGTCTTATCTACGTGAGGAGGATCGGCACTATCTTGGCAATCAGCCTATGGAATGATGCGCCGTGTGACCTCGCGTATGGTATGGACTTTACCATTCGCCGCACAGAGAGGAAAGAAGC
This sequence comes from Verrucomicrobiaceae bacterium, assembly GCA_009936795.1. Taxonomy (GTDB): domain Bacteria; phylum Verrucomicrobiota; class Verrucomicrobiia; order Verrucomicrobiales; family DEV007; genus JAACDM01. The sequence continues at coordinate 11,526 of JAACDM010000132.1, read as the reverse complement.
AATACGGTTGAAACCGCCCAGAGCGGGAAACAGATGAGTCCGGCGAAGAATAGTAGCGCCAAGTTGATACCGATGCCGATCAGACCGTAATCGACGCGCTCAATTCCACCGGTGTCTCTTAATTACTCAAGCATTTGATAGGAATAGCGCCTCAGACGTTTTTGAATCAAGTATTCTTATCCGGTTTGAATTTAGACTATGTGGTTTGGCCACCGTATTAGCAAACGATGAGCCATGCGCACGAGAGGTCAAATCTGTCGAGTTGATCCCACCGTTTTGCAACGCGTGGGATTCTTCTGGTTCTGGGGGCCAGTGAGGGAAATTGTATGTTAGGAGCTTGTCACGGTTTGGCGGCTGGAGTTATGTTTAGCGTATGAATCCGAATCGACGCCAGTTTCTCAAAACGACTACTGCGACAAGTCTCGCTAGCACGCTCAGCTTCCCTGCTGTGCATGCCAAGCATCACGGAGGGAAGAAATACCGAACTGCTCTGATTGGCTCGGGGTGGTGGGGAATGAATATTCTCAATGAAGCCATGCGGGCGGGTCATTCCAAGGTGGTGGCTCTTTGCGATGTCGACGACCGTCAGCTTCAGCCTGCTTTGAAGCACGTCGAGGACGCTAGTGGCAACAAAGCTAAGGCGTATCGTGATTATCGGGAAATGCTAGAGAAAGAAAAGCCAGAGATTGTTATCGTGGCTACCCCAGATCACTGGCACCCGCTGCAAACGATTGCTGCAGTGAATGCTGGCGCGCACGTCTATGTGGAGAAGCCTATCAGCCATACGATCGCGGAAGGCCGGGCTATGGTGGAAGCGGCGCGAGCCACGGGAAAGATGGTTCAGGTAGGTACCCATCGTAGAGTGAGCGCCCATAACATGTCAGGGATGGATTTCCTGCGATCTGGGAAAGCTGGTAAGATTGGATCCGTACGTTGCTTCGTCCACTATGGCGGAGGCCGCGAGAAGCCGGTCAAGAATACTGAGCCGCCGAAGGAACTGGACTGGGACATGTGGTGTGGCCCTGCTCCGATGCGCCATTTCTGCGGAAACATTCCAGGCAGTTGGGGCAATGCGATCCATCCAAAGGGGTTTCGAAACTACCTCGACTATGCCAACGGCACGCTGGGCGATTGGGGAATCCATTGGTTGGACCAAGTCCTTTGGTGGAGCGATGAGGCTGCCCCGAAACGGGTTTTCTCAACCGGTGGTCGACCTGTCGCGGGTACTCCTGTTTACACCGAGGAGCATCAAACAACGGACGCGCCGGATCATCAAATGGCCGTCTATGAATTTGAAGATTTTACCATGACCTGGGAACACCGAAAGTTCGCGGGTAATAATACAGATAAGGGGGAGAATGTTGGCTGCTATTTCTATGGCACAGAGGGTGTCCTACATCAAGGTTGGCGAGATGGGTGGACTTTCTATCCTAACAATAAAAAAGCACCTCTCATACACCAGGCTCCTGAGTTGCACGCTCCCGATTCTCAGAACATCCGCGAACTCTGGTCCGATTTCCTAGCAAGTATCGACGACAAGAAGCGCCTGCCGGTATGCGATATTGAGATTGGGCATCGGTCGACGACGGCCAGTTTGTTAGGGATGCTTTCGCTCAAGCTTGGTCGCAGCGTAGAGTGGGATGGTGAACGCGAGCGGGTTGTTGGTGATCCGGCGGCTAATGTCCATCTCCGGCGAGACTATCGTGGAGAGTGGGAATATCCCACAGCTTAGAGCAAAGATCCGACTTGCCGACAGGTAGAAGTCTCAGCGGCAATATTGCAGCGTTGAGAACGGTTGTAGTAGTGAAACTATTCACCAGCTAGGTGGGCTGAATGGGTAGGTCTCGATTGTCCTCGGGTCCATCAGGGGCGATTGTTGAAATTGAAGCGGTAGCCCCAAACGAAGCCATGTAGCTATTGAGAATCCGAAGGCTCGTCTGTGGTGTGCAACCCAAGTAAAACAGACGAAATGAAACGAAAGAGAAGACACCTGACTCCTGAGTTCAAAGCGTGCATTGCGATCGAAGTCCTCCAGGGTATCAAGACAATCAACGAGATCGCTAAGGCCAATGAGCTAGCCCCAACACAAGTGAGCCAGTGGAAGAAGGAACTGGAAGGGCGCGTGCCTGAGAGCTTTGCAGGTAAGAATCACGCCAAATCGGAACTGGCCCTCAAAGAGAAGCAGGAGCAGCGGTTGGAACGCAAAGTCGGTCAGCTCGTCATGGAGAAGGAGTTCCTTGAGAAAAGCGCTAGGAGCTGGGGATCGATCTCAGCGAAAAGCCATGATTGAAACTTAGCACTCCAAGCTTTCGATACGCCGGCAAAGCGCTCTCCTGGGAGTGAATCGCAACCGACTAACATCGAAGCCAACGCCGACCTCAGAGAAGGAGTTGAAGATGATGAAGCTTCTGGATGAACTCCACACGCGCTGGCTATTCTTGGGGCAGCGGAAGCTCATCCGAGAGCTTCGAGACAAGGCATCGAGATAGGTCGAAAGCGACTACGTCGCCTCATGAGAACGATGGGCATTGAAGCCATTGCTCCGAAGCCCAAGCTCAGCGTTCCTGGCAAAGGCAACAAGATCTATCCCTACCTCCTACGTGATCGGAAGGTCAGTGAGGTGGACGAGGTCTGGTGCACGGACATTACCTACATACCAATGGCAACCGGGCACGTCTATCTGATCGCGATCATGGACTGGCACAGTCGTGCTGTGTTGAGCTGGGAATTGAGCAACACTGGCGATACCGAGATGTGCTTGAGGGCTCTGGCGAAAGCGCTTCAAAGCGGGCGACGACCCAAGATCTTCAATACAGATCAAGGAAGCCAGTTTACGAGTAAAAAGTGGACCGAAGAGATCGAGTCCAATGGGATCAGGGTGAGCATGGACGGCAAGGGACGCTGGATGGACAACGTCTTCATCGAACGCCTGTGGCGAAGCCTGAAAGTTGAGAAGACGAGGCTATGGAGCTACGAAACCATCCCCGAGTTGAAGGAGCATATTGATGAATAGATGGGCTACTACAACCACCAGCCAAAACATCAGCATCTGAACTACCAGACACCGTGGACGATCTACGGTTCTCAACCATGCCTAGCGGCATAAAGGTCATCACACAGCACCAACAGCGAGCCTAACGAACACTCTACAATAAAACTACGAAAATACTGGCTCCTAAAAGTAGACCGCTTCAACTGAATCGCTTGGTCCTCTTCGGCGGTAGCCAAGAAGTGATCATACAGACGGCGGTTCAGAGCACGGTGATTCCTCCGCTAGGGTCTGGCCGACGGTTACGTAAGGCTTTAAAGCGCATACGTGAATGTGTTGAGGCGGTTCAAGTTAAGTCAACGAAAGCGTCGATCCAAGAAGATCTCACCGCCTGGAGCGGAGCCAATGGGAAATCTGATGCGGCTATTGTGCATAGAATTGCGTTAATGCTAGAGAGAGACGCCGCGCTTCCATGGAATGAAGTCATCTTGGCTGAGGCGCTGCGCACAGGTTTGATAGTGCCCACTTGCCGTGTCGATGACCAATTGGAAAAGGTCGTTGGCGAGGGTGTCTAGAGATGCCTCACCTGCAATGATAGAACCCGTGTCGAAGTCAATGATATCGCTGAGATTCTGAGCGATGGTTGTATTGCTAGAAATTTTGATCACGGGAGTGACGGGATTCCCTGTTGGAGTACCGAGACCAGTTGAGAAGATGATTAGATTGGCCCCGGCTCCGGCCATGGCGGTTGTCGATTCGACATCGTTGCCTGGTGAACACAGGAGATTCAGGCCTTGGTTAGTTGTCCAGCCCGGGTAGTCGAGGACATCATTGACTGGAGAGGAGCCGCCTTTACGTGCAGCTCCTGCTGATTTCATCGCATCCGTGATGAGGCCATCAGCGATGTTTCCGTGGGATGGGTTCTGGTCGAAACCAGAGCCTACCTTTTGTGCCGCACCTTGGTAGGCTGCCATCAGTTTGAGAAATCGCTGGGCAATTTCTGGTGTAGAGCAGCGGTCGACGAGGTCTTGCTCTGCCCCGCAGAGTTCGGGAAATTCTGAGAGAATAACGCGGCCGTGCAGTGCCGCAAGGCGATCAGAAACAAGGCCAATGACAGGATTTGCGGAGATGCCCGAGAAGCCATCAGATCCTCCACACTCCACGCCCAGAGCGAGTTTGCTCAATGGAGCTGGTTGGCGAGAGAGTTTGTTGGCGTCAGCCATGCCTTGAAAGGTCGCCTTGAGAGCTGACCCAATCATCTGTCGTTCGGATTGGCTCTTCTGTTGTTCGAAGAAATGGAGCGGTTTCGAAAACAGCGGATCTCGTTTGTGAATTTCTTCTCTCAATTGGTCGAGCTGTGTCTTCTGACAGCCCAAGCTGAGGATGGTGGCTCCAGCAACATTGGGATGGGCAATGTATCCTGCTAACAAACCTGCGAGTGAATCAGAGTCGTTATCGGTGCCGCCGCAGCCCAAGGTGTGTGCTAGGAATTTGACGCCATCAACATTGGGAAAGAGACGGTTCCTGGTGATATCCTGTGAATCTGGATCGATGTCTGCAAGGGGGACTCCCTTTGCGTGCCCCTGGGCGAGCTGTTGAACATAGGCCTCGTAGGGCCGCGTGATCCCATAGCCAAGCGGCCCTAATAGAGCCTCTTTCATCAGCATTAGATTGCGATTCTCACAGAAGACTAGCGGGATGACGAGCCACTGGTTCGCCGTGCCAACACTGCCGCTTTCGCGATGGTAGCCGTCAAAGGTGGTGTCCATCCATTGGGACACATCGGGAGTGCTCCAAGGGCGTGCTTCCTCATTGATCTGAGGGGCTTGAACCGCGTGCGTGACATTGCTCGTGTGAATGCCATGACCACGGGGTATGGGCTTATCTGCTTTGCCCACGGTCAGCCCGTACATGGTGATCGTGTCTCCGGTGCCGAGATTCCAGTCGGTGAATTTGTGTTTGGATTTGATGGCTTCCCCGACGCTAATGGCATGGTCATCTACAGTAACGGTCTCGCCTGCAGCGAGATCGCGAAGGGCAACAATGACATTGTCTTTGGGATTTACTCGGAGGGCCTTGATGGGTTCGGGCATGGTAGGCGTAGCATGCATTTGAAGGTCAGAGTCGACAAGCTGCTTCCTCTCAGGTAGGGCTGGGGGGACAAATGAGCACGTTCTTTGCCAAACTGACTAATTTATTTGCCCTTTGGGTCGTCATCGGCTCGGCTTGGGCTATTGCAGTGCCGGCCCATTTCATATGGGTTCGGCCGTGGATCCCTCTAGCCCTGGGTATCGTCATGTTAGGAATGGGGCTGACTTTGCGTTGGGAGGATTTCCGCGAGGTGTTTCGACAACCGGTGAGCGTAGTGATTGGTGTAGTCGCCCAGTTCGTGATCATGCCATCGCTCGCCTTCGTCTTTGCCAAGGTGTTTCGGCTAGAGCCAGAATTTGCTTTGGGGCTCATTCTCGTGGGCTGTTGCCCCGGGGGAACGGCTTCCAATGTAATCGCCTTTCTCAGTGGAGCCAACGTGCCGCTTTCGGTGCTGATGACGATGTGTTCAACGCTCCTCTCGGTAGCACTCACGCCGCTCTTGGTCTTCTGGTTGGGTGGCTCGACGCTCGAGACGGAAGTGCTACCGATGATGAAAAGTATGGTGATGATCGTGCTTCTGCCAGTCATCGGCGGCATGGTCCTCAATTACCTGTTCCCAAAACTGATTGATCAGGTAGGGCGTACGTTTGCGCCGCTGGTCTCGGTTCTTGCTGTGACGATGATCGTGGCCTGCATTGTGGCCTTGAATTTGGACAAGCTGGCGGCGCACTGGAAGTCGCTTGTTCTTGTGATCGCGCTCTTTGATTTGTCTGGCTTCATCCTGGGCTATCTTGCTGCTCGTGCCCTACGGCAACCTGAGCGTTTCTGTCGCACGGTATCGATCGAGGTAGGGATGCAGAACTCAGGACTGGCCGTGGCTTTAGCAAACAAGCATTTCCCGGTTGGCGCGGTGTCGCTCCCCGGGGCGATCTGTGCGGTTTACCATTGCCTGCTGGGTAGTCTCATTGCCACGCTCTGGAGACGATTTCCGCCCCGGGATCAAGCTTGATTTGGGCACAACTTTCCGTTTTCACAGGGGACAGTCGCGTCTATACACTGGATTCTATGTCAGATATGGAGTCCTTGCGCCGCGCGCTCGCGGAGTCACCGGAGAATGTGCCTCTGCTGCAACTCTACGCCCAGGCGTGCGTGGAGGCTTTTTCGTTGTCGGAGGCGCGTGAAACCTTTGAACGGATTCTGAACATTCAGCCTCACTCTTCAGAGGCCCGCCTGGGTGTCGCCAAGGTGCTTTATTTCGAAGGCAAGACTTCAGAGGCTGCGATCCGGGCAGAGACCTTGGTCAAAGAGAAGCCAGACTTTGCCCCAGCCTTTGTCTTTCTGAGCCGTCTCTATCTTAGTGAGAACAACAAGGCGCTGGCGGAGGATTTTTACGAGCGAGCGATCGCCCTGAGCAAGCAAGTAGCGGATAGTGCGCTGGAGAAAGAGTTAGGCCTCAGTCGGGAACGCATGGAGAAGGTAGAGAATGAAAAGTCTGGGGATCAGCGTTACCTTTTCGGAAGTGAGTGGAAGGAAGAGGATCCTGATTCGCCTCCTGGTTCCGAAGATGATTACTTCTTCGACGATGATGACGACGAAGATCCCTTTAGCAATCCGCAGCGTGATTTTTCCCTAGCAGACTTCGAGAGACCAAAGGTGAGCTTTGCCGATGTCGGCGGCATGGAGGATCTCAAAGAAGAGATTCGCATGAAAGTGCTCTATCCGATGCAGAATCAAGAACTCTTCAAGGCCTATGGAAAGACGGTGGGAGGTGGCGTTCTGCTTTATGGACCTCCTGGTTGTGGCAAGACCCTGATTAGCCGTGCCGCTGCGGGTGAGATCGATGCAAACTTCTTCTCGCTTGGCCTACATCAGGTCTTGGACATGTACATTGGTAACAGCGAAAAGAATCTGCATCAGATTTTTCAATTAGCCCGAGAGAAAGCGCCGTCTGTCATCTTCTTTGATGAGGTGGACGCCCTTGCTGCTGATCGCAAAGACCTCAAGCAGAGTGCTGGGCGCACCTTGATCAATCAGTTCCTATCTGAAATGGATGGGACAGATTCAAATAATGAGGGTGTGCTCGTGATCGGGGCCACCAATGCACCTTGGCACATTGATCCTGCTTTCCGTCGGCCTGGACGTTTTGATAGGATAATCTTTGTGCCGCCACCCGATGAGGTGGCTCGCGAATCAATTGTCCAGGTGATGGCGAAAGACAAACCGATCAATGATCTAGACGCACGCATGTTAGCAAAGAAGACGAAGCACTTCTCTGGAGCTGATCTCAAAGCGATCTTTGATCAGGGCGCAGAAGAAGCGCTCACCTTAGCGATGCAGGAGGGGCGCATCGTTCCAATGAATACCAAGGCCCTTGTGAAAGTAGCCAAGTCCATCGTCCCATCAAGCAAACCGTGGTTTGAGAGTGCAAAGAACTACGCCATGTATGCTAACCAGAGCGGGTTTTACGATGACGTGTTGAGCTTTCTCGGTATCAAGAAATGAGTTCGGTTCAGGGTCAGCAAGGTGATACAGGCGAGCCCGATGTCAGGCGCGCCGAGCATTTGGAACAAATCGGGCGAACGGAGGATGCTCTCAGTGCCTATCGTGCTGCCTTGGCGATTGATCCAAAGAACGCCGACTTATTGCGTCGATTTGCTCACTGTCAAATGCGCTAGGAGAAAGAGGCTGAACATGCGTTAGGCACGATTGATCAAGCGGTCGCTTTGGTGCCGAATGATCCCTACAATCACGTGGTGCGATCGTTAGTTCTTGCCGATCAGCGTAAGCCGAAACTGGCGGTGGCAGCAGCTGAAGAGGCAATCGCGCTTGAGCCTGAATTGTCTATTGGTCATACTGCACTGGCAAACGCCTACTTGAAACGCCAGTCTCGGCATGCGGCCGAGGTTTCAGCAAAGAAGGCACTTTCCTTGGACCCTGACGAAGAAATGTCGGCAAATATTCTGGCCCACGCGCTCTTTTGTCAGGGGAAGCAGGTTGAGAACCAGGTACATATTTCAGGTTTACTCCATCAAGATCCCGAAGATCCCTACACACATTATGCTGCCGGATTAGCTGCCTTGCAGGCGGAGAAGTATCAGAAGGCGGAGGAGCACTTTTTGGAGGCGCTTCGACTGAATCCTAACTTTGATGCCGCTCGTGAGGGGTTGCTAAATGCCTTCCGGGCACGCTCCTTTGTCTATCGAAGCTATCTCCGCTACGCCTTCTTCATGACACGGCTGACGAGCGGTCAGCGCTATGGCCTGATCATCGGATTGCTCCTTGCAGTCCAGCTCCTTAAAGGTGCCTTCCGCAATGTGTCACCTGGCATTTCTACCGGCATAGGCGTGGTCTACATGCTCTTTGTGCTCTGGACATTTGTGGCGAGGTCGGTTGGCTCGCTTATTGTGCTGGGTGATCATAAGGCACGCCGGGCGCTCCGTTTCATGGAGCGGTTGGATGCCGTTGTCGTTGGTGGTGGCGTGGTTGTTGGCCTTGTCTTGCTCTTGGCCGGATTTGTCCTGGGGCAATCACCACTGATCGCTCTGGGAGGAGGCTGCATATGCATGGCGGTTCCTGTGGTGATGGCACTAACGAATGAGCACCCCAAAGGGAAATTTCTTTACGGCTTGCTCGGCCTGATCAATGTCATCGCGCTTTTGGCGATGGTCGTAGGTCTGGTCGTGCCGGGCCTTGATCTGATGGACTCCGCTCGCACTGCAGGGTTTCTGACGTTGATTGTGACGACGTGGCTGGCTGTGTTTGGAGTTCTTTACCGCAACTAATCGACGCAACGATGGGGAAGATACTTGTTCTTCGAGGTGGAGCCATTGGAGACTTTATCCTGACGGTTCCTGCGATCCGGCTGCTGGCGGAAGGTTTGCCTGAAGCTGAGTTGGAAGTGATGGGCTACAGTCCTATCATTAGCCTGGCTGAAGCTTCTGGCTACGCTAAGAGGACGCGTTCGATCGAGTATGGTGCGCTTGCATCATTCTTTGCCAAGGGGGCCACGCTAAACGAGGGGCTCTGCGCTTACTTTGCTGAGTTTAGTGTGGTTGTCAGCTATCTCTACGATCCTGACGGGATCTTTCGTGAGAATCTTGAGCGCGCGGGGGGGCAGATGCTCATCGAGTGTTCTCATCGAGTGGCGAATGAAGGACCGCCTGCGGCTGAACAGCTCGCAAAACCGTTAGAGAGGCTCGCGCTTTTTCTTGAAAGGGATACAGCAAACCCCTTGTTGAAGATGCCTCTGCCGATCGTGGATGAAGCAAGAAGCTTTCTTGGTGACCACGCAGGTCCTATCATCGCAGTACACCCGGGAAGTGGAAGCCCTCACAAGAATTGGGAGCTGGACAGATGGCGGGACGTTCTCCTCAGATTGTTCGAAACTAATTCAACCAGACGATTTCTCGTTTCCACGGGTGAAGCGGAGGAGGCTGCCGTCTCGAAGTTTCTTGAAAGTCTCGATGCATTAGACTTGCCCATTGTTCGGGCAAATCGTTTGCCCCTACCTGTGCTTGGGGCTGCGCTGTCACGCTGTCGGCTCTATCTCGGACACGATAGCGGTATTTCTCATCTGGCTGGTGCGGTGGGAGTGCCTAGCCTCGTTCTCTTTGGGCCGACAGAAGACTCTGTCTGGGCGCCACAACATGAGCATGTCCGAGTGCTAAAGCACCCTAGTGGTCTTCTCAATGAGATCACCGTGCACGACGTCGTCGCAGCAGCAGAAGCGAAGTTGAATTGAGAAGGCTACTTTGCTGCCGGTGCCTCTTCTTTCTTTTCAGTCTCTAACGACTCTTTGAATCGTGCGCGTAGGGTCTTTATATCGCTGTTGAGCTGCTTGAGTTGCGCCCGCAGGTCACTGACGTCTCCTCGGAGGCGATTGACTTCTGCTGGCATCGGAGGAGCTGCTTGTTTGCGCAATTGGTTGAGCGCATTCTGTGCTGCCTTGGCATCAGGAGACTCTTTGTCAGCCACCACGTAGGATTCTAGCAGAGGTGCCGCTTTCGCGTCTCCAAGAGCACCGAGTGCGCCCATGGCAGCGCGGGCAACATTGCGTTTCAAGTGATCGACGTGTTGCATGAGAAAGGTACGAACTTCGATCTTGGAATCCTCATTCCGAGCGAGATGGCCAAGGACGCCTAGCGCCGAAGCAAATCCGCGGCTGGTGAACTTGGCTTCTTCGGTTTCGAGAGCGCGCCTGAGCGGTTCCACAAAGGAGGGGTCATCTTGTGAACGCATGGCATCAATGGCCGCGCGGGTAATGGCGTGTCCATAGGAGTCGCTCTGAAGCAGCTCCAGGAGATAGTTCATCAGCTCTGGCTTGGCATATTTACCGATGGCGCGGATGGCGCTTGTACGGATTTCTGGATTGCCTTCCTGATCGGCCACATTCTTGAGCGTATTAAAGGCATCATCTGAGTAATACGATGTTAGGGCCTGGACAACGGCTTTGCGAACGCGAGCATCTGGTTGAGCGAGAGATGTTTGCAGAGCTGTAAACGCTTCATCATTGTGGATGCTCTGCAGACCTTGAGCCGCAGCGACACGGACGGCGAAGAAGGTGTCCTTATTGAGAGCAGCCTTCAGCTTTTCAACGTTTCTTTTGTCTGCGAGCTGCTTCGCGGCTTCGAGGCGCCCAATGGCATCGGTCTTATCCTCGATCTGAGCGATGAGTTGCTTCTCAGAGGGCTTGAAGTTAATCTTCGCAAGGACGGCTAGGTCAGGATCGATACGTACAATGTCAGGAGCTTTGGACAGGCCAACATAAAAATCTTCTCGATCTTGAGAGATGGTGATCGTTTCGTTGTGGACCTCGTCGCCTAGTTTGAAACGGATCTGAAGAGGGAATTCGAAGAGTGGACGTTTCTCATTCTTCATCTGATCCTGGGTGATGGTGAGCTTGGCTTGTTTGGCCAATTCGTCCCACCTGTAGTCGACCTTCAATGTTGGGTAGCCCGAAAGGTAGACCCATTGATCAAAGAACTGGGAGAGGGATCTGCCGCTCAGTTCTTCTAAGATTTCGACCAAGTCTTGGGTCACGACTGTCTTGTAGGCGTGCGTTTCAAGATACGTTTTCACGCACCGGCGAAACAAGTCTTCGCCAAGTTCGGTCCGTAGCATGTGAAGCACCCAGCCACCTTTCGGGTAGGCTCGGAAACTGAATTGTTCCATGGGTTCACCATAGCCCTTGTAGACGATCGGTATGATATCTTTGTCATTCCGGAAGATGCCTTGAGCATTCCGATAGAGGCCATACTTGAAGAAATCCTCTCCTTGAGAGTGACGATCATAGAGAAGGGAATAGTAGGTAGCAAAGCCCTCATTTAACCAGAGATGGCTCCAATCTCGACAGGTCACCAAGTCACCAAACCATTGGTGGGCTGCCTCATGTGCGTCCAGGGAGCGGCTACTCTTTAGATTCTCGATCTCATCTGGAAAGAGGGTGT